>JBOHBB010000292.1:0-7873 GCA_050698135.1 Gaiellaceae bacterium
GTCACCTGGCTCTGCACGAACACGGTCGAGCGCTCCGCGTCGAGGCCCGTCGCGAACAGCATCGCCGCGATGTCGAGCGTCGCCTCGCGCAGCTCCGCGGGGTCGTAGTCGACGGTGATCGCGTGCAGGTCGACGATGCAGAAGTAGGCGTCCCCCTGCTCCTGCGTCTTCGCGTACTGACGGAAGCCGCCACTGTAGTTGCCGATGTGCGGCTCGCCGGTCGGCTGAATGCCGGAGAAGATCTTCACCCCGGGATTGTGGCGGGATCCGCGGCCGGGCGTCGGTCCGGCCGACCGGCTCCGGACCGGAATCGACTCGCACGCTCCGGTCGCGCGAAGGTCCTGTAGGCGCCCGCTTCGAAGGCCGCGGCCGTGCCGCAGCCATCGGCCATCTAGACTCACCTCGATGGAGGTCACCGGCACGCCCGAGCTCCCCGAGCTCCTCGCCTACCGGCTCGTCGCCCGGGAGCTGACGCCCGACTCGACCGTCATCGAGGTCCGAGGTCGACGGATCGGGGACGGGTTCTTCGGCCTCATCGCAGGCCCCTGCACGGTCGAGACGAGGGAGCAGACGCTCGAGACGGCGCGCGCGGTCGCGGCCGCCGGCGTGACGATGCTCCGCGGCGGCGCCTTCAAGCCGCGCTCGTCACCGTACGCGTTCCAGGGGCTCGGCTCGAAGGGGCTCGAGATCCTCGCCGAGGCGCGGGAGGAGACCGGCCTCCCGATCGTCACGGAGCTGCTCGACCCGCGCGACGTGCAGGAGGTCGCCGACGTCGCGGACGTCATCCAGATCGGCGCTCGGAACATGCAGAACTTCAATCTCCTCGCCGAGGTCGGGCGCGTCGAGCGCCCCGTGCTCCTCAAGCGGGCGCCGTCCGCGACGGTCGAGGAGCTGTTGATGGCAGCCGAGTACGTCGCGAAGGAGGGGAACGAGCGCGTGATCCTCTGCGAGCGCGGGATCAAGACGTTCGAGCGCTCCACGCGGTACACGCTCGACCTCTCGGCCGTCCCGATCCTGAAGCGCGAGACGCACCTCCCGGTCATCGTCGACCCGTCCCACGCCGCAGGACGCAGCGACCTCGTCCTCCCACTCGCCCGCGCCGCCGCCGCGGCCGGCGCCGACGGGGTCATGGTCGAGGTCCACCCGCGTCCGGAGGACGCGCTCTGCGACGGGCCGCAGCAGATCCGGATCGGAGAGTTCGCCCGGTTCGCGGACGAGATGCGGACCATCGTCGCGCTGCTCGGCAAGACCGTCGGCTGAGACTGATGCGCGTCGAGCCCGTGCCCGCCCTCGTCGGGCACGTCGCCGTTCCCGGGGACAAGTCGATCTCGCACCGGGCCGTGCTCGTCGGCGCGATCGCCGAGGGCGAGACGCGGATCGTCGGCTTCGGTCGCTCGGCCGACACCGAGGCCACGATCGGGGCGGTCCGTGCTCTCGGCGTCGAGGTCCTCGAGGACGACGTCGACGAGCTGCGCGTGCGCGGTCGTGGGCTCACCGCGCTCGACGCGCCCGCGGATGCGATCGACTGCGGGAACGCGGGGACGCTCATGCGGATCCTCCCCGGCGTGCTCGCCGGCCAGACCGGGAGCTTCGAGCTCGTCGGTGACGAGTCGCTGTCCGCGCGCCCGATGGAGCGGGTAGCCGTGCCGTTGAGACGAATGGGCGCCACTGTCCGGACGACGGACGGGCATGCGCCCCTCGTCGTCGAGGGCGCTTCGTTGCACGCGATCGACTACGAGCTCCCGGTGCCGTCCGCGCAGGTCAAGTCCGCCATTCTCCTTGCGGGGCTCAACGCGGACGGCGAGACGACCGTCGTCGAGCGGCTCCCGACGCGAGACCACACGGAGCGTCTCCTCGAGCGCGCAGGCGTCGCGGTGCGGCGGCGCCCTACGAGCGTCAGCGTCCGGAAGGCGGACCGGCTCGTCCTCGACGCGGTCGAGATTCCGGGCGATCTTTCGTCAGCCGCGCCACTCCTCGTCGCGGCGCTGACGGTCCCCGGGTCCGAGCTCACGGTCCACGGGGTCGGGCTCAACCCGCGCAGGACGGGGCTCCTCGACGTGCTCGAGCGAATGGGGGCGCGGATCGCCGTGTACAACCGGCGCCAGGTGGACGGGGAGCCGGCGGGCGACGTCGAGGTGCGCGCGTCCGAGCTCGTCGGGGCGACGGTGTCGGCGGCGGAGGTGCCGGGTCTCGTCGACGAGCTTCCGCTGCTCGCCCTCGTGGCCTGCCACGCGCGGGGCGACACCGTCGTGCGAGGCGCCTCCGAGCTGAGGGTGAAGGAGTCCGACCGGATCGAGGGCGTGGTCGAGGAGCTTCGCCGGATCGGCGGGCACATCAGGGCGACGCGCGACGGGTTCCGCGTCCGCGGGGTGCCGGCCAGGCTGCGCGGCGGGACGTTCGACAGCCGCGGTGACCACCGGCTGGCGATGGTCGGCGCAGTCGCCGGAATGTCCTCGGTCGAGGGCGTCGAGCTCCAGGGCGCCGACGCCGTCGAGGCGAGCTTTCCCGGCTTCTTCGCGGTGCTCGGGCAGCTGGCGACGAGGTAGACGGTAAGAATCGCGCCATGATCGTCGCGATCGACGGCCCGGCCGGGTCCGGCAAGAGCACGGTGGCCGCCGCCCTCGCACAGCGCCTCGGGTTCCTGTACCTCGACACGGGCGCCATGTACCGGGCGCTGACATGGCTCGCGCTCGGCGAGGGGGTCGACCCCGGCGACGGGGATGCCCTCGCGACCCTCGCCCGCGAGCATCCGGTCACCTTCGACGCCGAGGGGCGGGTGGAGATCGACGGACACGACGTGTCGACGGAGATCCGCGCGGCGGAGATCGATCGGGTCGTGCCCCTGGTCGCGGCCAACCAGGGTGTGCGGGAAATCATGCGCGAGCGTCAGCGCGCCCTCGGCAGCGTCGGTGATGCGGTGATCGAGGGGCGCGACATCGGCACGGTCGTCGCGCCCGGCGCCGAGGTGAAGGTCTTCCTCGTCGCCGCCGAGGACGAGCGAGCCCGCAGGAGGACGGCGGACCGGCCGGAGGCCGACGCCGGCTCGCTGGCCGAGGACCTCCGGCGCCGCGACGAGCGGGACGCCGTGAACATGCAGGCAGCCGCGGACGCAATCGTGCTCGACACGACCGCGCTTTCGGTTGAGGAGGTCGTCGCGCGCATCGCCGAGCTCGTGGAGGCGGAGCGGTGACCGGGGCCGACGCCGCGTGGGCGGTCGGCCGCGTCACGATCCAGCCCGCGGTCCAGCTCGTGGCACGGCTCGAGGTCTACGGGGCGGATCGAGTCCCCCTGACCGGCGGCCTCGTCGTCGCGGCGAACCACTTCAGCTGGATCGACCCGCCTTCGCTGGGAGCCGCCTGTCCGCGCACGCTCTACTTCATGGCCAAGGTCGAGGCCCATCGCGTACCGGGGCTCGGCCAGCTGCTGCGCACGTTCGGCGCCTTCCCCGTGCGGCGGGGCGAGTCCGACCGGGACGCCGTCCGCATGATGCGCGAGATCGTGCGGGAGGGCGGCGCGCTCGGGATGTTCCCGGAGGGGACGCGCCAGAAGAGCGGTGTGCCCGGGCCTGCTCAGCCGGGGGCGGCGATGGTCGCCGTGAACGAGGGGGTGCCGCTGATCCCCGCGGCGATCCACGGGAGCCAGGTGTGGCGGCTCGGCAACTTCGCCCCGGTGTCCGTGGCCTGGGGCGAGCCGATGACCTTCGACGGGCTGCCGCGTGGCGGGAAGGGCTACAAGGAGGCTTCGGTCGAGATCGAGCGGAAGCTCCGTGAGCTGTGGGAGTGGCTCGTCGACGTCCACGCCCTCGGCCGACCGAGCGACGCGACCCCACCGGGATGATCGACGAGCAGACGGTCGAGGAGGTCGAGATCGCCGGCACGGTGGCGATCGTCGGGTTCCCGAACGTCGGGAAGTCGACGCTCGTCAACCGGCTGTCCGCGACCCGCACAGCGGTCGTCCACGAGACGCCGGGCGTCACGCGCGACCGCAAGGAGCTGCTCTGCGAGTGGGCGGGGACGACGTTCAGGCTGATCGACACGGGCGGCGTCGACGAGGCGGACACGGGGCCGTTCGGGCCGCAGGTCGCCGCGCAGGCCCGTGCGGCCGTCGAGGAGGCGGACCTCGTCGTCCTCGTCGTCGACGCCAAGGCCGGCGTGACCCCCGGCGACGTCGAGCTCGCCGAGATCCTCCGCCGCTCACGGCGGGAGGTCCTCGTGGTCGCGAACAAGCTCGACGACCCACGCCGGGACGCCGAGGCGCTCGACTTCCACCGTCTCGGCCTCGGCGATCCCCTCCCCGTCTCCGCCCTCCACGGGCACGGCACGGGCGATCTTCTCGACGAGATCGTGAGCCGCCTTCCGGGCGGAGGCGAGCGTCCGGTCGGCGACGAGGCGATCCGGGTCGCCATCCTCGGGCGCCCGAACGTCGGCAAGTCGTCGCTCCTGAACGCGCTCGTCGGCCGCGAGCGCGTGATCGTATCCGAGGTGCCGGGGACGACGCGCGACGCGATCGACACCGTGCTCCGCCGCGGCGACACGACGCTCGTCCTCGTCGACACCGCCGGCCTCCGCCGCAAACGCAAGCAGCGGCAGGGGATCGAGTACTACTCGGAGCTGCGCGCGCTCGAGGCGGCCGAGCGCGCGGACGTCGCGCTCGTGCTCGTCGACGCGAGCGAGGGGATCGTCGAGCAGGACCTGGCGGTCGCGGACGTGGCGCGGAAGGCCGGCTGCGCGACGATCGTCGTCCTCTCGAAGTGGGACATCTCGGAGGTGCGGATCGAGGACGTCCGGCCGCGCATCGCCACCCGCCTGCGCCAGCGGCCGCCGGTGATCGCGATCTCGACTCACACCGGGCGCGGACTCGAGCGCCTGCTCGACCTCGTCGAGGACGTCTTCGCGCGCTACGCGTCGAGGATCCCGACCGCCGAGCTGAACCGCGCGCTCCAGGAGCTGCGCGAGCAGCGCCAGCCGCCCGCGCGCCGTGGGCGGAGGCTCAACCTCCTCTACGGGACGCAGGTGAGCTCGCGGCCGGCTCGGTTCAGGATCTTCGTCTCGGACCGGAGCCTCGTGACCCGCGACTACGCCTACTGGGTGGAGAACGAGCTACGCCGACGCTTTAGTCTCGAGGGCGTGCCCGTCTCTATCGACTTCGTCACCTCGCAGTGAGAGCTGTCGTGGTCGGCGCCGGGTCGTGGGGCTCGGCGTTCTCGTGCATGCTCCGAGACCACGGGCACGAGGTCACGCTCGCAGCGCGTGACGCCGAGCAGGTCGAGGCGATCCGGGCGACGGGCCGGAACCCGCGCTACGTCCGGGAGGCGGACCTGCGCGGGATCGGCGCGGCGCTGATCGCCGAGGAGCCGATGGCCGGTGCCGACCTCGTCGTCGTCGCCGTCCCGAGCGCCGTGTTCGGCGAGGTCGTGCGCGCGCTCCCGGGAGACGCTCCCATCCTCAGCCTCACGAAGGGGCTCGACCCCGAGACCGGAGCGCGGCTGTCGACGCTCGTCCAGGGGCGTCCTGTCGCCGTCCTCTCGGGACCGAACATCGCAGAGGAGATCGTGCGCGGGCTCCCCGCGGCGGCCGTCGTCGCGAGCACGGATCTCGAGCTCGCGGTCTTCCTCCAGGTCGCGATCAACTCGGTCGTCTTCCGCGTGTACGTCAACGAGGACATCGTCGGCGTCGAGCTGTGCGCCGCCGCGAAGAACGTCATCGCCCTCGCGGCGGGCGGTGCAGACGGGCTCGGCCTCGGGGACAACGCGAAGGCAGCGCTCGTCTCGCGCGGTCTCGCGGAGATGCGCCGGCTGGCGGACGCGGCGGGCGCGCGGCCCGACACCTTCGCGGGGCTCGCCGGCATGGGCGACCTGATCGTCACGTGCTGGTCGCCGTCGGGCAGGAACCGGCGGGCGGGCGAGCTCATCGCACGCGGCGCGACCGCGGAGGACGCCGTCTCCGAGATCGGCATGGTCGTGGAGGGGCTCACCACCGCCCCCGTGCTCCGGGCGCTGTCGCACCGCCTCGGCATCGAGCTCCCGATCACCGAGGGCGTCTGCGCCGTGCTCGAGGGAGCGCTGCTCACCGGCCTCGTCGAGCAGCTGATGAGCCGCGTGCCGACAACGGAATAGGCGTGCGCAGGCACGAGTACGTGCGTGCGCTCGACGACCTCGTTGCCAGCGCGCCCGACGATCCAGCCGTCCGCCACCCGACGCCCGACGACGCCGAGTCGCTCGCGGAGCTCATGCTCGACGCGTACCTCCATACGATCGACTACGAGGGCGAGACGATCGTCGAGGCGCGCGAGGAGGTCGGGAGGTACGTCGCGGGTACGCCGCTGCTCGAGTGCTCCTGGCTCAGGCTCGATGGCGACGCGGCGGTCTCCGCGCTCCTCGTGTCCCACTGGGCCGACCGCGGCTGCCCGATCGTCAGCTACGTGATGACCGCCTCGGCGTGGAAGGGCAAGGGTCTGGCGTCGGATCTCCTCGCGCGCACTCTCGCGTCGCTCGGAGCGACCGGCCTCGAGGAGGTCCGCGCGGTCATCACCGAGGGGAACGCGCCGTCGGAGGCCGTCTTCGCGAGGGCCGGCTTTCGCCGCGTGTAGCCTTCCGAGCCATGGACAAGCGCTCGTTCTCGTTCACCTCGGAGTCGGTCACCGAGGGTCATCCGGACAAGATCGCGGACCAGATCTCCGACTCGGTCCTCGACGCGGTCCTCCGGGACGACCCGAACGGCCGCGTCGCGTGCGAGACGCTCGTCACGACGGGCCTCGTCGTCGTCGCGGGCGAGATCACGACGGAGACGTATGTCGACATCCGCGCGATCGTGCGCGACCGGATCGCCGAGATCGGCTACACGCGCGCGAAGTACGGGTTCGACTTCGAGACGTGCGGCGTCGTCGTCGCGATCGACGAGCAGTCCGCGGACATCGCCCGCGGCGTGGACGAGTCCTTCGAGGCGCAGCACGGCGACACGGATCCGCTCGACCTGCTCGGCGCAGGCGACCAGGGGATGATGTTCGGCTACGCGAGCCGCGAGACCGAGGAGCTCATGCCGCTGCCGATCCTGATCGCGCACCGGCTCACGAAGCGGCTCGCCGAAGTGCGCAAGGCGAACGTCCTCCCGTACCTGCGGCCGGACGGGAAGTCGCAGGTGACCGTGCGGTACGAGATCGACGAGCACGGGATCCAGCGCCCGGTCGAGGTCGAGCGCGTGCTCATCTCGACACAGCACCGGGACGGGCTCGACGTCGAGACGATGCTGAAGCCCGACCTGCTCGAGCACGTCGTCGAGCCGATTCTCCACGCGGACTTCCGCTCGCTGTTCGACCCCGACAAGCTCGGCGCGAAGGACTTCCTGTACGTGAACCCGACCGGCAAGTTCGTGATCGGCGGCCCGATGGGCGACACGGGGCTCACCGGGCGCAAGATCGTCGTCGACACGTACGGCGGTGCCGCCCCGCACGGCGGCGGCGCGTTCTCGGGAAAGGACCCGACGAAGGTCGACCGCTCGGCCGCGTACGCCGCTCGCTACGTGGCGAAGAACGTCGTCGCCGCCGGCCTCGCCGACCGCTGTCAGCTCCAGGTCGCGTACGCGATCGGAGTCGCTCATCCGATGAGCGTGAACGTCGACTGCTTCGGCACGGAGGCCGTGCCGCTCGCGACGATCGAGCGACTCGTGTCCGAGCACTTCGACCTCCGGCCGGGTGCGATCATCCGCGACCTCGACCTCCTCCGCCCGATCTATGCGAAGACCGCGGCCTACGGGCACTTCGGGCGCGACGACCGCGACTTCACGTGGGAGCGCACCGACCGGGCGGCGGCGCTACGGGCCTCCGCCGGGCTGGTGCGCGAGAGCGCTCCCGCCGCAGCCGGCGGGGACGCGTAGCG
>JBOHBB010000293.1:0-20806 GCA_050698135.1 Gaiellaceae bacterium
CGGGCCCGGCGACGGCAGCGAGGAATGCCGGGGCGTCGATCGCGTAGGCATCGACGCGCGTGCGCGCGGTCGCCGTTGCGGTCCGAGGTACGCGCCGCAGCAGCGCGATCTCGCCGACGCCGTCTCCGGGCCCGAGTGTCGCGAGCGGGCGGTCGTCGTCGCTCACGTCGATCTCACCGTCCGCGATGAGGAGGTAGTGCTCGCCCGGCTCCCCCTTGCGCATGACGATCTCGCCCGCCTCGAACGAGCAGGGCGACATCCCTTCCGCGAGCCGATCGAGGGCGGTGAGCGGCAGAGGAGCGAAGAGGGTGTTGCGCCGGAGGAGGGCGAGGTGCGCTTCGGCCTCCGCGCTCGTGCCGACGCCCCGGCCGATGACCTGCCAGCTCGCGAGCGCGCAGAGCGGCAGGATCGCGCCCGCGACGACGAGCGCACCGCGCGGCCCGATCAGCGCGTCGAGCGCCGGGGCGGTGAGGCTCCCGGCGAGGAGGCCGACCCCGAAGAGCGCCTCCATGATGGCGAACATCGTCACGCGGTCCTCGTTGCCGACGCCGCGCTGGATGAGCGTGAACCCGGAGACGTCGAGGATCGCATTGCTCACACCCGTCACGAAGAGGGCGACGAGCGCGATCGCGGCGACGGGCCAGGCGCCGATGAGCACGAGTGGCAGCCCCCAGGCCGCGAGCGCGACGACGAAGACCGCGCCGAGCCTCGCCCCTCCCGCGAGCCCGAGGGCACCGAGGGCGCCGACGAAGCCTCCGAGCCCGACCGCGGAGTTGAGGAGGCCCACGCCGCCGTCGCCGAGGTCGAGCAGCTCGATCGAGATCGCCACGGTGAGCGCGATGAAGATGCCGCGGACGAAGACCTGCGCGACGAAGTCGCTCATCACGAGCGTCGCCGCCGGATACCGCCGCAGCACTGCGGGCGCATCGGCGATGCGGACGCGGGTGCCGCCGCTCGCGCTCGCACCGCCACGAGCGTCCACCTCACCCTCGAAGCGCACACCCGTCACGGCCGCCGCCGCGCCCGCGAACACCGCGGCGATGAGCACGCTCGCTTCGAACGATCCCGTCGAGGCGACGAGGATTCCGGCCAGGAGCGGCCCCGCGAAGGTGCCGAGGCCCTCGCCGACGCTCGAGGCGACGTTGGCGGCGATGAGCTCGCCGGGGGTCCGCGCGAGCGCCGGCAGGAGCGCATTCTGGATCGGGCGGACGAGCGATCCTGCGCCCGCCACGATCCCCGCGAGTACGTACGTCGCCTCGATCGGGAGGCCGAGTCCGATGACTGCGGCGGTCGCCACCGCGCCTCCGCAGCGGAGGACGTTGATCGCCGTCAGCACGCGATCGCCGCGGAACCGCTCCACCAGCGTGGACGCGAACGGCGCCGCGACGATCGCCGGTATGACGCGGACCGCGCCGAGGATGCCCACGGCGAGTGTCCCGCCCTCGTCGTAGGCGACGACGAGCAGCACGACGAGGAACGCCCAGTCGGCCGCCGTCCCGGCCGTCCACGCGATCTCGATCCGCCGGATCGCGCGGTTGCGGAGCACCTCGCGCACGGCGAGGGCCGCAGAGGACGCCGCGGGGTTCACGCGCGGGACTATCGCAACGGAACTGCGCGAGCGCGACCCGCGTTCGGTCGCGCACGTTGGCGGGTACGTTCGGGCATGGCTCGACGCGGTGGCTGGCGTCGCCTCGGGAAGCGGCGTTTCCGCTACGTCGACTCCCGTGGAGGCGCGATATCCGACGAGGAGGCGCTCGAGCGGATCCGCGCCCTCGCCATCCCGCCCGCGTGGACCGACGTGTGGATCTCGCCGAGTCCCGGCGCGAAGCTCCAGGCAACGGGTTACGACGCCGCCGGCCGTCGACAGTACCTCTACCACGAGCGCTTCCGGGAGTCCCAGGAGCGGGAGAAGTTCGACCGGCTGCTCCGCTTCGCCACGCGCCTCCCGGCTCTCAGGGCGCAGACGACGCGTGACCTGCGGCTCGGCCCCTACGAACGGGAGTGGGCGTGCGCGCTGGCCGTCCGGCTCGTCAACAAGGCGTGGTTCCGCGTGGGGTCCGACCGCCACGCACGCGTCTCGCGCACGTACGGCATCACGACGCTGACGAAGAGGCACTTGACGCTCTCGGGGGACGAGATCGCGTTCTGCTTCCGGGGCAAGAACCGTCGGCTCGTGCGCCACACGCTGCGAAACGCGATGCTCGCGCGCGAGCTCGCGGCGTTGCTCGAGCTACCGGGTGGCGCGAGGCTCTTCCGCTTCGTGCGCGAGGGCGAGGTCGCCAACCTGACCGCTCCCCTCCTGAACGAGTACATCGGCGAGCACCTCGAGGACGGGTTCACCGCGAAGGACTTCCGCACCTGGGGCGGCACGCTCGTCGCCGCCGTCGCGCTCGCCCGTCACGGCCCGCCCGCGGACGAGGACGACGCGAAGCGGGCGCTTGCGTCGGCGATGCGGACGGTCGGCGTCGAGCTCGGTAACACCCCGGCGGTGGCGCGGGCGTCGTACGTCAGCCCCGCCGTCGTCGAGCACTACCTCGCAGGTCGCACGATCGAGGACTTCCGGCCGAGAACGCGCAGGGCGGGCCTGGGCGCCGACGAGCACGCGCTCCTCCGGATGCTGCGCTCGGCCGGTCGGTGAGTCATGCGGTGAGGCAGGGCTCCGGACTGCCCGGAGCCCTGCCTCGTCGGCCGGTCAGCGCGTCGAGGCGCGCTCGGAGGGCTCGGTCGCGTTCTCCTCCTCGTCGTCGCGATCGAGGCGGTCCTCGACCTCGTCGACGAGATCCTCACCCTTGTCTTTCGCGTCGGACCAGGCATCGCCCGCCTTGTCCTTGAGCTTGCCCCAGCTCTGCTGAGTCTCGCCCTCCACCTCTTTCGCCTTTCCTTCGATCCGATCCTCGTTCATGCGTCTCCTTTCGTCAGGCGGACCTTGCCCCTCCGGGCACGCGTCGAAACGCGTGTTTTCGGCAACGCCGCCGCATTCCGGTCGCTCTCGCCGCCTGCGCGCGAGCGGTACAGAGACGTGTGACGTCAGGCGGAGTCGCGCTTCGTGAGCGACCCGCGTGATGCAGCTCGCGCCGCCGAGCGGGTCGTCGCGCGCATCCTCGACGAGCGCGGGTACCCGGTCGACGTCGACCGGGAGGAGCAGGCCGCCCACGTCGCGGCCGACTACCCGGACGTCGTCGAGCGCTACCGGCACGGGCACGCGATGCTCGAGCAGGTCGACGGCGCGCAGGGGTCGGAGAACCTGCGCCGCGCGATGCTCGACTTCCGGGCCGTGTTCGAGGAGGTGGTCGAGGAGGCGAGAGCGGCCTAGGCCGCCTCGCGGACCTCCGCGAGCTCGCGGTTGCGCGAGAGCTGCTCGAGCGCGCCCCGCTCGATCTGACGCGCCCGCTCTCGCGTGACCCCGAGCTCGTCACCGACGGCCTGCAGCGTCAGCGGCTCCCGGCCACCGAGACCGAAGCGCAGCTCGAGCACCCGGCGCTGCTGCTCTGTGAGCCGCTCGAGCGCGCGCTCGAGGGCGCTGTCCTCGAGGCTGACCGCGAGCTCGGCGAGCGGGTCCTCCTCCGGCCCCGCGACCTGGTCGCCGAGTGTGGCCGTCCCGTTCTCGCCGATCGGCCTGTCGAGGCTCGTCAGCATCCGTACCGCGTCGCGGGCCTCGCGCAGTTTCACGAGGGAGACCTTCGCCGCCTCGGCCACCTCCTCGTCCGTCGGCACCCGGCCCAGCTTCCCGGTGAGCTCGCGCTCGACGCGGTTTGCCTTGCGCTCGATCTCTCCGACGTGCACCGGAACCCGGATCGTCCGCGAGCGGTTCTGGTACCCGCGCTGGACCGCCTGCCGAATCCACCACGTGGCATAGGTCGAGAACTTGTACCCGCGCCGCCAGTCGAACTTCTCGACCGCGCGGATCAGCCCCAGGATGCCCTCCTGGATCAGGTCGAGCAACGAGAGCCCGTGCCCCTGGTAGCGCTTCGCGATCGAGACGACGAGGCGGAGGTTCGAGTTCATCATCCGCTCCTTCGCCTCGAGGTCGCCACGCTCGATCCGCTTCGCGAGCTCGATCTCCTCGGCCGCGGTGAGCAGGGGGTAGCGGCCGATCTCGTTGAGGAAGAGCTGGAGGCTGTCCGTGGTGACCACCGCGAGCTCGCCGTTCGAGTAGCCGGAGTCGCCCGCGCCGTCGCGGACGCAGTCGTCCGTGATCTCGACGCCGCGGCGCTCGAGGAGCTCGTGCACGTCGTCGGCCGCGTCCTCGTCGAGCTCGCTCTGCGCGACCGCGGACTCGAGCTCGGAGAACGTGACGCATCCCTCCTGCTCCCACTGGTCGACCAGGGCGAGGAACTCTTCGGGCAGCTCGACGCCCGCGTCCGCGATCCCGTTCACCTCGGTCCTCGGTTCGACTCGATTCCCTCAGGATGACGGTTCGCCGCTCGTGACGCGCAGCATCGCGGCCACGTCGCGGACGCCGGGAACCTTCGACGTCCTCCCGACGAGGCTGTCGGCGGCCGCGCGGTCCTCGACGGACCCGCCCAGGACGGCCACCCCGTCCTCGACCCGGACCTCGACGTCACGGGTCGACACGCCTGCCCTGCGGAACGCGTCGCTGCGGATGCGCTGGACGATCGTCTGGTCGTCGGTGGGCGCGGGCGGCTTGCCGAAGAGGCGCCGCGAGACCGCGACTGCGCCTCTCGCATGCCCGCCGGCGAACTTCGCCTTCCTGACGCCGAGCCTGGAGCTGCGGCGCACGAGCGCGAGCGAGCGATCGCGGAGCACGTGCCGCCGGCGCCTGCCCTGGCGTGGATCGAAGAAGTACACGGCTCCGGCCCCGATCAGGAATGCGCTCGTCGAACGCACGGATCCTCCTCCCGCACGCGTCACGCCGAGGATCGTGCCCCTCGCCGCCGCGACGCAAACCGTTTGCGGCTTCTGCGGCCAGGGTAGCGATCCGTGTGGACATCGGTTATGCGCTCTCGAGCGAGGAGCACCGCCCGCTGGATCTCGTCCGCTACGCCCGGCGCGCCGAGGAGTCCGGGTTCCCGTTCGCGCTCCTCTCGGATCACTTCCACCCCTGGATCGACCGCCAGGGCCAGAGCCCCTTCGTGTGGGCGGTCATCGGCGGGATCGCGTCCGCGACCGACCGCCTGCGGCTCGGCACCGGCGTCACCTGCCCGACCATCAGGATGCACCCGGCGCTCGTCGCCCAGGCAGCGGCGACCGCAGCCGACATGCTCCCGGGGCGCTTCTTCCTCGGGGTCGGGACCGGCGAGAACCTGAACGAGCACGTCCTCGGCGATCGCTGGCCCTCCGCGAGCGAACGCCTCGAGATGCTCGAGGAGGCCGTGCAGGTCATGCGTTTGCTCTGGCGGGGCGAGCTGTGCAGCTTCGAGGGCAAGCATTTCCGCGTGGAGGACGCGCGGATCTACACGCTCCCCGACGATCCGATCGAGGTCGTCGTCGCCGCGGGAGCGCCCGACGCCATCGACCTCGCGGCTCGCATCGGTGACGGGCTCGTGAGCACGAGCCCGGACCCGGAGCTCGTCGCCGCCTACCTGCGCGCGAACGGCCGTGGGCCGAGGTACGGCCAGCTGACCGTCTGCTGGGCGAAGTCCGAAGACGAGGCCAGGCGGATCGCGTACGAGTGGTGGCCGAACGCCGCCCTGCGCGGGCCGCTCGCCCAGGAGCTCCCCCTTCCGAAGGACTTCGAGGAGGCCGCGGCGATGGTCTCCGAGGACGACGTCGCCGCGGAGGTCGTCTGCGGTCCCGATCCCGATCGGCACGTCGGAGCGATCGAGCAGCTCGTCGACGCCGGCTTCGACCACGTCTACGTGCATCAGGTCGGCCCGGACCAGGACGGCTTCTTCGACTTCTACTCGCGCGAGGTGCTCTCCGAGGCGACCAAGCTCGTACCCCGGCGGGCCGTGCCGCAGGGAGCACGGCCGTGAGCGGTCATGCCCCGAGTGGGTCCCCGCTCTGGCGACGGCGATCGTGATGGTGTTCCTCGGAGTGCGCACGCGGCTCCTTGTGCCCCCATCGTTCTGGGTCCGGTGCGGCGCATGCAGGCGTCTCGTCCGGCGCGGGCGGACGTGCCCGTGCGCGCGCGTCACACGGGACTGAGCTCGTCCTCGTCGCCCGTGGGGACCGAGAGGATGGACTCCGCCTCGAGCGGCGTCTGCGCCGGAGACGAACGGGCGAGGAGGCCGTCCCGGAACGAGAGCGCCCAGACCATCGGGTCGTCACGGAGCACGCGCTCCTCGTCGACCCAGCGGATCCGTCCCTCGACGACGATCCTGTCCTTGTCGAGCGGCGTGAACACCTCCGCCGCCGATTCGTAGAACCCCTCCGCCATCTCGGCGAGGAACCGCGCAACCTCCTCGCGCCCGTGGAGGGTCTCCCCGGGCCGCGTCGTCTTCAGCGTCAGCTGGATCTCGGGGTGGACGAGCTCGAGCACGGCATCGAAGTCGCCCTGTGCGAGCAGCGAGAAGTACCGGCGAGCCATGCGCTCGCTGGCGACGAGCTCCCCCTCGGCCTCGGTTCCGATGGGGAACAGACTACGCGCACTCTCTGCGCGCCGCAGGCGAGCGGTCCCCCACCGCCCGCCTGCAGCTCTGGTGCGGCCCAGAGGGCGGTCAGGTCGTCGAGCGGTTGAAGACGCCGAAGAGCGCGAGCGCCAACGCCACCACGAGGACGAGGAAGAGCGCCTTCGACACGACCACCCCGCCGCCGATCGCCAGGAGCAGCAGCAGGAGGACCAGAAGCCAGATCACCGTTCACCTCCGTTCGTTAGAGCCGGTGGTACCCGGAGTCGGCGGTCTGCAATCCCCTTTCGCAGTCCGGCGACTCGGTGGTTTGGGACGGGTCGCGTCGGGTAGTCAGGGGGCGCACACCATTCGACCAACAGGAGGATCCCATGCCCCAGCTCACGTCGCCCGAGGAGCTCTTCGTCCACGAGCTCAAGGACATGTACTACGCGGAGCAGACGCTGACGAAGGTCTTGCCGGCCCTGGCAAAGGAGTCGACGGACCGCGAGCTCTCGACGGCGTTCACGCATCACCTCGAAGAGACGAAGGCGCAGATCAAGAACCTCGAGCAGGTGTTCCAGAACCTCGGCAAGCCCGCGCGGGGGGAGAAGTGCCCCGGCATCGAGGGCATCAAGGAGGAGCACGAGACCTTCATGAAGGAGAACGACCCGACGCCCGAGCTGCTCGACGTGCACCTGACCGGAGCCGCCGCTCGCGCCGAGCATTACGAGATCGCGGCGTACACCGGGCTCATCGACCAGGCGAGGGCGCTCGGCGAGCGCGACTCGGTCAAGCTGCTGCAGGAGAACCTCCGGCAGGAGAAGGAGGCTGCCAAGAAGGTCGAGTCGATCTCGAAGCGGATGCTGAAAGGGACGAACGGGAGCACCGCGGCGAGGAAGCGGCGCCGGGCCGCGTAGGACCGAAGGCGTCGCGGACGGGGGCCTGGCCAGCCCCCGTCGATCGCTCGACAGGAGGACCAGATGCGCGACTGGCTGCGCGACCTGAGCCTCGGCGTCGTCTTCGTCTCCGTGTTCCTCGTCTCCTGGGTCGGGCAGCTCGTCTTCGCGAATGCTCGACTACTCCAACGAAGAGGAGGCGCACGCTCGAGGTCGCCGCGCAGAGCCTGCTCGTCGCGTCGATCGACGACGTCATGGTGACGAAGCTCCTAGCGCTGAGCGAGCAGGAGCCGGACTTCCGGGCCGTGCTCGAGGTCGCGCGGGCGCTCCGCGAGCAGACCGACTGGACGTGGGTCGAGGAGCGGTCGAGCTCGTCGCCCTTCGCGAGGGCGTTCTTCACGCTGGTCGAGGGGCTCGGGATCGTCGAGCGCTCGAGCATGCTCGCCGCCGCCCGCGACGGCTGAGCGGCCCGCGGCAAGGAAGTCGCCGGGCCGGCCCGAAGAGCAGCACATGGAAGACGTGCCGGCGGCAGGCCCGAGTACGGGTGGTCCGACGAGAAGCTCACCGGAGGTGCGCGTCGTCGCCGTTCGGCCGCGGACGGTGCTCGTGGTGCTCGGGATCACGGTGCTCGTCGGCTTCGTGCTCCTGCTCGGCTACCTCGCGTGGCACGTCCTGACATGGATCCTGATCGCGGTGCTGCTCGCCGCCGCGCTCAACCCGGCGGTCGAGGCTCTCGAGCGGCGGGGCATGACGCGCGTCTGGGGCGCGAGCGTCGTGTTCGTCGCGGCCCTCGCCGCCGTCACCGGGATCGGCTTCCTCGTGATTCCGCCGGTCGTGACCCAGGTGGCCGACTTCATCGACGCGGTGCCCGACTTCATCGACGACATCACCGCGGGCCGCGGTCCTCTCGGATTCCTCCAGGAGGACTACCAGATCGTCGACCGCATCCGGGACGCGATCGAGGACCGGGGCGCAGCGGGTGTTCTCGGGCTGAGCGAGCCGGTGCTCGACGTCGTCCGCAGCGTCGTCACCGCTGTCGTGGGCACGATCACCGTCGTCTTCCTCACGTACTTCATGCTGCTCGAGGGGCCGCGCACGATCGAGCGCACGCTCGCGCTGCTGCCCGACGGCACGCGCGTGCGGTACGAGCGGGTCGGCCGCGAGATCTACCGCACGATCAGCGGCTACGTCACCGGCAACTTGCTCATCAGCCTCGTTGCCGGCACCGCCGCCACGATCGTCCTCTTCGCCGTCGGCAGCGACTACGCGATCGCGCTCGGGCTCGTCGTCGCGATCCTCGACCTCGTGCCGCTCGCCGGGGCGACGCTCGGCGCGATCCTCGTCTCGACCGTCGTCCTCATCGAGACGGACTGGCTCCGGTGCCTGATCGTGATCGCGTTCCTCGTCGCGTACCAGCAGTTCGAGAACCACGTCCTGCAGCCGCTCGTGTACGGGAGGACGGTGCAGCTCTCGCCCCTCGCGGTGCTCTGCGCCGTGCTGATCGGCGCAGAGCTCGCGGGAATCCTCGGCGCCCTCGTCGCGATCCCGGTCGCAGGCTCGCTTCTTGCCGTGGGGCGGGAGGTCCTCGAGTATCGGCGAGAGGTGGCGGCGAACGCTCCTCCAGAGGACGAACCGAACTAGTGCGTGACCGGGGGCCGGCTGCGACTGCCGGCCCCCGGGTCACGCGCTCCTAGACGGTGTCGTCCCAGTCGCGGTAGCCCTGTCCACCCGAGCCGTAGTACGACCCGAGCCTGTCACGGTAGGCCTCGTCGCTGGCAAGCGAGTCGTCGAACTCGGGGGAGGCCTCGATCTGCTCCTTCGAGCGGTTCACGTACACACGCTCGTCGGCGTCGTCGATCGATCGGATGACGCCCGCCGGGAGCATGACCTTCTTGCCGAAGATCCACGGCCCGGTGTCGACGACGAGGTAGCCTCGACCGGTCTCGTAGGTTGCTTCGTCGACCTTGCCGATCGAGCCGTCGGTCGCCTCGACCTTGAACCCGGTGAGATCGACGGTCGGGTCCATCGCGCCTGTCCCGAGCCCTGTCGTCTCGTGGTATGTCCAGACATCGGAGTGCATCTGCCAACCTCCTCTAGGGCGGTGGGTCGATCCGCGATTACCCGATCCGTAATGGCCGAAACGTTCGTCGCCGGGCGTTTCCACGAGAGGGGCGGCGGGTATCACCTAACGATGACGGGTCCCGAGCAGAGCCCGGCCTCGCGGACGGACGAGCAGGAGGTCGCATCCGGCAGGACGGCCGCAACGCCCGTCGTGGTCATCAGCGGGGTCGTAGCGGTCGTCGCGGCGGCGGTGCTGGTCGTCTTGGCTCTCGTCGTCATCGGGTACGTGCTCGCGTAGAGCGAGAGGTGTCTCCCTGTCCGACGTGGACACTGCAGCGACGGCCCTCCTGTTCGATCGTGACGCCGTCGAGGAGGTCGAGGACTGGAGCGAGCGGCTCGGCGGTCTCGGCCGCTCGTCGATCCTCTGGATCGATCTGAAACGCCCCGACGAGGGGCAGATCCGCGAGGTCGCCGACGCCCTCGAGCTCGCGAAGACGAGCGCCGGCCGACTGGTCGACCCGGAGAGCACGCCTTTCTTCGGCGACTTCGGCACCTACGTGCACGTCACCGCGTATGCGCCGGCCACGCGCGATGCGTCCACCGAGCTCGAGCGGGTCACCTGCCTCGTCTCGAAGCGCTGGGTCGTCACGGTGCACGACGGGGAGGTCCCGGTGTTGGAGACGTTCCGCGAACGGGCCGGGGGGTCCGGCGATACCGGGCGCATCGAAGGGCTCCAGTTCCTCGCCAACCTGCTCGAATGGGTGCTCGAGGGTTACCTCGAAGCGTTCGAGGGCATCGAGGTCGCCCTCGAGGAGATCGATGCCCGGGCGATGGGCGGCCAGCTGGAGAATCAGCAGGACGTCGTGGAGCAGCTCGTCGAGCATCGCCAGCGGATCGGTCGGCTGCGCCGCGCGCTCGTGTCGCATCGAACGATGCTCCTCTCGCTGGCGCGACCGGAGCTGGGCGGGATGTCCAGGCAGGAGGACGCTGATCGGTTCACGGAGCTCCGCGTGCGGCTGGAGGAGGCCGTGCAGGCGGCGCGCGACAGTCGCGACGCCGTCGTCGGGTCCTTCGACGTCCTGATCGCCCAGACCGGGTACCGGACGAACGAGATCATGAAGGTCCTGACCCTCGCCTCCGTGCTCCTCCTGCCGGGCGCGTTGATCGCGGGCGTCCTGGGCATGAACTTCGAGGTTGGCCTCTTCGAGCACACGGGCCTGTTCTGGGTCGTCGTCGCGCTGATCGTCGCCATGGCGGCGGCGACGGTGGCCGTGGCGCGCGCTCGCAGCTGGATCTAGGCAAGCTGTCCCCGTGATCCCGTCTCACTCGGCGACCGGCGCCTCGGAGCAGACGCACCTCGCGAGGTCTGCGCGGAAGCGCTACGGCGTCGCGGTCCTCGCCGCGGCGATCGGGGTGTCCGGCGACCTCCTGCTCAGCACGGTCCTCGACGGCACACCGTTGTATGCCGTGCTCGTGGGCGCCGTCGTCCTGAGCGTCGCCTACGGTGGGCTGGGTCCGGGAATCGTCACGCTCGCACTCGCCTGGGTAGGTGCGCTCTGGCTTCTCGAGCCGCCGAGGGGCGAGCTCGCGATCGAGGACGGCTCCGAGTGGGTCCGCTGGGGAGCTGCGCTCGCGATCGCAGCATTCCTCCTCGCCTTCATGGTGCTGCTGCGCCGGGAGCGCGAGCGTGCGACGACGGCCGTCGAGGCGGCCGAGGACGCGATCAGGGACACTTCCGGACTCCAGGACCTCGCGGCCGCGTGCTCCGCCTCCCTCACCCGGGCGGAGGTCGCCCGAGCGCTCGTGGAGCGGCTGCCGGGGCTGCTGGGAGCGCGCGCGGGCGCGATGGCGATGATCGACGGGCCCGACCTCGTCGTGGTCGATCCGGAGAGCGCCGCAGTGCAGACCCATCGTCCCTCGGCTCACATCCCATTGACGGCGCGGGCACCGATCGCCCGTGCGGCCGCCAGCGGCGACCGGGTCGTCGTGCGCGACCGCGCGAGCCTCGAGCAGTCGTATCCGGACGCCATCGTGTTCACGCCGTACGCCCGGGCCGCCGTCGCAGTCCCGCTGCGGATCGCAGGGAAGGTGGTCGGCTCGATCAGCTGTCTCTACGACGACGAGGCAGCCATGATCGAGGACGCGGAAGCGGTCGCCCAGATCGCGGCGGACCTCGGTGGGCAGGCTCTCGAGCGCGCGGGCCTCTACGAGGTCGAGTCGGAGTCTCGGCGGGCGCTCGACCGGATCCTCCGCATGTCTCCCGCATTCCACGCGGACAGCGAAGAGGAGGTGACCGAGGCAGTTTGCCGCGAGGCCCGCATGGCCTTCGGAGCCGACGTCGGCGTGTTGTGGAAGCTCGACGGCAGGAAGCTCGAGCTCGTTCGCTGCGACCCGGCGCTCGAGCCCATGGCCCCGGGCCTCGCGGCAAGCCTCGACGACTTCCCGAGGCTCAAGGATGCCCTCGACAACCTGCAGGTCTCCTTCGTCGAAGACGTGCAACGGGAGGCGATCGGTGACGGTCTCGGCCGCGTGCGGCGGCTCGGGCTGCACGGGAGCCTCCGCATCCCCGTCGTCATCGCAGGGAGGGCGGAGCACCTGATCGTCGTCTCGTGGCAGACCACCGTCTCCGAGCCCGACCCGTCGACGATCGTGCTTGCCCGCCGATTCGCCGATCAGGCCGGTCTCGCGCTCGAGCAGCTCGAGCGGCGCAAGGCGGAGGCCGACGCGACCGCGTACGCGGACGAGACCCGACGCCTGCAGGAGGTCACCTCGGCGCTCTCGCTCGCGGCATCGGCCACGGATGTCGGGGACACGTGCCTCGAGCACGCCCTGTCGGCAGTGGGCGCGGACGCGGGCTTCGTCGTCGTCTCGCGTGGCCCGGGCGGCGTCCTGGAGATGGTCTCGAACAGCGGGTACTCCGAGGACGAGCTCGTCGTCTGGGGCGGATTCGACCTCGACGCGGACGTCCCGGCGACGCGCACGTTCGCGACAGGCGAGCCGGTGTGGGCGCTGACGCGGGAGGAGATGGTGGCGTTCACCGGCGTGGAGCGCGGCGACGACGCCGGCTGGGTGACGCTTCCGCTGACGACGACGTCGGGAGGCGTCCGCGCGGTCCTCCAGCTCGTGTTCCGCTCGGGCCGGCAGCTGAGCGACGGCGAGCGTCGGTGGCTCCAGGTCGTCGTGTCGCAGTGCGCCCAGGCGCTCGAGCGAAGCCTCCTCTTCGACGAGGAGCAACGGCTCCGCGAGCACTCGGAGCGTCTCCAGGAGATGACTGCTGCTTTGTCGAACGCGGTGACGCGCGTCGACGTCGCCGAAGTGATCGTCGAGGGCATCGAGGGCGCGATGGGCGCCGACGGGACGTCGCTCGCGATCGTGCAGGAGGAGCGTCCCCTGCTGCGGACGCTCGCCCGGCGCGGCTACGAGGGGGACGACGCGCTCGAGACGTCACTCGACGCCGAGCTTCCCGGCCCGCACGCCGTTCGGCGACACGTGCCCGACTTCTTCGGCTCCTTCGAGGATCTCCGCGCCGCGTTTCCGGAGGTGACGCGACGCGATGTCGGGGGGTTCGACTCCTTTTTCTTCGTGCCCCTGATCGCAGGCCGTCGCGTGAACGGGCTGCTCACGGTCTCGTGGGCCGAGCCCCGGACGCTCTCGGCCGACGAGCGGAGGTTCGTCCTCTCGGTCGCGGGGCAGGCAGCGCAGGCGCTCGAACGGGCGGGTCACTTCGAGGCGGAGCAGACGATTGCTGCAACGCTCCAGCGCAGCGTCCTTCCCTCGACGCTTCCTCGGGTCGAGGGCGTGCACCTGGCGGCGCGGTATCTCCCGGGGACGCTCGATCTCAACGTGGGTGGAGACTGGTTCGACGCGATCCCGCTGAGCGATGGCAGGCTCGGCATCGCTGTGGGGGATGTCGTGGGCAAGGGCGTCCAGGCTGCGGCGACGATGGCGCAGCTGAGGAACGCTCTTCGGGCCTTCTCGCTCGACCGCATGAAGCCGTCTTCGACCGTGGGACGGCTCGACCGCCTCGCGGAGGAGGTTCTGGAGACTGCCTTCGCGACGGTCCTGTACGCGGTCGTCGACCCGCGAGCGCTCGTCTGCCGGTACACGTCGGCCGGGCACCCCCCGCCGCTCGTCGCCTTCGCCGACGGCCGCGTGGAGCTGCTCGAGGGCGGCCGCGGCCTCCCGCTCGGGACCGGCACGCCTTCCCGATACTCGCAGGACGTCGCGGAGCTGTCCGCCGGCAGCGTCCTCGTCCTGTACACGGACGGCCTCGTGGAGCGGCGCGGGAGCTCGATCGACGACGGCCTCGAGCGGCTCCGCAGGGCGGTCGCAGAGGGCCCGCGCGATCCGGAGCCGCTGCTCGAGCACATCCTCGAGCGCATGGTCGGAGACGGCGAGCGGGACGACGACATCGCGCTGCTGGCGGCGCGGGTGTTCGCCGTCGCACCGCAGCCGCTCGAGATCCGCGTTCCCGGCGACGTCGGCTCGCTCGGCCTCGTCCGGGACACGCTCAGAGCGTGGCTCGAAGGGGCACCCGCCGATCGGGCGGAGTCGGAGCAGATCGTCCTCGCGGCCTGGGAGGCCTGCGTCAATGCAGTCGAGCACGGCCATGGCACGACCGCGCACGACCTCAACGTGCGAGCGACCCTCGAGGACTCGAACGTGCAGATCGTCGTCGAGGACGGAGGTCGGTGGAAGGAGCCGATCGAGGTCCCGGACCGAGGGCTCGGGCTCAGGCTGATCCAGTCGCTTGCGTCGTCGTTCGAGGTCGCAGCGAGTGACGACGGGACGCGGGTGACGATCGGAAAGGCGCTCGCCGGCGACGGAGCCGGCGAGCCTTCGGCCACTGTCTAGAAGAGCCAGACCAGCAGCAGGATGATGATGATGAGCGCGATGACGCCGCCACCGATGTACATCTCGTCTCCTCCTTCCGCGTCGTTGCCGTAGCGGCGGTAGTACCCCCGCACGGCCGGGATCGAAACCCGACCGAGGTTTGCCGCTCTCGGTCGAGGGGCATCGCTGCGCGTGCAACCCGACCGAGGAGCAAGGAGGAGACCATGCCGCCACGCGGAGTGAAGAGGGAACGAAGCGCGCGGGGCAGTACGAGCACATCAAGGAGTCGCTGGTCGATCGCGGTTCCTCGCGAGGGATCCGAAGCCACCGCAAGGGACCGCGCGGCCGGACGCGCGACCAGCTCTACGAGGAGGCTCGTCGGCGCAACGTGAAGGGCAGGTCGAAGATGACCAAGGCGGAGCTCCAGCGCGCTCTCGGCGCCCGCTCGTGACCGCGCTCGGCCGGCTCGGAGACATCCTCGGGATCGCCGTGCGAATGCACGGCCTCCCGATCGGCACGGTCACCGGCGTTCTCGGGGATGCCCGCTTCGAGCACGTGCTCGGGTCGAGGTCACGGGCACGGACGGCATTCGGCGCTTTCTGCCGTGGGTCGCGGTGACCGTCCGAGAAGGCGTCGTCGTGATCGACTCCGCGCTCGTCCTCTTCGAGAGCGGCGAGCTCGATGACTACAGGCGCGGCGCGGTCGTCGTCCGGGACCCGATCCAGCTGGCCGGGGTCGCGGTCGGCGCGGGTGGCGGGATCACGCGCCAGGAAGGCGATCGAGGCGTTTCGCTCCGGGGCGCTCCGGGTATGCAACCGGCGTGACGCGGCCCCGCGACCAGGCGACGGCGCACCCGGAGGGGCTAACCGGAGAACGCTGCCCCAAAGGGGGCGATGCCGTACTGTGCCGGCACGTGAGCGGGACCGCTGTCTCGGCCGACCTGCGACCTCACGGCCCTGCCTGATCGGCGAGAGCCGATGGGTATCGTCATGGAACGCAGCAGCGTCGATGCTCTCCTGATCGCCTACCACCGTGAAGGCGACCGCGACGCACGCGAACGTGCCCTCGTCGAGCTCATGCCCCTCGTCCGCGCGCTCGCGTCCCGCTATGCCGGTCGAGGCGAGCCGCTCGAGGATCTCGTGCAGGTCGGCGCGCTCGGCCTCGTCAAGGCGGTGGATCGCTTCGACGTCGACCGTGGCGTCGAGTTCTCGAGCTACGCGGTTCCGACCATCGTGGGAGAGATCCGGCGGCACTTCCGGGACAAGGCGTGGGCCATGCACGTCCCGCGGCGTATCAAGGAGCTCAGCGTGCGGCTCGCGCGGGTCCTCGACGAGCTCACGCACGAGCTCGGGCGGTCGCCGACCGTCGCGGAGCTCGCCGAGGCGGCCGGCGCGGAGGAAGAGGAGGTCATCGACGCCCTCGACTCGGCACATGCCTACTCGACCCGCTCGCTGCACGCGCCCTTCGAAGATGGAGGCGACGACAGCCTGGCCGAGAAGCTCGGGGAGGAGGAGACGGGGTACCGGGACGTCGAGGACGGCTCGATCGTCGCCACGGGCCTCGATGCACTGGACGAGCGCGAGCGGCGCATCGTCGAGCTTCGTTTCTTCGAGGAGATGACACAGTCGCAGATCGCGGCGGAGATCGGGATCTCCCAGATGCACGTCTCGCGACTCCTGCGCCGCGCACTCGTCAAGATGCGCGGCAGGATCGAGGAGGTTGCGGCGAGTGACGACTGACGGCGCAGGCCACGTGGTTCGGATCGACTTCCCCGCGAAGGCCGACTACCTGCTGCTCGCACGCCTCGCGCTGTCGGGCCTCGCGCGGACACTCCCATTGGACGAGGAGGAGGTTGCAGACCTGAAGCTGGCGGTCACCGAGGCATGCGGGAACGCAGTGCGACACGCATACGGTGGGGAAGACGGATCCGTCGGCGTCTCGTTCCTCGTCGGCCCGACCAGCCTCGAGATGATCGTCGAGGATCGAGGGGCGGGCATCTCAGAGCATGATCGGGAGGAGGAGGCCGAGCCGCTCGAGGGCGGCATGGGCATGGCGATCATCCGCGTCGTGGTCGACGAGGTCGACGTCCGAGACGGCCCGGACGGGCGCGGGACCGTCGTCCACATGACGAAGTACCTGAGCAACGGCGACTGACCCCGGGGGGCGGTCGTCGTCAGCCCGCAGCGGGCCGTAGCTCGGCGACCGCGGCCGCCCGCGAGGCTGCGACCGGGAGGACGCGGTCGAGCGTCGTGATCTCGAAGATCCGCCGCGCGGTCGTGTCCGGGAGCACGACCCTAACTGAGCCGTCGAGCTCGTGCAGGTGGCGCACGGCACGCACCAGCGCGCCGAGGGCGGTCGAGTCGAGGAACGAGACTGCGACGAGGTCGACGACGACCCGTTCGAGGGCGCCTGCCTCCGAGAAGGCGCGATCGATATCCGGGACGGCATAGGCGTCGAGCTCGCCCGACGCCCGCACGACCGCGACCGGTGAGTCGCCGTCCCGCTCGACCTGGATCCGGTGCACGCTCACGCGGGAAGAGAATCAGGTCCGGGGCTGGAGTGACGCCGGAGCCCCGGACGAGCCGTGATCACGTTCGCTGCCGGATCGCGTTCCACACGAACAGGATGACCAGCGAGCCGATGACCGCAGCGAGCCACGTGCTGAGGTCGAAGAATTCGTCGATCGGGTCTCCGAACCCGAACGTTGTCGCGAGGAAGCCTCCGAGGAGGGCGCCCGCCACGCCGAGCAGGATCGTCACGATGAAGCCGATGGCCTCCCCGCCGGGCATGATCGCCTTCGCGATCACGCCGGCGAGGAATCCGAGGACGATCCAACCGATGATCCCCAAGGACTAGTCGTCCTTGACGATGTTCGTCTGCGGGCCGCCACCGCCACCAGCGGCGTCGCGGCTTCCGAATCCGCCCCAGCTCGACCAGAACACGAGCGAGACGACGAGGCCGAGCGCGCCGACGATCATGAGGATGACGCCGACCGCGTTGATGTCGAGGCCGGACACCTCGGCGGAGACGGCCCACGTGAGGACTGCGCCCACCGCGAGAAGCAGAATGCTCAGGCTGATACCCATGTCGGTGTACTCCCCTTTCGCATGTACCGACCCTTCTGGGCCGGCGCTGCGTGATACCCAGGGCGACTTCTCCGGAAACGTCGGGTCTCGCCTTCAGCGCCGGGCAAGCGCGTCGACGACCGCGTCGAGCGAGTCACCGAGGGCGGTCGCCTCGGCGAGGCCCACGATCTCCACCGTGCGCGCGATCGGGGAAGTGGGCGAGAGGACGATGCCGATTCGGTGCCGGCGCGCGGTCCTGAACAGGACGTGCAACGCGGCGCTGTCGATGAAGACGACACGGTTGAGGTCGAGCACGAGCCCGGACGGGTATCGGGTCGAGAGCTCGTCGATGCGATCCTCGAGCTCGCGAGCGCTCGTGAGGTCGAGCTCGCCGACGACGCCGACGTGCAGCACGTTCGGGTCCTCGGTCTCCTGCTGTTCGAGCTCGAACGGAGGCATTGCGCGCGCTGAGGATACGGAACACGCCCCGCGCCCGTTTCGAAGACATGGTGGCCGGGCACCGGTGATCCGTGGACGGGCATGTGTCTTCCGGCGCCGACGACCGTCTCGTCGACCCGGAGTTCGCCATCCAGTGGAGCGCGAGCTCGCACGCGTGTTCGACGACACGGGATCGAGTGGCTCTACGAGCCACACACGTTCGTCCTCGAGCGCTCGGCGGACGGGACCCTGCGGGAGGCGTTCACCCCCGACTTCTTCCTCCCCGAGCTGGGCGTCTACGTCGAGTGCACCGTCATGCGCCAGGCGCGTACGCACCGGAAGCGACGAAAGGCAGTGAAGGCTCGGGAGCGGAACGGCGTCAGCGTCGAGATCCTCTTCCGGCGGGACTTCGAGCGCCTCGCCACACGCTGGCAGCTGCCGGCGCTGGCCCGGGCGGCGAGCACTTCGGCGACCACGGGTTTCAGGCGCTGCGAAACGGGGAACGCACGGGAGTGATGCGAACTCCCGCCACGTCCAGGACCGTCGACTTTCGCATCGACGACGCACGCGTGCAAGGCGATGCGGTCGTCCTGGCGCTCCACGGCGAGGTGGACCTGCACGCCGCGCCGGAACTCCGCGAGCGGCTCGCGACGACGATTGACGGGGACGCTTCCGCCGTCCTCGTCGATCTCTCGGACGTGACCTTTCTGGACTCGACGGCGCTCGGCGTGCTCGTCGGCGCGATGAAGCGCCTGCGCGCAACGCGTAAGCCGCTTCGGCTCGTCGCGCCTCGTCCGGACATCCGGCGACTCCTGGAGATTACTCTCCTCGACCGGGTGCTCGGCATCGACGCGACCACGGAGGACGCGCTCGCGGCGGTCGCGCCTGGGAGCGGGCGCTTCTAGAGTGCCGCGTCGAGCGTCTGGTGGACCCGGAGCATCGTGTCCACGCCGGAGATCTCCAGGACGCGCAGGATTCCCGGGTCCGTGACGACGAGCGCGAGGGTCCCACCCGCCGCCTCGGAGTCGCGGGCGGAGGCCGCCAGCACGCGCACCGCGGACGAGTCGACGAACGTGCACGTCGTGAGGTCGACGACGAGCCGCTCGGCAAAGCCGGCCTCGGTGAGGGCTTCCTCGAGCGCGGGCGCCGTCGACAAGTCGAGCTCGCCCTCCACGCGGATCACCGTGCCCCCGCCCGGCAGCGCTGTTCGGTTCACGTCGAACTCGCCGACCCTTGTCACGGAGACGAGTGTAGGCAATCGTGCAGGCCGCGGGTCGCGCACCCGAGGCAAGCGATGACCGACACGATCTCCCTCATCCTTCCGACCGACGTGCGGTATCGCGGCGTCGCGACCCTCGTCCTCGGCGGGATCGGGAGCCGGCTCGACCTGCCCTACGAGCGGGTGGACGAGCTGCAGCTCGCCGTGCTCAGCGTCCTCGACGCCGGTGCGGGGCCCGAGGTGTCGCTCGTGGTCGACGCAGAGGACGCGACGGTGACGGTGTCGATGGGGCCCCTCGCCCCGGGAAGCGGGTCCGACCAGGGGCTCGCCATCGTGCTCGAGCGTCTCGTCGACGAGGTCAGGAGCGAGGAGCGCGAGGGCGAGGAGTGGCTCGCCCTCCAGCTCACGAACGTCGGTCGCTAGGGCGACCTCAGCGCCGCGGCTCGTCCTCCGCCGTTTCGAGATGCGCAGCCGGGGGCATCCTCTGGTGTGAGGACGTCGGCGACAGAGAGCGAGGCTCGGGCGGCGACACGCCTTCCGGCGCTCGTGTTCGTGTCGCGGCGCCAGGACGGCGCGTCGAGGAAGATGCAGAGCCTCGTCGCCTGGGTGAAGGTGACTCAGAGGAAGCGGCTCCGGGTGATCGAGGTCGATGCCGACCGCCAGCCGTCGCTCGCCCGCTCCCTCGCGGTACACAGGATCCCGTCGCTCCTGCTCGTGAAGGATCACCGCGTGGTCGGCCGCCTGGAAGGTCGCGCGACCGGCCGTCAGATCGACGATTTGATCCGCCCGCACCTCGTCTGAGACGTGTCCCTCGATCGGGGGAACGCAGCGCGAACGCGCAAGTCTTCGGTCCGAACCGCGTCATCTTCTTTGTAAGTACGCAATCTCGGAACGGAGGCGTTACGTGAAGACGAAGGTTCTCCTTGCCGCCCTCGCGGCTGTCTGCCTCGCCGCCTCGGCGGCCGTCGCAGCGCCTCCGCCGGGGAAGGGCAAGCCAACGACAGGGCAGGGTTGCAAGCCCAACGTGACCGTGATCCTAAAGGGCACCCTCGCCGCCACTCCCGGGCTCTCGGCGACCGCGCTGAGCGTGACCGTGAAGAGCGCGAATCGCCACGGGCGCGCGTACGTGACCGCGACCCAGCCGACTGCGGTCCTCGTCGACGAGGACACGAAGGTGCGCCGTCGCGGCAAGAAGACCCTCGGCGATCTCCTCATGGGCGACCGGGTCGTCGTCCAGGCGAAGGTGTGCAAGGCCGACCTCGCGCAGGGAGCGACGCCGGCGCTCACCGCGAAGCGCGTGGTGGCGCACCCGGCCGGCTAACGCCGTCGAGAGCTGCCCTCCTAGCGAGGGCTGCACCGGGACGGGCGGCGGCTGCCTGGCGGCGGCTGTGCCGCCGCCCCACCCGGACTTTTCGTACCTCAGAGCCGGTCGAGCGCGGCCCGCGCCTCGGCGACGACGCTCGCCGCCTTCTCCCGTTCGCGCTCCGCCTTGGCGACGGAGCGCTCGGCCTCGCGTAACTCGCGCTCCGCGCGAGCGAGGTCGTCTCGCAGGGCCTTCTCGCGTACGCGTCGCTCGCGCTCCTCGGCGCTACGCCGGGCCTTGTCGGGTGGTTGCTTCTTCGTCTTCCCCGGCGCCGGGGGAGACATGCCCGCGAACGACCCAAAACCGGGCGCCTCCGTCTCCGCGACGAGCGCCCCGCGAACGAGCGCCTCCCGCGCGTCGTCGTCGGCGACCGCGCTCCGCAGGAGGTCGCGGACCCGCTGCCGCATCGAGTCGCTCGC
>JBOHBB010000294.1:0-5216 GCA_050698135.1 Gaiellaceae bacterium
GACCCGGGCAGCGCCGGCCTGGAGCAGGCAGTCGGTGAAGCCCCCGGTCGAAGCCCCCACGTCCGCGCAGTCGCGCCCAGCGGGGTCGACGCCGAACGCGGCGAGCGCGTTCGCGAGCTTCTCGCCGCCGCGCGAGACGAACCGCGGCGGCTGCTCGACCGTGAGCTCGGCATCCTCGTCGACCTGCTGGCCGGGCTTCGCGTAGCCCGCGACGAGCCCGGCGAGCACGAGCGCCTGCGCCTGGCTGCGCGTCTCCGCGAGCCCTCGTTCGACGAGGACGACGTCGAGCCGCTTCCGCATGGGTCGAGGCTAGCCGGTGTCGCCGGGCGCGACGATTCCGTGCTCGTACGCGAACACGACCGCCTGCACCCGGTCACGCAGCCGGAGCTTCATGAGGATGTGGGCGACGTGGGTCTTCACGGTCGTCTCGGAGACGAACGCGGCCTCGGCGATTTCCGCGTTCGAGAGTCCCCGCGCGACGTAGCGCAGCATCTCGAGCTCCCGCGCGGTGAGCTCGTCGAGCCCGGGCGCGGCGCTCCGCACCGACGCAGGGGGCCTGCTCACGAACTCCTCGATCACGCGGCGCGTGATCGCGGGCGCCAGGAGGGCGTCTCCGGACGCAACGATGCGGATCGCGTCGACGAGCTGCTCCGGCGGGGTGTCCTTCAGCAGGAAGCCGCTCGCCCCCGCATGGAGCGCCTCCCATACGTACTCATCGAGGTCGAAGGTCGTGAGGATAAGGACGCGCGGGCCCTCGGACTTGCCCTCGAGCAGGCGCCGCGTCGCCTCGAGCCCGTCGACGTTCGGCATGCGGACGTCCATCAGGATCACGTCGGGGGAGAGCTCGGCCGCGGCGTCGAGAGCCTCTGCGCCGTCCGAAGCCTCCCCGACGACTTCGATGTCGTCCTCGGCCTCGAGGATCATCCGGAACCCCGCCCGGACGAGCGACTGGTCGTCGACGATGAGCACGCGCACCATCAGGCCGCCTCCTCCAGCGGCAGCCGCGCGCGCACGACGTACCCGCCGCCGTCGCGCGGCCCGCTCTCGATCACGCCCCCGTACAGCGAGACGCGCTCGCGCATCCCCGCGAGCCCGTGCCCGCCGCCGCTCGAGTCGCCGTCGCTCAGCCCGTCGTTCGCGATCTCGAGCTCGAGGGCGTCCGGCTCCCAGTGCACGGCGACCCACGCGTGGGCCGGCCCTGCGTACTTGAGCGCGTTCGTCAGCGCCTCCTGGACGACGCGATAGGCCGCGAGGTCGACGCCGGCCTTCAGCTCGCGCGGCTGCCCTTCGATCTCGAGCTCGACCGGGAGACCTGCAGCCCGGACGCCGTCGAGCAGCGAGTCGAGCGTGCCCATCCCGGGCTGCGGCGCGAACTCCGGCATCGAGCCGCGGTCCCGCAGGAGGCCGACGAGCCGCCGCATCTCGGTGAGCGCCTCGCGTCCCGTCGCCTCGACCGACTCGAGCGCCTGGCGCTCCTTCTCCTGGCCGGGGAGGAGCAGTCGGCGCACCGCGCCGGCCTGGACGGTCATGACGGAGACGGAGTGCGCGATCACGTCGTGGAGCTCGCGTGCGATCCGCTGGCGCTCTTCGGCGACCGCACGGTCGGCGGCCGCGAGCTGCTCGGTCTCGAGCCGTAGGGCCCGCTCGGCCAGCTCGCGGGCGTGCGCGGCTCGACGGCTGACGACGAACCCCGTCGTCCAGGCGACGGCGATGAACGCCCCCACCCAGATGTAGTCGGCCGCTGTCTCGGCGAACTGGATGTTCGCCCAGAGGCCGGCGGCCTCCATGAACACGAGACCCGCGACCGCTCGCCTGCGCGGGTTGTAGGTGCCCAGGCACCAGGGCAGAAAGAGCACGACCGTGAGGAAGGGCGCCTCGGCGTCTCGCATCGCATCCGCGTCGAGGGCGACGGTGGCGGCGATCGCGAGCGTGGCAAGGATCGGGCCGCCGAACGGATAGTCGCGCGTGAGGAGGAGCCCGGCAGCGCCGACGAGCCCGCACAGGACGAGCCAGCCGCGCTGGTCGGAGTTGGTCGCCGCGAGCTCGGCGATGAGGAAGACGGCGAGCGACACGGCGACGACGTAGTGCGCGAGGCGTCCCCGGTCCGTGGTCCAGAGCTCGCGAAGGCGCTGCATGGGGACAACGGTAAACGCTCCGCGTGGGCGCGTCATCGTCAGCGAGGACGACCTGCGAATCGTCCTCGAGGACGACGCGGGATCGGCTGCGCGGCCGATGACGGGCGGCTGCAGCACGACCAGGATGCGGCCTCGCGATCCGAACTCCACGAGAGGAGAACGAGATGATCCGTACCGGAGACACCCTGCGGAACCCGTGACCGGCGAGGAGCTGCGCTTCCTCGAGACCGCTACGGACACCGGTGGAGAGCACGTCCTCGTCGAGGCCCGCATCCGCCCGGACGGTGCCGTCGCCGCGGCTCACCTCCACCCGTACCAGTCCGAGCGCTTCGAGATCCTCCGCGGGACGGTCGGCTTCCGGGTCGGCACCGAGGAGATCGTCGCCCGGACCGGCGACGTCGTCCTCGTGGAGCCGGGGACCTCCCATCGCTTCTGGAACGCCGGCGAGACCGAGGCGATCTTCAGGACCGAGGTCCGACCCGCGCTGCAGTTCGAGCGCCTCATCGAGACGATGTTCGCGCTCGCGAGCGACGGCAAGGTGAACCGGAAGGGCGTGCCGGGCCTGCTTCGGCTCGCCGTGATCGCGCGCGCACACTTCGACGACGTCCGGCTCCCGTTCCCGCCGTCGTGGATGCAGCGTCTCGGGCTGGCGCTCGGCGCACCTCTCGGCCGGCTCCTGGGCTTCCGCCCGACGTACGAGGCGGCCGATCCCGGCGAGCCGCAGCTCGCCGTCTGACGCGACGGTCCGCGGGGCCGGGCACCGCCCGGCCCCGACCCGCTACTGCGAGATGACCCGGCGAGCGCCGATGAGCCCGCGACCGTAGTTCGAGTGCGCGAGTCGGACGACCTCGACGTTCCTTCCGGTCTGCGGTGCATGCACCATCCGGCCCCGCCCGAGGTAGAGGCCGACGTGCCCGAGCCCCTCGAAGAAGAGAAGGTCGCCGGTGCGCATCCTGGCTCGGGGGATGCGGCGACCCTCGCCGTAGAGCGCGTACGAGCTGTGCGGCAGGTCGACGCCGACCCCGCGGTACGCCCAGCGTACGAGGCCGGAGCAGTCGAAGCCGCTCGTGGGCGACTCGCCGCCCCAGCGGTAGGGGATGCCGAGGGCGCGTAGCGCGATCCGGGCGGCGCGCTCGCCCTTCGTCGGCGTGGCCGCGCGAACGACCGGCCGCGCCGGCAGGTCAGGTGCCGTCGCCCTGACGGGCTCGGCCTTCGCGCCGTGGGGATCGGCGACGACGGCCACCGACACGGCGGTCGCCACGGCTGCGATCACGAGTGCGAGCGCGGGCAGGGATCTGCGGAGACGGGAGAGCATGAGGAGGAGAACTGCGGTCCGCGTGCGTGGGAAGGCGGGCGGCACGCGGCCCTGGCTGTTCGTGAGGCGTCAGATCGTACCCGGAGCGGCGGAGCTGTCGACCCTCTATCGGGCTAGCTCGTTCGGACGGCCAGCCCGTCGACGAGCTCGAGCAGCACCGACGTGTCCGCGGGCACGGCGGAAAGCATGTCGCGTGCGCGTGTTGCGGCGTCGTCCGCGAGCCCTCGCGCGGGGCCGGCTCCGATGGTCTCCACGACGCCGTCCTCGTCGAGGATGTCGTCGACGACCTGGAACAGGAGGCCGAGCTCGTCCCCGAACGCCCGCCACGGCGCCTGCTCGGCGTCCGGGACCCGAGCAACGCGGAGGCCGAGCCCGACGGCGGCGGCGAAGAGCCTGCCGGTCTTGAGCGCGTGGAGCTCTGCCAGGTCCCCGTACTCGCCGGTGACGTCCCGGAACTGGCCGCCGATCATGCCCAGCGTCGCCCGCACGAGCTCGCGCGCGACTCCGGGGTCGTCGTACGCGAGTGCGAGGCCGAGCGCCTCGGCGAGGAGCGCGTCTCCGGCGAGTAGCGCCGCGCCCTCGCCGTACGCGATGTGCGCGCTCGGACGGCCCCGTCGCTCGTCGTCGTCGTCGAGGGCCGGGAGATCGTCGTGGACGAGCGAGAAGGTGTGCACGAGCTCGACGGCGGCGGCCGCGGGCAGCGCGTGCTCGATCGTCCCGCCGGCGCTCTCGGCGACGGCGAGGCAGAGGACCGGCCTGATCCGCTTGCCGCCGGGGTCGAGCGCGTAGCGAATCGCCTCCTCCAGCCGCCCCAGCTCCGCCGCGTGCTCGATCTCGGCGAGGTACGCCTCGATCGCCTCGCGCAGCTCGTCAGGCGTCCGCATCGGCGAGTGCCCGCGCGCGGTTCAGCTCCGACTCGATCTCCTTCGCGATCTCCGCGAGTTCGCCGATGACGTCCACCGCGGCGCCGCCGTCCACCTCGTCCGCCGCCGCGAGCCGCTCGAGCTCCTGACGCCGCTCGTCCAGGCGCGCGAGGAGCTCCTCGGCGCGCGCGAGGTGCTCGTCCGCCTGCTTCATGCGGCCTCCTCGTCGCGCGCGACGCGGCCGAGGATCCCGTTCACGAGCCGCGCCGCGTCCTCCGACGCGTACCGCTTCGCCAGGACGACGGCCTCGTTGATCGCGACCTCGCGCGGCACGGTCCCCTCCTCGAGCTCGTAGATGCCGATGCGCAGGATGTTCCGCTCGAGCGTACCCAGGCGGTCGGCGGGCCACTCCTCCGAGGTCGTCGTGATCCTGCGGTCGAGCTCGGGGGCGCGCGCCGCCACCGCCTCGGCGAGACCGGTGGCGAACTCGTCCGGCTCGCCCTCGTACAGCGAGGCAAGCGGCTGCCCGGTCAGGTCCCACTGGTAGAGGAGGAAGAGCGCCGTCCGCCTCGCCTCGCGCCGCCCCGTGGTCACCGGTCGAGCACCTCCACCGAGACGTCGACGCGCTCCACGAGGAGCCCTGTCGCATGGCCGAGTGCCGCCGTGACGGCGGCCTGGACGTTGCGCACCAGGTTGGGTATGACCTTCCCGTACCGAGCCGCCAGCTCGAGCTCGACCCGAACCGACCCGTCGGCGATTTTGATGTCGAGACCCCGCCGTGGCCTGCGGACGCGGGCTCCGTCGGTAAGCTCGGCCGCCGTCACGACAAGCCCGGCGAGCGCATCGCCTTCGATCCTGATCGTGCCGTGCGGCCCGTCGAGCACGTGGCCGTCCCTCCTCATC
>JBOHBB010000295.1:0-3089 GCA_050698135.1 Gaiellaceae bacterium
GCGCTCGCCGAGGAGCTGCGGGCGGTTCGGCGGGCGAATGCGCGCGCGCTCGCCGACGCGGTGGCCGGAGAGCTCCAGGGGCTCGGGCTGGGGGAGGGCGAGTTCGTCGCCGAGCTGGACGTGCGCGAGCCCGGCGCGACCGGCGCCGACGAGGTCGTCTTCCTCGTCCGACCGAACCCCGGCCTTCCGTTCGCTCCCGTCGCGGAGACGGCCTCCGGCGGCGAGCTCTCCCGGATCGCCCTCGCGCTCGCGGCGGTCGCGGGAGGGGAGACACTCGTCTTCGACGAGATCGACGCGGGGATCGGCGGGGTGACAGCGCATGCCGTCGCCTCGACTCTGCAGCGGCTCGCCGAGCGGGCGCAGGTGCTGACGATCACGCATCTCCCGCAGATCGCGAGCGTCGCCGACCGCCACTTCCGGGTGGAGAAGGTCGCAGGCGACCCGACCCATACCCGGCTCGAGGAGCTGGACGAGGTGCTCCGCCGCGAGGAGCTCGAGCGGATGGCGGGTGGCGCCGAGTTCATCGCGTCGATCACCGAGGGCTAGGTACACCCGGCCTGCGAGCGGATCTGGCCCGCGGCCGTCGGTGGCTCAGAGACGCTCCCCGATCCCCGCCAGGCCACGCTCGACGTGCGCCGGCTGGCTCGTGAACAGACCGTAGTGCGCCTCGTACCACGGTCCGAGGCGATGATAGAAGCGGGCCCGGCGGCGGAGATCGGGGTCGACGCCCCAGCCCCCGAACGGGCCGTTGAGCAGCCAGGCGTAGTCGATGGCGGGATCGCCCACGCGGACGTCGCTCCAGTCGATCACGCCCGCGAGACGACCGTCCCGCACGAGGAGATGAGCGGGACCGAGGTCGGCGTGCACGAGCGCCGGCTCGAAGCCCCCGAGCGTCTCCACCTCGTCGAAGAGTCCCCTCGCCTGCCGCCGCCGGTCCTTGTCGAGGACGGGGAAGACGAGTCGCTCGAACTCGGCGCATTGGTCGCGGTATGCCTCGAGCCAGTCGTGGCGCTTCACGGGAAGCGCGGACGAGTCGAAGGAATGGAGCGACTCGAGGAATGCGCGCACGCCGTCGCCGTCCTCGTCGACGAGCGGCGCGCCGCGAAGCACGCGGTAGCCCACGAAGAGCGGGTCTCGCGAGACGTGCTCGAACACGGGAACGGCCACCGGGAGTGCGGGAGCGAGCGCCGGCAGCAGCGCGATCTCGACCTCGAGCGTCTCCTCGACCCCGGGCCGCCGTGGAAAGCGGAAGACCCATTCGTCGTCGACGACCACGACCTCGTAGTCGTACCCCTCGTCGTTCTCGAGGATCGTGGTCGGGTCTCGTCCGAGGGTGTCCGCGATCAGCCGATGGCGGTCGGATTTCACTCGCTGATCGTGTCTGACGCCGGCCCGCGGTGTCGGAGCGAGCGTAGGCGCTCCGACCCCGGGGCCTGCTACGGTGAGGTCCCGTGGCCAGATTCGTGTTCGTCACGGGGGGCGTCGTCTCGGCGCTCGGCAAGGGGATCGTCGCGGCGTCGCTCGGGCGCCTGCTGAAGTCCCGGGGCCTCACGGTCAGCGCGCAGAAGTTCGACCCGTACCTGAACGTGGACCCCGGCACGATGAGCCCGTTCCAGCACGGCGAGGTGTTCGTGACCGAGGACGGCGCGGAGACCGACCTCGACATCGGCCACTACGAGCGCTTCATCGACGAGAACCTCTCGCGGAACGCGAGCCACACGGCCGGGGCGATCTGGGACACGGTCCTGCGCAAGGAGCGTAAGGGTGAGTTCCTCGGCGCGACGGTCCAGGTCATCCCGCACATCACGAACGAGATCAAGGCGCGGATCCGTCGGGCGGAGAAGGTCGCCCCCGCCGACGTCGTCATCTCCGAGATCGGCGGGACGGTCGGCGACATCGAGTCCCTGCCCTTCCTCGAGGCGATCCGCCAGTTCCGACGCGAGGTCGGGCCGGAGAACGTCCTCTACCTCCACGTCACGCTCGTTCCCTTCATCCCGGCCGCGGGTGAGCTGAAGACGAAGCCGACGCAGCACTCGGTGAACGAGCTGCGGCGGATCGGCATCCACCCGGATGTCGTCGTCTGCCGCTCGACGGAGCCGCTCTCCGACGACATCCGCGAGAAGATCGCCCTCTTCGCCGACGTCGACGCGCATGCGGTCGTCGGCTGCCCGGACGTCCCCGACGTGTACTTCGTGCCCGAGGTGCTGCAGGCCGAGGGCCTCGACGCGCTCGTCTGTGGCAAGCTCGGCCTCGACTGCCGGCCCGCCGAGCTCGGCGAGTGGCAGGAGCTGACCGACCGGAGCCGCGAGCTCGAGGGCGAGGTCGAGATCGCCCTCGTCGGCAAGTACGTGAAGCTCCACGACGCATACCTGTCCGTCCACGAGGCGCTGAAGCACGCGGGCGTGCACCATGGCAGCCGCGTGCGCGTCCGCTGGGTGGACGCGGAGAACATGTCCTACGAGGAAGCCGCGCGCGAGCTCGAGCAGGTCGACGGCGTGCTCGTGCCCGGAGGGTTCGGCTCGCGCGGCTGGGAGGGCAAGATCCTCGCCTGCCGCGTCGCGCGGGAGCGCGAGATCCCCTACCTCGGCATCTGCCTCGGGATGCACGTCGCGGTGTCGGAGTTCGCGCGGCACGTCGTCGGCCTCGAGGGAGCGAACTCGACCGAGATGGACCCGGAGACCCCGTTCCCGGTGATCGACCTCCTGCCGGAGCAGAAGGAGATCGAGGACCTCGGTGGGACGATGCGGCTCGGGGCGCAGGCGGTCGAGCTCGCCGACGGGACGCGCGCGCGGGACACGTACGGCGAGTCCGTCGTCCACGAGCGGCACCGCCACCGCTACGAGGTGAACAACGAGCTCCGGCAGCAGCTCGTCGACGCGGGCCTCGGCGTCTCGGGCACGTTCCAGGAGGGGCGGCTCGTCGAGATCGTCGAGCTCCCGGAGCACCCGTGGTTCGTCGCGAGCCAGTTCCACCCGGAGTTCAAGTCGCGGCCGACCCGGCCTGCACCGCTCTTCCGCGAGTTCGTGGGTGCGGCGGCCGAGCGAGCCCGGTCGCGCGCCGGCGTCGAGCTTCGCGCCGCAGGCTAGAGG
>JBOHBB010000296.1:0-3522 GCA_050698135.1 Gaiellaceae bacterium
GTCGCGAGCAGCGGGCGTGGGCGCTCGTCGCCCTCGCGGCGCGGCTCCGCTCGGACGGCAGCCGGGAGCTCGCCCGCATCGCGATCGACGCTGCCGTCGCCCTCGACGCCGGCGCCGGTCCCACCCGGGCGGCGTACACGTGCGCCGTGGCCCTCCATGCCGACGACGGCGATCTCCGCTCGGCGGTGAAGCTCGGCGAGGAGCTCATCGCGGAGGGGCACAACGAGTACCTGCTGCAGGCGATGTCTCGCGTCTACTGGGACCTCTGGAAGGACACCGAAGACGCGGTGTGGCTGCGCGGCTGGCGGCGCGTCAACGGGCTTCTCGAAGGCTCGGACGCCCAGGTCGCCTGAGCCCGACCCCTATCCCGACAACTCCTGCCAGCGCCGGTAGCGAACGGCGCGGCGCGCCGTCCGCTCGTCGACTCCACGCTCGATCAGGCCCTGTCGGATCTCCCCTTCCTGCGCCATCCGCAGGAAGAGCCACGCGATCGCGACGATGGTGACGAGCGAGCCCTCGAGCATCATGATCGAGCCGGCGAGGCTCTGGTCCGCCGCCGACGAGAGGCCGAGGTAGTCGTCGCCCGTCTCGTACACGTCGTAGAACGGCCCGCCGCCCCAGACGAACACGTTCCCGATCAGCGTGCCGACGAGCCGGACCCCGACGATGTAGCCGAGCTTCGCCCCGGTGCCGAACCACTCGGGCGCGGGCAGCGTCTCGAGCACGGGGAGCCAGAGGACGACGCCGGCGGTGAAGAACGCCGTGTGCTGGAGGGCATGGATCGCGCTCGACTCGACCGCTGCCTCGTAGAACGCGGGCAGGTGCCAGAGCGCGAGGTTCGCCGCCCAGATCGGCAGTGCGACGAAGGGGTTCGCGAGCACGCGAAGCCGCATGACGCCGGGAAGCGCCAGCAGCGGGCGGAGCAGCGGGCCGGTGAGGCCGGCGAGCAGGCAGAGCGGCGCGAGGTCGCCGAGCAGGAGGTGTTGGACCATGTGGAACGAGAAGAGCTCCTCCTCGGCCACCTCGGCGATCGGCGAGGCGACGGCGACGACCAGAAGCAGGATCCCGAGCGAGAAGAGCGCGATGCGCCAACCGGGGACGCGTTGGCCGCGCCGCGCGAGCGTCCTCGCACGCGCCGCGTATGCGATCGCGATGAGCGCGATCGGCGCGAGCTGGAGCGGTGCGAACGTCCAGCTCGTGAGGAGCGACGGCTCGGACACGACCGGTCACTGTACGTCCGTAGACTCGGAGCGTGGACGCCGGGAAGCAGACCTACGCTGCCGCCGGCGTCTCGATCGAGAAGGCGGACGCCGTCGTCGAGCGCCTTCGCGCGGCGGTGGAGTCGACCGGGGCGACGGGCTTCGGCGCCTTCGCCGGCCTCCACCCGCTCGACGACGGGCGGATGCTCGCGGCGTCGACCGACTCCGTGGGGACGAAGCTCGTCCTCGCGCGGCAGCGCGGCGCCCTGCGGGCGTGCGGTGCCGACCTCGCGGCGCACTGCATCAACGACGTGCTCACGACGGGCGCGGACCCGCTGATCCTCCTCGACTACGTGGCCGCCAACCGGATCGAGCTCGAGCAGGTGACAGAGCTCGTCGAGGGAGCGGCCGAGGTGTGCCGGGAGGCGGGCGTCGCACTCGTCGGCGGCGAGACGGCCGAGCTGCCCGGGATCTACAGGGAAGAGGAGCTCGACTTCGCGGGCACCTGCGTCGGCATCGTCGAGCGCGACCGCCTGGTCGACGGCTCGCGGGTCGAAGCCGGCGACGCGGTGATCGGCTTTCCGTCGACAGGCGTCCACGCGAACGGGTTCACGCTCGTGCGGCGCGTCCTCGAGAAGGAAAGCTACGACGGGGAGGACCTGCTGGCGTCGACCCGGTGCTATCTCGACGAGGTCAGGCGGCTTCGCGATCGCGCGCACGCATTCGCGAACGTCACGGGCGGCGGCGTCCTCGGGAACCTCTCGCGCGTGCTCCCCGACGGCCTCGCGGGCGAGATCGACTGGAACGCGTGGGAGCGGCCTCCGGTCTTCCACTGGCTGGGGCGCCACGTCGCCGAGGGCGAGCTCCGCCGCGTGTTCAACCTCGGGATCGGGTATCTCGCGGTGCTCCCCGACCCCGATGACGACCTCGTCATCGGGAGGATCGCCCGCGCGTGATCGGCGTGCTCGTGTCGGGCGAGGGGACGAACCTGCAGGCCCTGCTCGACGCCGGGCTCCCCGTCGTCGCGGTCGCGTCGAACGAGCCCGGCGTGGGCGCGCTCGAGCGCGCCGAGGAGGCGGGCGTCGCGACCGGTGTCTTCCCTCTGCGCGAATACGCGGACCGGGAGGCGCGCGACGCTGCCATGGCCGCGTGGCTCGAGTCGCACGGGGTCGAGCTGGTCGTCTGCGCCGGGTACATGCACCTCCTGCGGCCCGCGTTCCTCGGGCGCTTCCCGGGGCGGGTGGTGAACGTCCATCCCGCGCCGCTCCCCGCGTTCCCGGGCGCCCACCCGCTGGAGGACCTGCTCGCCGCAGGCGCCCCCGAGGCTGCGGCGACGGTGCACTACGTCGACGAGGGCGTCGACACGGGCGCGGTGATCGCGAGCGAGCCCGTGTCCGTGCTCGTCGGGGACACCGTCGAGAGCCTCCGCGCGCGTGTGCACGAGGCCGAGCACCGGCTGCTCACGAGGGTCGTGCGAGAGCTGTGCGCGCGCTGATCTCCGTCTACGACAAGTCGGGCCTCGACGAGCTGGCCCGCGGCCTCGACGAGCTCGGCTTCGAGCTCGTCGCGAGCGGTGGCACCGCGACCGCGCTCGAGGCCGAGGGCCTGCCGGTAACGCGCGTCGAGGAGATCACCGAGTTCCCCGAGCTGCTCGCTGGGCGCGTGAAGACGCTCCACCCGCGTATCCACGCAGGCATCCTCGCGCGCCGCCACCTCGAGGGCGACCTCGCCGAGCTCGCGAGCCATCTGATCGAGCCCTTCGACCTCGTGTGCGTGAACCTCTACCCGTTCGAGAAGGCCGTCGCCCGTCTCGACGTGACCGAGGAGGACGCGGTCGAGATGATCGACGTGGGCGGGCCGGCGATGCTGCGAGCGGCGGCGAAGAACCACGCGTCCGTGACGCCGGTCTGTCGGCCCGAGGACTATATGGCCGTGCTCTCGGAGCTCCGCGCGAGCGGAGGTGAGACCTCGCCGGAGACCCGCCGCAGCCTCGCCGGCGTCGCCTTCGCGACGACTGCCGCGTACGACTCCGCGATCGCTGCCTGGTTTCGCGACGACGGCGACTTCCCGGGCTCGCTCACCCTGGCCTTCGAGAAGGCCGCCGACCTCGCCTACGGCGAGAACCCGCACCAGCAGGCCGCGTACTACGCGGAGCGGGGCGCGCGCATGCATCTCCTCTCTTGCATCACCCAGCTGCACGGCAAGCCGCTCTCCTTCAACAACCTGAACGACCTCTCGGCCGCGCGGCTGCTCGTGCGGGAGCTCGAGGGCCCGGCGTGCGTGATCGTGAAGCACGCGAACCCCTGCGGCGTTGCCGTCGCGG
>JBOHBB010000297.1:0-5626 GCA_050698135.1 Gaiellaceae bacterium
CGTGAAGGCGGCGGAGCCGTCGTCGCCGAGGCGCTCCACGACGGCAAGCGCCGCGACCGCGGCAAGGAGGGCGACCGCGCCGAGGAGGACGAGGCGCTGGAGGAGGAAGTCGGTCACGCAGGCGAAGTGTGGCGGAAGCGACGGCGGCTAAGGCTCGCCCGCGCCGACGGGCGGCGGAGCGACGAGCCGGATGCCGAGCTCGTCGAGCTGTTCCGGGGTCACCTCGGACGGCGCGCCGCTCATCGGGTCGACCCCGGCCTGGTTCTTCGGGAACGCGATGACGTCGCGCAGGTTCGGCTCCTGGGCCACGACCATGAGCATCCGGTCGATCCCGAACGCGATGCCCCCGTGCGGCGGCGCTCCCATCGCGAGCGCGTCGAGCAGGAAGCCGAACTTCACGCGCTGCTCCTCGGGCGTCAGCTGGAGCACGTCGAAGACGCGCGCCTGGAGCTCCGGCTCGTGGATCCGCAGGGAGCCGCCCCCGATCTCGTTACCGTTGGCGACGAGATCGTACGCGACCGCGAGCGCCTCGCCGGGGTCGCGGTCGAAGCCCTCTTCCCACTCCGGAGCCGGGCGGGTGAACGGGTGGTGGCGGGCTGCCCAGCGCCCGTCCTCCTCGGACCACTCGAACATCGGGAAGTCCGTGATCCACACGAGCTCGAAGGCGTCCTCGTCGATCAGCTCGAGCTCGCGCGCGAGGTGCTCGCGCAGGACGCCGAGCACGCGCGCCACGAGCCCGGGCTCGTCCGCACAGAAGAGCGCCGTCGTGCCCGGCTCGCCCCGGAGCGCCGAGAGCTCTTCCTCCGACAGGTACTTCGCGATCGGCGAGCGCAGCTCGCCGTCCTCCGCGTGGACGAGGTACGCGAGCCCCTTCGCCCCGAACTCCTTGGCGAGCGCCTCCAGCCGCTCGAGCTCAGCGCGCGAGAACGCCCTCGGCGCACGGAGGAAGCGAACGGCCGGCGCGTCCGCGAACACGCCGAGCCCGGACCCGCGCGTCAGCTCGGTCGCGTCCTCGATGTCGAGCCCGTAGCGGAGGTCGGGCTTGTCCGTCCCGTACCGGAGCATCGCCTCGCCGTACGTCATGCGCCGGAACGGCGGCGCGAGCTCGGCGTCGATGCAGGCGCGCCACACCTCGACGCACATCTCCTCCATCAGGCCGATCACGAACTCCACGTCCGGGAACGCCATCTCGACGTCGAGCTGGGTGATCTCCTGCACCCGGTCCGCTCGGAGGTCCTCGTCCCGGAAGCAGATCGCGATCTGGTAGTAGCGGTCGAACCCGGCGATGACGAGGAGCTGCTTGAGGATCTGCGGACTCTGAGGCAGCGCGTAGAACCGGCCCCGCTGGAGGCGGCTCGGCACGACGAAGTCGCGTGCCCCCTCCGGGGTGGGCTTGAAGAGGATCGGCGTCTGGATGTCGACGAAGCCGGCCGACTCCATCACGCGGCGGATCGTCGACACGAGCGTCGCCCGGAGCAGGATGTTCCGCTGGAGCTTCTCCCGCCGCAGGTCGAGCCAGCGGTAGCGGAGGCGAAGCGTCTCGTCGACGCCCTCCTCGTCGAGCTGGAACGGGAGCGGCGTCGAACGCGAGAGGATCTCGAGCTCGTCCACGAGCAGCTCGACCTCGCCCGTCGCCATGCGCGGGTTGACGGTCTCCGGCGAGCGGGCGACGACCTCGCCGGTCGCCCGCAGCACGAACTCGTTCCGGATCTCCTTCGCGAGCTCGGCGGCGGCCGGGCTGAGCTCGGGGTTGATCACGAGCTGCACGATGCCCGTCCGGTCGCGGAGGTCGACGAAGACGAGGCCGCCGTGATCGCGTCGGCGGGCGGCCCAGCCGGCGAGCGCGAGCACCTGCCCGACCTGCTCGGCCCGCGGCTCGCCGCACATGAGGTCGCGCCAGCTCATGGGCGCAGCTTCGCAGCGACGTCGTCGAGGGCGACGTCCTCGTCGGGCGACCCCGCTCTGCGGACCGTCGCCCCGTCGCCGCGCACGACGACCGTGGTGGCTGCGCCGAGGCGGGCGGCCTGGGTCAACTGGCCCTTCAGAGAGCGCCCCGCGTAGTCCGTGTCGCATGCGAGCCCGAGCGCACGCAGCTCGCCGAGCCAGGTGACGACGCGCTCGCGCGGAGCGCCCTCCTCGAGCGCGAAGAACACGTCGATCGTCGGAGCGGTCGCCTCGACGCCCGCGTGCTCGAGCGCGAGCAGGAGCCGCTCGATCCCGGCGCCGAAGCCCACTCCCGGCGTCGGCGGGCCCCCGATCTCCTCGACGAGGCCGTCGTAGCGCCCGCCGCCCGAGAGCGTGCTCTGAGCGCCCTCGTCCGGCCCGAGGAACTCCCACGCCGTCCGGGTGTAGTAGTCGAGGCCGCGGACGAGCGTGGGCACGAGGGTGTAGGGGACACCGCAGGCGTCGAGGTCGCTCCGGACCGCCGCGAAGTGCTCCCTGCAGGCCGCGCAGAGGGAGTCGCCGATCGTGGGCGCCTCCCGGAGCGCGTCCTGCGTCGCGGGCGGCTTCGCGTCGAGGTTGTCGAAGACCCGCAGCGGGCTCGTCGCGGCCTTCTCCCGCGTCGCGGCGTCGAGCCGGTCGAGGTTGGCGTCGAGCCACGCCCGCAGGAGCTCGAGGTACGCCGGCCGGCACTCGCGGCAGCCGATCGAGTTCAGCGCGAGCTCGAAGTCCCTAACCCCCAGCCGTTCGAGGAGCGCGTGGTAGAGCTGGATCACCTCCGCGTCGACCGAGGGCTCGTCGGAGCCGACCGCCTCGACCGACAGCTGCCAGTGCTCGCGATGCCGGCCCCGCTGCGGCGCCGAGTACCGGTACATCGTGCCGAGGGTGTAGAGCTTGACCGGCTGCGGCTCGCGGTGCATCCCATGCTCGACGTAGGCGCGGCAGATCGGCGCCGTGCCCTCCGGGCGCAGGGTGAGCGAGCGGCCGCCGCGATCCTCGAACGCGTACATTTCCTTCTGGACGACGTCCGACCCCGCACCCGACGTCCGCTCGAAGAGCACGGTGTCCTCGAACACCGGCGTCAGGATCGGCCGGTAGCCGTAGAGGCGGCACACGCGTTCGGCCTCGTCGACGACGTGACGCCAGAGCGGCTGCTCCGACGGCACCACGTCGTGCGTCCCGCGAGGCCGCTCGATCCGCGCGCGTTCGCTCACCCCGCCCGCTCCGCGCGGAGATCGGCGAGGAACGGGTTGCGGGCGAACTCCTCCCCGAGCGTCGTCGCGGGGCCATGGCCCGGATAGACGACGGTCTCGGGTGGATACCGGTCCGCCAGCATCCGGATCGACCCGAGGAGGGTGTCCCAGTCGGCTCCCGGCAGGTCGGTGCGCCCGACCGAGCCGGCAAAGAGCACGTCGCCACTCCAAAGCCGGCCGTCCGCGTGATAGGCGAGGTGCGCGGGCGAGTGCCCCGGCACCGAGAGGACGTCGAAGTCGATGCCCGCGATCCGCACCGTCTCCCCTCCCTGGAGCAGCACGTCGGGCGTGTATGGGCGGAGGCCGACACCCGCAGGCGTGAAGCCCGCCGGGCTCTCGAGGAGCACCCGCTCGCCCTCGGGCATGTGCACGGGCGCCGCTGTCCCCTCGGCGAGGTCGGCCACCCCGACGAGGTGGTCCCAGTGCCCGTGCGTCACGAGGATCCCCATACAGCGCACGCCGATTCGCGCGAGCTCGAGGCGAAGCTCGGTCGCGTCCCCGCTCGGATCGACGACGGCCGCCTCGCCCGGCGTCGCGCCGTGCACGACGTAGGTGTTCGTCCCGATCGGTCCGAGCGGGAGCTGTTCGACCTGGAGCGCCATCTCCCGGGCCGGCGTCAGCCTGTGCGCCCGCGCTGGGCGCGCTCGTCGCGCGCGACGCGCTTCTGGTACGAGCGCCAGAAGACGCCGTCGAGGAAGTAGCTGAAGGGGATGAAGATCCCCACGATGAACGCCGTCTGGGCGACCTGGGCGCCGAGGGTCAAGTCGCCCGACAACAGCATCACAGTCGCGAGCATGATCGGCGCGAAGATGAGCGCCCGCTTGAACGTCCGTCGCCAGGACGGAGGCTGCACCTGACGCCCGCCCCCGCCGGGGCGCTGTTGCGCTCGAGCCTCGGTCTTGTGGGCCGGGACGTCGTCCGGGTCGAGCTCGTTCCCCGACTCGTCCTCCCAGACGTACTCGTGGCGCTGCTCCTTCGCGCGGCGCCGCCGTTGCTTGCGGGTTGGCATGACGCGATTATGCCGCCGTCCAGGCGACCCGACCGCCTCGAACGACCGTGTGGACGACAGGCCCGCCGAGGTGGTAGGCGAGGTGCCGCCAGTCGGCGGCGGCGACGAGCACGACGTCGGCGGCGAAGCCGGGCGCGAGCCGCCCGACGCGGTCCGCGGCCGAGAGGACATGCGCGGCGTTCACCGTGCAGGCCGTCAGCGCCTCAGCGGGGGTCAGGCCGAGCTGCGTGCACGCGAGGGAGCAGACGAGCGGCAGGCTCTCGCAGAACGCGCTCCCGGGGTTGAAGTCGGTGGCGAGCGCGATCGCCGCGCCTGCCTCGACGAGCGCGCGCGCCGGGGGCATCGAGCGGCCGAGGAAGAGCGCGCTCGCGGGCAGGAGGACGCCGGTGACGTCGCTCGCGGCGAGTACGCCGACGCCGGCCGGCCCCGTCGCCTCGAGGTGGTCGACGGAGCGGGCGCCGAGCTCGATCGCGAGCGGAATCGCCCCGGCCTCGGTGAACTGGTCGCCGTGCAGTCGGAGTGCAAGGCCGGCCGAGCGACAGGCCACCAGGAAGCGGCGCGCCTGCGCCGGGTCGAAGGCACCGCGCTCGAGGAAGACGTCCGCAGCCTCCGCGATCGCGGCGGCGGCGGGCAGCACGTCGGCGAGCGCGAAGTCGAGGTAGGCATCGCCGTCTGCGAACTCCGGCGGCACAGCGTGCGCGCCGAGCCAGGTCGGAACACCTCCCGCCTCGCGGATCGCGCTCAGCGAGAGGAGCTCGGTCTCCCGGTCGAGCCCGTAGCCCGACTTCCCTTCCCAGGTGGTCGTGCCGGCACCCAGCATCCAGTCGGCGTGGCAGCGGACGGCTTCCCGTAGGCCGGCGTCTCCCGCGGCGCGCGTCGCCCGCACCGTCGACAGGATCCCGCCGCCCGCCGCGTGGAGCTCCTCGTAGGTCGCCCCGCGCGCCCGAAGCGCGAACTCGTGCACGCGGTCGCCGCCGAACGCCGGATGCGTGTGGCAGTCCACCAGGCCGGGGATGGCACACAGTCCGCGGCCGTCGAGCTCCTCGACCTCGCCGTCGAGCCGCGCGAGCTCGGACATCGTCCCGGTCGCGGCGATGCGGCCGTCGGCGCAGAGGACGTACGCGTTCGCGAGTACGTCGACCTTCCCGAGCGCGGGTCCGCGCAGCGGGGCCTCCCGCCCGGCCGGCGTGACGAGCTGGGCGAGATCGCGGACGAGCAGCCGCGCCACGCCCGGACGTTACTCCGCGCCAGAGCGCCCGTTCGTCAGAGCGTTGGCGCCGACTGTTCCTCCGAGGGCGTCAGGCCGAGCCCGGGACCGCGAGGTCGTTCGCCGCAGCGGCCTCGCGCGCCTCGTCGTATCCCGCGTCGAGGTGGCGCATGACGCCGAGCCCAGGGTCCGCCGTCAACACGCGCTGAAGCCGCT
>JBOHBB010000298.1:0-7263 GCA_050698135.1 Gaiellaceae bacterium
GCCCTCGCGTGCGCGCTCTTCCCCTCCACGGTCGTGCTGCCTCCACGCGGGCCCGATGCCTAGGCTCTGGCCGACCGGTGGCCTGTGGCGCCACGCCGACTTCCTCAAGCTCTGGTCGGCGGAAACGATCAGCCAGGTCGGGACGCAGGTCTCGGGCCTCGCCCTTCCTCTCGTTGCCATCCTCGTCCTCGACGCGAGCGCCTTCGAGGTCGCAGCCCTCGCGACCGTCCAATTCCTCCCCTTCATCCTCTTCACCCTCCCCGCCGGCGTTTGGGTCGACCGGCTCCCACGGAGGCCGATCCTCATCTCGGGCGACCTCGGTCGGGCCGCGCTCCTCGCGACGATCCCGATCGCCTACGCCGCCGACGTGCTCACGCTCACCCAGCTCTTCGCCGTCGCGTTCCTCGTCGGGATCTGCACGGTCTTCTTCGACGTCGCCTACCAGTCGTATCTCCCCGCGCTCGTCGACCGGGAGCAGATCATCGACGGCAACTCGAAGCTCGAGATCAGCCGCTCCGCATCGCAGGTCGGCGGCCCCGGGCTCGGTGGGGCGCTGGTCGAGATCTTCACGGCGCCGTACGCGGTGCTGGTCGACGCGATCAGCTTCCTCGGCTCGGGGCTGTTCATCCTCGGGATCCGCAAGAAGGAGGAGCCTCCGGTCGTCGCCCGAGACGCGGACGGGCGCAAGCCGAGCCTCTGGGTGGAGCTGAAGGAGGGCCTGCGGTTCGTCCTCGGGAATCCGAACCTCCGCGCCCAGGCCGGCTGCACCGCGACGTCGAACCTCTTCTCCAGCGTCGCGTTCTCCATCTACCTCGTGTTCGCCGTCCGCGAGCTCGACCTGTCGGCCGGGCTCATCGGTGTCATCTTCTCCATCGGTGCCGCGGGGTCGCTCGCGGCGGCGTTCTCGTCGACGCGCATGTCGAGCCGGTTCGGCATCGGGCCGACGACGATCGGCGTCGGGCTCCTGTGGGGGCCTGCGACGCTCGTGGTGGCGTTCGCACCCAGCGGGAACGCATCGATCCCCATCCTCGTCGCGTCCCAGCTCGTCCTCGGGTTCAGCATCGTCGTCTACAACATCGTCCAGGTCAGCTACCGCCAGGCGATCTGCCCGCAGCGCCTCCAGGGCCGGATGAACTCGGTGATGCGGTTCATGGTGTGGGGGACGATCCCCATCGGGACCCTGCTCGGAGGCGCCCTCGGCACGTGGGTCGGCCTGCGCGAGACCATCGCGGTCGGCGCGATCGGGAGCGGCCTCGCCGTCCTCTGGATCGTCTTCTCGCCCCAACGGCACCTCCGGGAGATGCCCGAGCCGATCGAGGACGAGCCCGCCGCGGCAGCGGAGCTCGGCGCCGCGCTTTCGGGCGTCGGCGACCCGCGGCCCGCGACGGACGAGACCGCTGCCTGACGTGCGGGCCTGGCCCGACCGCGGCCTCTGGCGGCACGGTGACTTCCTCCGGCTCTGGGGCGGCCAGACGATCAGTCAGTTCGGGACGCAGGTCGGTCAGCTCGCGATCCCGCTCGCCGCGATCCTCGTCCTCGACGCGAGCGCGTTCGAGGTCGCACTCCTGGCAACGGTCGAGTACCTCCCGTTCCTGTTCTTCACTCTGCCCGCCGGCGTCTGGGTCGACCGTCTCCGGCGAAAGCCGATCCTCGTCCTCGGCGACCTGGGACGGGCCGCCGCGCTCGCCTCCGTCCCGATCGCCTACGCCCTCGACGCCTTGACCATCTGGCAGCTGTACGCGGTCGGCTTCGCGGTCGGGACGCTGACCGTGTTCTTCGACGTCGCCTACCAGACCTACCTTCCCTCCCTCGTCGAGCGGAAGCAGCTCGTCGAGGGCAACTCGCTGCTCGAGATCAGTCGCAACGGCGCGCAGATCGCGGGGCCCGGCGCCGGCGGCGCGCTCGTCGGGCTCCTGACGGCGCCCGTTGCCATCCTTCTCGACGCCCTGAGCTTCCTCGGCTCCGCGGTGCTGCTGCTGCGCATCCGGGCCGCCGAGCCGCGGGTCGAGGCCGTCGAGCACGCGAGCATGCGCCGCGAGCTCGCCGAGGGCCTCCGCTACGTGCTGGGCCACTGCTACTGGCGACCGATGGCGATCACGACGGGCGGGTCGAACTTCTTCTGGATGATCTGCGGCTCGATCCTCCTCGTCTACGCCGTGCGCTCGCTCGGCATGTCCGCCGAGCTGATCGGCCTCGTGCTGACCCTCGGGAGCCTCGGCGGGCTCGCGGGCGCGTTCGCCGCCGGGCGGCTCTCGCGTCGGCTCGGGGTCGGGCCCACGATCGTGGGAGCGTCGGTGCTCTTCGGGCCGCCGCTGATCCTCGTACCGCTCGCGCCGGAGTCCGCGCCGATCCCGGTTCTCGTGCTGGCCTTCCTCGTGAGCACGGCGGGAGGCACCATCTACGTCATCACCGGGCTCAGCCTCATGCAGACCCTCACGCCCGAGCGCCTGCTCGGCCGGATGAACGCGACGCGCCGGTTCATCGTCTTCGGCGCGATCCCGCTCGGCTCGCTGACGGGAGGTGTGCTCGCGTCCTGGATCGGCCTCCGCCCCACGCTGTGGGTCGGCGCGATCGGCGCCTGCTTCTGCTTCCTCCCCATGGCCCTGTCCCCGATCCGCCACATCGGCGCCATGCCCACGGAGCCGGAGCCCGACCCGCTTCCCCTCGGCGCGCCGCTGCCGGTCGGCGTGCACCTCGATGCCTGAGCTGCCCGAGGTCGAGGCCTGGGTGCGGGAGCTCGACCCGCTCGTCTCGTCGTCGCCGATCGAGCGGGCCGGGCCGGCCCACGTCGCGACGCTGAAGACGGTGGACCCGCCGCTCTCGGCCCTCGAAGGCCGCAGACTCGCCGGCGCGAGACGGCGAGGGAAGAACCTCCTGTTCCCGACGGAGGACGGCGACCTCGTGCTCCGCGTGCACCTGATGAGCGCGGGTCGCATTCGGTACCTCGCACCGGGAGCGAAGGGGCCGAAGACGCCGATGTTCCGGCTCCGCTTCACCGGGGGCGGCGAGCTCGTGCTGACGGAGGGCGGGCGGAAGAAGCGGGCGGGCGTGTGGCTCGCCAGTCCTGAGCAGGTCGATGCGGACCTCGCGCACCTCGGCCCGGACGCGCTCGACCTCGACGCGGTCGCCCTCGGCGAGATCCTCGCCCGCGAGCGCCGGCAGGTCCATGCCCTGCTCCGCGACCAGCGGGCAATCGCTGGAATCGGGCGGGCGCACGCGAACGAGATCCTCCTGCGGGCCCGGTTCTCCCCGTTCAAGGCCTCCACCGAGCTCGCTCCCCGCGAGGCGCAGGTGCTCGCGGACGCGATCCGGGAGGACCTCGAGCGTGCGCTCGCGCTACGCGAGCGCGGCAAGGCCGACAAGGACGTCTATCTCGTCCACAACCGGCTCGACGAGCCATGCCCTCAGTGCGGGACGCCGATCGCGCGCGTCGACTTCGAGGAGCACACGGTCTTCTACTGCCCGGCGTGCCAGACGGCCGGGCGCATCCTCAAGGACCGCCGCCTCTCCCGGCTCCTGCGCTAGAGGCCCGGTGCTACGGTGCTCCGCATGACCGATGTCGTGCGCTTCGAGGAGGACCTCCAGGCCTCGTCGCCCGAGATCGCGCTCGCGCTCTCGAAGGCGGGAGTCAGCGGCGTGCAGAAGGCGGTGCGCATCCGCCGCGGCGACGCGGAGACGGTGATGGCCGCAATCATCGATTGCACCGTCGACCTCGCCGCCGACCAAAAGGGCGTCCACATGTCGCGCTTCCCGGAGCTCTTCGAGGATGCGATCGATCTCATCGTCGAGGGCGAGGCGATGCAGGTCGAGGTCCTCGCCGAGCACATCGCGAGCAGGGTCGTCGAGCGGCAGCGGGCGCTGAAGGCCGAGGTCTGGATCCGCGCGCAGTGGCCGATCCACCGCAAGACGCCGGTCACGGGCCTCGCGACGCAGGAGATGGTGACGCTGTGCGGCATCGCGGCGGCGTCGGAGACCGGAACGCGGCGCGTCGTCGGCGTCGAGGCGACGGGCATCAACGCCTGCCCGTGCGCGCAGGGGCTCGTGCGCACGAGCGCAAGCGAGCGGCTCCTCGAGGCCGGCTACGAGTCCGACGAGATCAACCGGATCCTCGACCTCGTGCCGCTCGCGACCCACAACCAGCGCGGGCTCGCCTCGCTCTACGTCGGCACCGAGCACGACCTCGACGCCGAGCTGCTCGTCGGCATCGCGGAGGGCTCGATGAGCGCGCCGATCTACGACCTCCTCAAGCGGCCCGACGAGCTCTTCGTCGTCGAGCACGCGCACCTGCAGCCGCGCTTCGTCGAGGACTCGGTCCGCTACTCGCTCCGGGACGCGCTCGGAACCCTCACCGACCTCGACGACGACGACCTCCTCCTCGCGCGGCAGGTCAACTACGAGACCATCCACCGGCACGACGTCGTCGCCGAGCGCTTCGGCACGGTCGGCGAGCTGCGAGGCGAGCTCCGCACCGGCGCTCCCAGCGAGCGCCAGACGACGCTCGCAGCCTGGCTGAGCTAGTTATCGGGTGCGGCCGGTCCGCTAGGCACCGCGGGGACGGCGCAGCTCGAAGCGGTGCTCGGTCCCCGCGGAGAGGCGGCGGAGGTTGTGGCGGTGGACGAAGACGATCGCGGCGGCGCCCACGACGGCGAAGACGAGCACGGGCCACGCGTACCCGAAGACCCAGACGAAGAGGACGAGGGCGAGCGCGGTCACGATCGACGCGACGGAGGCGTAGCGCGTGAGCAGGAAGGCCAGGATCCACACGCCGACGCAGCAGAGCGCAGCGAGCGGGGCGAGCGCGAAGGTCGCTCCTCCGGCCGTGGCGACCATCTTCCCGCCCTTCTGGAAGCGGAGGAAGACCGGGCGCGCGTGCCCGAGCATCGCCGCCGCCCCGGCGAGGACTCCGACGAGGGCCCCGCCGGCCCAGATCCCGAGAAGCGCGGCGGCGAAGCCCTTGCCGACGTCGAGGAGCACGACCGCGCTCCCGAGCCGCCGTCCATACACGCGGAACACGTTCGTCGCGCCGACGTTCCCACTGCCGCTCTCGCGGATGTCCTCGCCGCGGAAGAGCCTCGGGAGCCAGTACCCGAACGGCAGCGAGCCGAGAAGGTACCCGCCCACGACGGCGAGGGCCTCGGTCACGGCGCTATTCGACCGGGATGCGGTACGCCTCGGCCCAGCCGTTCACGACGCTCCAGTCGAGGTTCCGAAGGAACGCGTCGATGTACGCGGCGCGATCGGTCTGGTAGTCGAGGAAGTACGCGTGCTCGTACACGTCGAGCGCGACGAGCGGCGTCGCGTTCCAGACGGGAAACGTGTTCTGCGCGTCGCCGACGTAGTTGAAGATGCGGCCCTCGTCCCAGTCGTAGGCGGTCCAGGCCCAGCCCCGGGCGGCCATGCCGGATGCGACGAGGTCGGCGCGCCACGCGTCGGCCGAGCCGAAGTCCCGCTCGACGAGAGCGCCCATGGCACCGTCGGGGTCGCCGCCGCCGCCGCCGAGGTGCGAGAAGTAGACCTCGTGGTTCTTGATCCCGCCGATCGCGAACGTCAGGTCGACCTTGAGCGCACGGAGCTCCGAGTACACCTGGTTCGCCGCCGCCAGGTCGACGTCGGCCAGGCGCGCGAGGATCTCGTTCCGCTTCGCCACGTACCCCTGGTACAGGCGGTAGTGGGCCTCGATGCTCGTGCGGGAGATGCCGTCGAGCTCGAGCAGCGCAGGCCGGAGCTCGCGCGGCCTGATCTCGACGAAGTCGCTCATCTGGTTTCCTCCATGGCCGAGGCGGGAACGCGGGGGAGCATATCCTTCTCCCCGTCCCCCTCAGGAGAGGAGCAGGCATGGCGTACAGCGTTCCCGACCTTTCGTATCCGTTCGACGCGCTCGAGCCGCACATCGACGCGAAGACGATGGAGATCCACCACGACAAGCACCACGCCGCGTACGTGACGAACCTGAACGCCGCACTCGAGGGGACGGAATGGATGGACCATCCGATCGAGTCCGTGCTCGCGAATCTCGACGTCATCCCCGAGGACAAGCGCATGGCCGTCCGCAACAACGGGGGCGGGCACGCGAACCACTCGCTCTTCTGGGAGATCATGTCGCCGGACGGCGGCGACGAGCCGGTAGGCGCCCTCGCGGACGCGATCTCCGAGACGTTCGGCGGCGTGGACGAGCTCAGGAAGGAGGTCAACGACGCCGGCGTCAAGCGCTTCGGCTCGGGCTGGACGTGGCTCGTCTGGGACGGCACCGGGCTCGCCGTGAAGTCGACGCCGAACCAGGACACGCCGATCATGGACACGGATGTGCCGCTTCTCGGCATCGACGTCTGGGAGCACGCGTACTACCTCGCCTACCAGAACCGGCGGCCCGACTACCTCGAGGCATGGTGGAACGTCGTGGACTGGGCCGCGGTGGCCACCCGCTTCGACGAGGCCAGATAGGGAGCGCCCGCGCAATCCGGCGGTGCGGCGCCCGCGTAGCACCGAGCGATGACCGCATCGCTCGCGCTCCCGGCAGTCCCACTCGCCCCGGCTCGTAGGGTAACGATGCAGAGCGTGCACAACCGGAAGCCCACCGACGGCGAGCTGATCGAGCACATCGCCGGCGGCGACCGAGGCGCATTCGAGGAGCTGTACCGCCGCTACGTGCGGGCCGTGCTCGGCCTCGCGCTCAGACGCATCGGCGACCGCGGCCGCGCGGAAGACGCGACGCAGGACGCCTTCGTCGCGATCTGGCGCTCCGCTCGAACGTACGACCCGGAGCGCGGGTCGGGCGCGCCCTGGCTGTACGCGGTCGCCAGGAACGCGATCACCGACGGCCTCCGCCGGACTCCCGAGGCGACGGCCGAGCTGCAGGACGGGCCCGCGGGCGATCCCGACCCGTCCGACCGGGCCGAGGACGCGTGGGTCGCGTGGCGCGTGCACCGCGCGCTCGAGGTGCTGACGGAGCACGAGCGCCCGCTGATCGAGCTCGCGTACTGGCGCGGGCTCAGCCAGAGCGAGATCGCCGACTCGCTCGGTATACCCCTCGGAACCGTGAAGACCCGCACGCGAAGCGCACTCGCCCGCCTCGCCGAGGAGCTCGACGGGGAGCTCTCGTGACCGATCGCGGGCCTGACTTCGAGGCTCTCGTCGGGCCCGACCTCGAGCCCGCCGAGCGCGACCGCCTCCTCCGCGTCCACGAGGCCCTCATCGCGGCGGGGCCTCCGCCCGAGACCGCGCCGGGCGCTTCGGCGCCGTCCACGGCGCAGCCGGTCCGCTTGC
>JBOHBB010000299.1:0-11735 GCA_050698135.1 Gaiellaceae bacterium
TCATCGTCGGCCGCGACCACGCGGGCGTGGGCGACTACTACGGCACCTACGACGCGCAGCTCATCTTCGACGAGTTCGCGCCGCACGAGCTCGACATCGAGCCGATGTTCTTCGAGCACACGTTCTGGTGCAACGTCTGCGGGTCGATGGCGAGCACCAAGTCGTGCCCGCACGGCCCAGAGGACCGCGTGTTCCTGTCGGGGACGAAGGTCCGCGAGATGCTCGGCGAGGGCGAGGTTCCACCGGTCGAGTTCACGCGGCCCGAGGTCGCCCAGGTCCTGATCGACGCGTATCGCGGGAGCTAGCGGAAGACAGGTGAGACACCAGCACAGCTGCCGCGAAGCGGACGCCTCCAGGGGTCTTCGCGCGAACCGAAACCGCACCCGCGGGTTCGGTTCTTGCGCATAGACGTGGACTGGAAGCTGACACTCGTCGGGCTTCTCACCGGCCTTCTCGTCGGGATGACAGGGATGGGCGGCGGCTCGCTGATGACGCCAATCCTCGTGTTCCTCTTCGGCGTCCCGCCGTCGACGGCGATCGGCACCGACATCGCGCACGGCGCCGCGTTCAAGACGGTGAGCGCAGTGCAGCACCGCCGGATGGGGAACGTGCGCGCGCGCCTCGCCGGCTGGATGCTGATCGGCTCCGCTCCCGCGTCGCTCCTCGGAGTCTGGCTTAACGTGGAGCTGACGGAACGCTACGGCGACGACGTCGAGTCGGTGATGGGGCAGGTGCTCGGCGCAGCGCTCCTCTTCGGCGCGGTCGGCCTGATCGCGAAGAGCGTCGTCCAGGGTGGGCCGACGGGCGACCCCGACTGGAAGCTCTCGAACCGCGACCGTGTCGCCGCTGTGCTGATCGGGGTCTTCGGAGGCTTCATCGTCGGGCTCACGTCCGTCGGGAGCGGCGTCTTCTTCGGGCTGACGCTCCTCGTCGTCTTCCCCCTGCGCGCCCACAAGGTCGTCGGCACGGACATCTTCCACGCCGCCGCCCTCCTCTACGTGGCCGGCGCCGCGCACTGGGCGGCGGGGAACATCGACTTCGGGATCCTCTTCTGGCTTCTCCTCGGCTCGATCCCCGGCGTCCTCATCGGCGGCCGCCTGACGCTCTCGATCCCCGAGCAGCGCCTCCGGCTCCTCCTCGCGGGCGTGCTCGGGCTGGCCGGGATCAAGCTCTTGAACGTCCCCGGCGCCGGGGCGATCGTCGTGGTCGTCCTCTCGGCGGGGGCGGTTGCCCTCCTCGTCTGGCTGGGGCGCCACAGCTGGGTCCGGATCCAGCGCGCCCGGAACGGGCGGCTGCCGCCCGCGATCGACTGACGCGCCTCCCGGTAGCATCGCCGCGGCGATGCGCACGGTCTGGGTCAGCTTCGACACGATGGGGCGCGACTGCCTCGAGGCGGCCGCCGAAGCCGGCGCCGAGATCGTCGGGGTCGTGACTCTCCCCGGCCCGATCGACCCGGACCGCTCGGGCCAGTGCTCGTTCGACGAGATCGCCGTCCGGCTCGGCGCCGACCTCGTCGAGACGACGGACGTGAACTCGGACGAGACGGTCGCGGCGCTTGCGGGGCTCGAGCCGGATCTGATCTTCGTCGTCGGCTGGTCCCAGCTCGTCCGCGAGCCGTTCATCGCGCTCGCGCGGGAGGGCGTCTTCGGGATGCACCCGACGCTGCTCCCGCGACACCGCGGGCGCGCGCCGATCCCGTGGGCGATCCTCTGCGGGCTCGCGCGGACGGGAGTGACCCTTTTCGAGATCGTCGACTCGACGGCCGACTCCGGCGAGATCGTGGGGCAGGTCGTCGTCGACATCGCCGCCGACGAGACAGCGACGACGCTCTTCGACCGGCTCGCGGCGGCGCACGTCGAGCTGCTGCGCGAGTGCGTGCCCCAGCTCCTCGCCCGCAGCGCTCCGCGCATCAGACAGGACGCGAGCCGGGCGAGCACGTGGCCGAGGCGCATCCCGGCCGACGGGATCATCGACTGGGACACGCGCGCGCCCTACCTCCACGACTGGGTGCGTGCCCAGACCCGGCCCTACCCCGGGGCCTTCACCTTCCTCGGGGACGAGAAGGTCGTCGTCTGGCGGGCACGGCCGGTCGAGCTCGAGGCTCGGGCGCCGGCCGGCACGGTCGTCGCGGCGATGCCGGAGGGGCCCGTGGTCGCGTGCGGCGAGGGCGCCCTCCTGCTCGAGGAGGTCGAGACGCAGGCCGAGGGGATCGCGGTCGGGGCGCGCCTCGGATGAACGCTCGCCCATGCCTCGCGTTCGCGGGGAGTACCCTGTTTCCCCCGCGAGCCCCCTTCTCCGCAAGAACGTGGGGAACCTCTCGGCTCCCCACGCCCCTCCCAGCTCATCGACCGACCAGGGTCGGTCGATGAAACGCGTCCTCGTCATCGCGGCGCACCCCGACGACGAGGTGCTGGGCATGGGCGGCACGATCGCCCGGCACACCGACGTCGGCGACGCCGTGCGCGTGCTCGTCGTCACCGACGGGAGCTCGACCCAGTACCCCGGCGACGAGAAGACGCGCGCGCGGAAGGAGGAGGAGGCACGAAAGGCAGCAGTGGAGCTGGGTGTGACCGATTACGTCCACCTCGATCTCCCGGACATGCGCCTGGACACGCTCGCGCACGTCGATGTGAACCGTGTCGTGGAGGACCACGTGCGCGACCACTCGCCGACAGTGGTGTACACCGTCCAGCCGGACGTGAACCGCGACCATCGCGTGCTCTTCGACTCGGTCGCGGTCGCGACGCGCCCGACGCCCGACCAGGTCGTCGAGCGGCTCCTGACCTACGCGCCGACGTCGAGCACGGAGTGGACGCCGCCCCCGCTCAACTGGTTCGTCCCGAACTGGTACGTGGACGTGAGCGCGACGATCGAGCGCAAGATCGCGGCGTTCGCCCACTACGAGACGGAGCGCAGGGAGTTCCCGCACCCGAGGAGTGAGCGCGCGATCCGCTCCACGGCCGCGCATCACGGCGCGAGCTGCGGCCGCGAGTACGCCGAGCCCTTCGTCCTCGTGCGCGGGCTCGACGCACCGTGAGAGCTGCGTCTCCGGGTTCGTACGCTCGGGCGAATCGTCGAGAGCGAGATCGCGAGCTGCCCTGGACGCTCCTCCGTGGACGCCGGGCGCGAGTCGCCGTTGCCCTCGTTCTCGTTGCCTGCACCCTCGGGGCGCGACTGCCCGGAGCGCTGAATGACGCGCTCTGGCAGGACGAGATCGGCGCGCAGCACGTGATCTCCGAGCCGACCTTGCGAGGTGCCCTGGACCGGATCGTTGCCAACGAGTCCACGCCGCCCGGCTACTACGTGATCGCTCGCGCAGCTGACAGGATGGCGGCGGCGGCAGGCATGGCGATGGAGTCGAGAACCCGGGCGGTACGCATGCTCTCGATCGCGTTCGGGCTCGCGTGTGTGCTGCTCACGTTCGTGTTGGCGTTAGAGCTCGTGCCGCTGTGGGCGGCCGCGCTGGCCGGACTGTTGGTCAGCTTTGCCTCCCCCCTCGTCCTCCACGGCTCGGAGCTACGGGCGTACTCGCTGCTTGCGTTCTCGTGCGTCGCGTTCGCGCTTCTGCTCGGCCGGGCAGCCGCCCAGCCGGCACTGCCGCGGCTGGCTCTCCTCGCCGGCGCCGTCGCGCTCGGAGCTCTCACGCACTACTTCTTCCTGTTCACACTCCTGGCGGGCGCGATCTGGCTCCTTGCGTCCGGACAGCGCCGTTCCGTCGTCGGTCGTGTCACAGCGGCGATGGCAGTCGGATTGCTTCCGTTGGCCGCCTGGTCCCCCAGCTGGGTCCGCCAGATCGAGCACGGTGTCTACGCGACCTCGCGGCCCTTCACACACCACCGATTCCTGGACTTCGTCCCATCCATCTTCACTCCGCAAGCAGTCGTGCTCGACATGGGTGTCCTGCTTCATGCTGCCGTGACTCTCGCCGTGCTCGTGCCATCGGTACTCCTGTTGCGCCGTCGCGAGGGCCGGCTCTGCGCGCTGTTCGTGCTCACGCCGTTTCTCCTCGTCACCGGGATCGCCTGGGCGACCGAGGAGCGCGTCTTCAACACGCGAAACCTGATCGGCGTGGCGCCGTTCGCGGCGATCGCCGTTGCGTGGGGCTGCGTGTCGCTCCCGTGGTCGCGTGCGCGCTCTGCAGCCGGCGTTGTCGTGGCCGCCACGGTCATCGCCGGGTTCGCGTACGGCGAGGTCGCTCTCGGCCGCACGCCGTACGATCGCATCGCCGATGAGATGGCGGCGCAGGGTTCGAGGCCCGACGAGCCAATCGTCTGGTTCGGAAACTACGACGGGATCGCCTCGTTCGCCTGGTATCTCACGCGGGGGAGACCGGCGAACACGTGGCCGCGCGTCGTGGTCTCGGAGCCGGCGAGGGGTACGTGTACGGGAGTCGGGGTCGTCGCCGGCACCGCGGTGGGGCGCCTGTGGCTCCGCCGCCATCGAAGCGAGATCGTTGCTCAGACGTCGACTCCTGCGTTCGCCAACGACCTCCAGGGGCCTCGGCGCCCGGACCTGATCGTCGCTCGTCTCCGGTGGAGCGAAGGCATCCTCCTGCGCCCGGCGACGGCGACGAACTGGTTCCTGCTTCGGCGGGCGGGCACGGCGTCGCCATGCCTCCGGCGCAAGGCTCGCTGATCTTCGGGTTGGGCGTGTGCTCCGCCCCTGAAGCCGACGTCGCGAGCGGGTCTACAATCCGCGCTCCTTGGCGCGGGTGCCCCAGACGCTGATCGTCCTCGCGCTCCTCGTCGCGACCGCGGCAGCCTTTGCGGTCACGGAGCGGCTGAAGCTCGAGCGGAGCCCGATCACGGGGACGAGGGTCGACGGGCTCTTCTCGCCCGTCTGCGAGTGCGCGCGCGACGTGGCTGTCATCTCGTTCGTGCTCAGGCAGCAGAGCCAGGTGACCGTGGACGTCCTCGACTCCGGCGGAAAGGCCATACGGACGCTCGTTCACGACCGCGACGAAGCCAAGGGGCGCGTCTCGTACACCTGGGACGGAAGGGACGAGGCGGGACGCATCGTCGTCGAAGGGAGGTACCGGCCCCGCGTGCGCATCGAGGAGCACGGGCGCACGATCGTCCTCCCGAACCCGATCCGGGTCGACACGACGCCACCGCGCATCCGGTTCACGCAGGTCTTTCCGCCGGTGTTCTCGCCGGACGGCGACGGTCGCAACGATCGCGTGACGGCGACGTACGAGGTGGACGAGATCGCACGGCCGATGCTGCTCGTGGACGGCAGGCGCCGCGTGCTCGGGCGCTTCCGTCCCCGCGGTGGGCGGCTCACGTGGTTCGGGCAGGTGAATGGGCGGCCGGTGCGCCCCGGGACCTACGAGCTCAGGCTGCGCTCCTTCGACCGTGCCGGGAACCGGTCGCGACGGACGCGTGCCATGCCGGTGCGGGTCCGGTACGTGGAGCTCGCCCGCGACCGCATCGAGGTCGTCGCGGGGCGCCGATTCGGCGTTCGGGTCCAGACCGACGCAGCCTCCTACCGCTGGCTCTTCGCGGGCGAGCGGGGCGTCGGCCGGCAGCCGTTGCTCGTGCTGCGCGCGCCGGAGACGCCCGGGACGTACGCGGTCTACGTCGGCGTCGGCCGGTTCGCGGACCGGGCCGAGGTCTTCGTCACCGAGCCCGACGGCCAGTGACCACGCCGCCGCTCTTCGTCCTCGGCGTGAGCCGGTCCGGGACGACGATGCTCCGTGTCATCCTCGACCGGTCGCCTGGCATCGCCATCCCGGACGAGACGTTCTTCGTTCCCCAGCTCGCTCACCGGCACCGTGGCGCCGTCGACACGACGGCGTTCCTCGACGACGTGCGACGACTCCCGCGGCTCGTGGCCTGGGACGTCCCCGCCGAGGACTTCGCTGCCCGGCTGCGCCCGGGAATGACGACCGGCGAGGCGCTCGACGCCGTGTTCTCGGCCTACGCGGCGAAGCACGGCAAGCCACGCTGGGGCGACAAGACGCCGATGTACATGCGCCACCTCGGCCTCATCGAGCGCCTGTTCCCGGATGCGCAGTACGTGCACCTGATCCGCGACGGGCGTGACGCGGCGCTGGCCTTCCTCGACATGCCCGAAGGTGTCGTCACCCGAACGTGGGCCCACCCGCGCAGCCCGGCCGGCTTCGCCTGCGAGTGGCGCACGGAGGTCTCGCGCGCGCGAGACCTCGGGCGGAGGCTCGGGGCCGCCCGGTACCTGGAGATCCGCTACGAGGACCTCGTGGCCGACTCGGCGGCGGTCGTCGGATCCGTCTGTGCGTTCGCCGGCCTTCCGTTCGAGGAGCAGATGCTCGAGTTCGCGGGCGCCGTCGACGTGTCGGCGAAGCCGCACCACCAGCGCCTGCTGCAGCCACCGACACGAGGCGTACGGGACTGGCGCACGCAGCTGGCCGAGGAGGACGCGCTCGCGTTCGAGCGGATCGCGGGCGACCTCCTCGCCGACCTCGGCTACCCGCTCGTCGACCTGCCGCCGCGCCGTCCGGGCGCCCGCGCGGCAGCTGCGCTCGGCTGGTACCGCGCACGAATGGGCGCCTGGAACGCCGCGGCCTACGCGGCGCAGCGCTCGCCGCTCTGGCGGCGTCGCCACGCTCCGCTCATCTAGAGGCTTGCGCCGCGTCGCGGCCGCGAACAGCGATGAGCCGCCCGTTCAGGGAGAAGTAGTACGTCCGCTCTGTCACGATGCCGGGCGAGTAGCGCCCCATCGGGAGGCGCCAGACGATCTCGCCGTCGGAGATGCGAACGCCGTACGTCCGCTTCTCGAGCACCGAGAAGAAGACGAAGTCGCCCGCGACGAGGGGAGCGCCGAGGATCCGGCCGTTGCCGTGCGCCCGCCAGACCTCCGCTCCGGTCGTCGCGCGAAGCGCGCGCAGGTTCCCGTCGAAGCCGCCGACGAAGACGAGCCCGTTCGCGACCGCGGGGGTCGTGTACCCGAGACCGCCGACCTCCGACGTCCAGAGCAGCCGCCCGTTCCGCGCGTCGAGGGCGACGACCTTGCCGGAGCGCGCGACGCAGTACAGCCGCGCGCCGTCGGTCGAGGCGCTCGCGTAGAAGCTCTCGTAGCGGAACGCGTCCCGCCGGATGTACGTCGACCAGAGCCTCGCACCCGTGTTCTTGTCCAGGCAGAAGATCGAGCCCGCGTAGGTCGAGACGCAGACGCGGCGCCCGTACACGGACGGGCTCGAGTTGATGCGGCCGCCCGTCCGGTACGCCCAGCGGATGTGGCCGGTCGCCGACTGGACGGCATAGAGGCGGCCGTCCGTGACGCCGAAGTAGACGACGCCGTCGACGACGACGGGAGAGGACTCGACCTTGCCCGAGGTCGCCACCCGCCAGAGCCGGCGGCCGCGCTCGCGGTCGAGGGCCGTGACGGTGCCGTCCCGCGAGCTCACGATGAGGCGCGGGCCGTCGATTGCGGGCGTCGACGGCTTCGTGCCGCCGAAGGCGCGGCGCCAGCGGATCTTCCCTGTCTCCGAGTCGATCGCGAAGACCTCTCCCTCGAAGGAGTTGACGTAGAGAGTTCCCTCGCAGTAGCTCGGCGGGTACTCGATGTAGCTTCCGAGCCCGCGCGTCCAGAGGAGCTTGCGCGCCGGCAAGCCGAGGGTCGCCTTCTCCCGTGCGAGCGATCGCTGCCGGTCACCTCCGAACTCGAGCCAGCAGCGCCGGTCGCCCGCCGGCTCCGGTTCGGGCTCCGGCTTCGGTCTCGGCGGTGGCACCGTCGCCTCCGTCACGGTCACGTCCGTGAGCTCCGTGTCGAGCGCCCCCTCCGTCTGGTTCGGCGTGGTCAGCGAGATCGCGACGGCGAGGCCGCCGAAAGCGGTCACGAGCACGGCGAGCGCACCGATGATCCAGGCGAGGGCTCGGGGCATGAGGCGAGGGCCGGTCTCGCCGGCCCGGAATCAGTGTGCCAGCAGGCGCGGAGCGCTCGTCGCGGGCTGCTCCTCGTCCGCCTCCCTCGGCACGGGGGCGACCGCGAGGAACGCGGCGGCAATGCCGAGCACGCCCCACGCGAGGGGATCCTCGAAGAACCCGGCGTAGAGGAGCGAGTGCACGAAGAGGGCGACGAGCACGGCGGCGAGCGCCACTCCGAGCGCGCCGTCCCTCCGGACGACGAGCACGAGCGCCCAGCCCGCGGCACCCAGCACCCAGACGTAGAGGGCGAACCCGAGGACGCCGCCCTCCGCGAGCACCGTGAGGGGGGTCGTGTGGGAGGCGTGGCGGCCCGGCGAGCGCCTGCCCGCCAACTCTGCGCTCGCCCGCGGTTGCCCGCCGACGCCGACTCCCGCGATCGGGCGCTCGGCGAATGCGTCGAGCGTCACGGTCACGAGGCGCGAGCGCCCGCTCGTCGCCTCGCGCGCCGACCGTCCCTCGATCGCCTGCGCCGCGTACGCCGCGGCGCCGACCGCGACGATGGCGGCGCAGACGAGGAGCAGGAGGCGGAGCCGTCGGCCCACGCCGTACACGGCCACCGCGAACGCCACCACGAAGAGGGCGACGAAGCTCGACTGCGAGTACGAGTAGTAGAGGCCCCAGAAGAGGAACGCGATGACGGCGGCCGCCGCCACCCAGTCGATCGTGCGCCCCTTCCGGACGAGGACGACGACGAGGAGGACGGCGATCGGGACGACGAGGTAGCGGCCGTACAGGCTTGGATCCTTGAAGAGCGACGTGACCCGGAAGAACGACGTGTAGGCGTTCGCGACCTCGACGTCGCGGGCGAAGAACACCGTGCGCGTCTGCGCCTGCCAGAGCCCGACGGCGGCGAACAGCGAGCCGAGCGCCACGAGCGTCACGAGGAGCGCGCGGGGGAGCCAGGCCGCGAGCGGCGACCGGCAGACGACGGCGAACGCGGCGGTGAACGGGAACAGGAAGAACGCGAGCGCGATGCCTCCGTCCCGGTCGTCCCACGTCCACAGGAACGAGATCGACGAGAACGTCACGAACGCGGCCAGGGGGAGGGCGAGGAGGAAGGGCGGGGCGGGAGGACGCTCGCCGCGTACCACCACCCGGTACGCGAGCGCGAGGACCGCGGACGTGAGGACGAGGTAGAGCGGCAGGAGGAGGAACGCGTCCTCGTCGCCCACCTCCACGGGCACCCGGAACGGCGCGGTGGCGAGGAAGAGGACCGGGACGACCGCCGGGTAGCGCACGAGGGGAATCGCGCCGAGCACCGCGGCGACCACGCCCGTGCCCGCGAGCGCGACGCCCTCGGGCTCGAGGAAGAGCCTCTCCACGTCGTCGTCGCCCACGAGCGAGCGCGCGAGCCCGGCCGTCGCGAGGCCGAGGAGGGCGAGCCCGGCGAGCGGGGAGATGCAATCGCGGGGCACGAGCACGAGCAGCGCACCGAGCGCGCCGACGAGGGCTGCGACCTGGGCGGCGTCCGTGTGCTCCATCGGTCGGAACGCTACGCGCTCTGCGGTGTTGGTTGAATAGCGCGGTGCTCGAGGCCTGGAAGAAGGCGGTCGTGCTCGCGCCGCACACGGACGACGGCGAGCTCGGCTGCGGCGGGACGATGGCGCGGCTCGTCGAGGCCGGCTGCGAGGTCCGCTACGTCGCGTTCTCGATCGCGACGCGGTCGCTCCCGCCCGGGTTCGAGCCGGACACGCTCGCGCGCGAGGTCCGGGAGGCGACCGCGCAGCTCGGGATCCCGGAGGCGCACCTCACGGTGCACGACTTCGACGTTCGCACGTTCCCGCAGAACCGTCAGGAGATCCTCGAGCTCCTCGTCGCGCTCTGGGACGAATGGCGGCCCGACGTCGTCTTCCAGCCCTCGCACCACGACGTCCACCAGGATCACCAGACGATCGCCCAGGAGGGCCTGCGGGCGTTCAAGCGGACGACGATCCTCGGCTACGAAGTGCCCTGGAACAACTTCGACTTCTCGTACGGCGCCTACGTCTCGCTCGAGAAGCGGCACCTCGAGCGCAAGGTGGCCGCCCTCGCGTGCTACGCCTCGCAGCAGCACCGCCGCTACGCCGATCCCGAGTACGTCTGGAACCTCGCGCGCGTTCACGGCGTCAACGTGAACCGCGAGTACGCCGAGTGCTTCCAGGTGTACCGCATCGTGGCCTGAGGAAGCGGGCCGCCGGCGGATGGTGACGCCGCCCCGGACGCACGACCGCGACGCCCTCATCCACCCGCTCGACGACGTCCTCCCGGGCGAAGCGAGCGTCTTCGAGGCCGCCGAGGAGTCGCTGGCCGGGGAACGCCGTGGCGCCCGGCGGCTCTGGCCCTTCCTCGGGCCTGCGTTCATCGCCGCGGTCGCGTACGTCGACCCCGGGAACTTCGCCACGAACATGGCCGCCGGCGCCGAGTTCGGCTACCTCCTGCTCTGGGTCGTCCTCATGGCGAATCTGATGGCGATGCTCATACAGTCGATGAGCGCGAAGCTCGGCATCGCGACCGGCCGGAACCTGCCCGAGGTGTGCCGGGAGCGCTTCCCGAGGCCGGTCAGCTTCGGCCTCTGGATCCAGGCCGAGATCGTCGCGATGGCCACCGACATCGCCGAGTTCATGGGCGCCGCGATCGGGCTCAACCTCCTGTTCGGGATCCCGCTCTTCCCGGCCGCCGTGATCACCGGGATCGCGGCGTTCGCGATCCTCGGCCTCCAGGCGCGGGGCTTTCGCCGTCTCGAGGCCGTGATCGCGGGGTTCATCGGCGTCATCGTGGTCGCCTTCGCTCTCCAGGTCGTCATGGCCGAGCCGGACACGAGCGGCATCGCGCGCGGGTTGCTCGTCCCAGGGTTCGACGGGACCGAGAGCGTGCTGCTCGCCGTCGGGATCCTCGGTGCGACCGTCATGCCGCACGTGATCTACCTCCACTCTGCCCTCACGCAGCACCGTCTCGTCGGTGCGACCGAGGCGGCGAAACGCCAGATCTTCCGCTTCGAGCTCGTCGACGTCGTGATCGCCATGGGGCTTGCCGGCGTCGTGAACATCAGCATGCTCGTCACCGCTGCCGCCGTGTTCCACACGCAGGGCCTCACGGGGGTCGGGGACGACCTGGCGCAGGTCTACGACGAGCTCGGGACGCACCTCGGAGCGAGCGCGTCGGTGCTCTTCGGGGTCGCCCTGCTCGCCTCCGGGCTCTCCTCGTCGAGCGTCGGCACGCTCGCGGGGCAGGTCGTGATGCAGGGCTTCGTCAACCGCCGCATCCCGCTCTTCCTGCGCCGCTTCGTGACGATGATCCCTGCGCTCGTTCTCATCGCGATCGGCGCGGATCCCTCGCGCGCGCTCGTCCTGAGCCAGGTCGTCCTCTCCTTCGGCATCCCCTTCGCGCTCGTCCCGCTCCTCCTCTTCTGCCGCAACCGAGACCTGATGGGGACGCTCGTCAACCGCCGCGTGACGACGGCCGTCGCGACGGTGGTCGCGGGGCTCATCATCTCGCTCAACGCCTTCCTCCTCGGGCAGACGCTGCTCGGCTGACGACGAGTCGGCACCGCCCTCGCCGCGCAGTCGAGGCGAGAGGGCCGCAGAAAAGCGCTAGAGGCCCTCGTAGACCTCGATCAGGCGGTCGGCGAGCTTGTCGATGTCGTGCACGTGCTCGACGTACGCGCGTCCCGCGGCACCCAGCCGCTTCCGCTCCTCGAACGACTCCACGAGCGGCTGCAACCGATCAACCAGCGTCTCCGGCGTCGCCGACACGATCGGGACTTCCATCCCGAACGCGTCCTCGGTCTGCCGCACGGCCGTCTCGTCGAGCGACGTCACGACCGGCTTCCCGTAGGCCATCGACTCGATCGCG
>JBOHBB010000300.1:0-5407 GCA_050698135.1 Gaiellaceae bacterium
GAACGGCTCGACCGGCTCCACGCCTACTTCCTCGAGGGCTGCCCCGACGAGGTCCGCTCGGCCCTCGACGGCGTCCTCGCCGACGCTCGCCGCGTCCGCGACGGGTTCGCCGACGACGACATCGGCGACGGCCTCGCCTCGGTCTGGTACGCGGGCTCCGCGATCGTCGAGCTTGCCGCGGCGCTCGAGCTCGACGAAGCCGACGTGCGCGGCGCCGCGGCCGCCGTGGCCGACGCCTGCTCCCTCCCTCTCCCCGCGGCGCGCTTCGCGCTCTTCAGCCAGACGGTCGCGAGCCCGCGACTCCTCGAGCTCCCCCCACTCCTCGCGATCGAGATCCAGCTCGGGCTCCTGCTCGCGTTCGACGTCCTGACAGACGTCACGCTCTGGCAGCGGACCCCGAGCAGCCTGGAGTGCATCCTCTCGCTCGGGAGCTCCGATCGCCCGAGCCGCCGGGTGCGCGCCGAGGCGAAGGCGGCCCTCCGCCAGCGCTCTCGCCTGTCGCTGCTCGGCGGCTCCCAGCTCCGCTCGGCGCCGGCGATGCGCTACGGGAAGCCGTACGCCGCTGTCGTCGGCCGGCTGGGCTCGGTCGAGCCGGACGTCGCCGACGCGTTCCTCGCCGTCGCTGCGACGGCCCTCGGAGCCCCGATCGAGCGCGAGCACCTCCTCGAGCACTCCGCCGCGCGCGAGCGGACGCTCGTCGCCTCCTCGGAGCGACGTCTCATGCGTCTCGGGTTCGACCTCCACGACGGCCCGATCCAGGACGTCCTCGCCCTGGCCGCGGACGTCCGCCTCCTGCAGGAGCAGGTGTACCCGTTCGTGCTCGAACGGCACCGCGAGCAGGCGGTCGGCCGATTCGACGACCTCACTGCACGCCTCGTCGAGCTCGACCGCGACCTGCGCGAGATCGCACACTCGCTGGAGACGAAGAGCGTCATCAGCCGCCCGCTCGGGGAGATCCTGCATCGCGAGATCGACACGTTCGCGGAGCGCACGGGCATCCAGGCGAACCTCGAGATCCGTGGCGAGGCCGACTCGCTCACCTCTGCACAGCGGATCACCGTCTTTCGCGCGATCCAGGAGGCGCTCGCGAACATCCGCGAGCACGCGGGCGCCACGCACGTCTCCGTCCTCGTCCGCGCGCGCAGGAACGCGATCGAGGTGCAGATCACGGACGACGGGATGGGCTTCGAGGTCGAGCGCGCACTCGCGAGGGCCGCGCAGCGCGGTCGTCTCGGTCTCGTCGGCATCGCCGAGCGGACGCGCATGCTCGGTGGCACGTTCGACCTCGACAGCGCGATCGGCGGCCCGACGACGCTCAGGCTCACGCTCCCCCGCTGGGAGCCGCTCGCATAGGAGACGAGCTCTCGCCGGCTCTGGCATGAACGACGAGGAGGCCTCATCGGCCTCCTCGTCTCTTCCCCCTTGTGCCGCGACTTGCCGACTCCACAGGTCGGCTACTTCTTCTTCGCCTGCTCCTTCGCGTACTTGGAGACGCACTTGCCGAACGCGTTCCGCTTGTTCGCGTTCGTGCCGTAGCGCTCGTTGAAGGCCTCGACACCCAGGGCCCGCTCGGCCTTGCACTTCCTGGCCGGGTTGACCTTCTGCTCCCCCTCAGGCGCCTGGGCGCTCCGGGCCTGCTTTCCGCGATCCGGCTTCCCTCGATCGGCCGGCGGGACCGCAACGGCCGCCGAGACCACCACCATGAGCGCGACGACGAAGACCAGCAGCGTCTTCGCGAACCGGCTCGTGTACGGGTCGGAATTCGCCATGGCACTAGGGAAGACGCCGCCTGCGTGAGACTCTTGCGCGCTCGATTGTTAAGGTTCGCTCAAGTGGGTTGCAGCCCGGCTGCGACCGAGTGACGGTTTGGACATGGCCGCGACAGAGACGAGCCAGGCCGCGTCGCGCGCGGTCGACGACCTGTATCGCCGCCACGGCAGCGAGGTCTACCGCTACGCCCTCGCGGTGCTCGGGAACCACGCGGACGCGGAGGACGTCACCCAGACGACCTTCCTGAACGCGTACCGCTCGATCGAGCAGGGTGTGCGGCCACGCAAACCGTCGAACTGGCTGCTCACGATCGCGAGCAACGCGATCAAGCAGCGCTTCCGGCAGGAGAGCAGCCGACCCCGTCACGTGGAGCTCGACAACGACGTTGCCGGGACGAGCCCGGACGACACCGGGCCGACGGTGGGCGAGGTGCTCACGGCGCTCTCCCGGATCCCCCCGCACCAGCGCCAGGCGATCGTCCTCCGCGAGTTCGAAGGCCGGTCGTACAAGGAGATCGCCGCGATCCTCGACGTGACGACGTCCGCCCTCGAGACGCTTCTCTTCCGCGCACGGCGCTCGCTCGCGGAGGAGCTCGAGCACCAGCTCAGCTGCACCGAGGCCCAGCTCGCCGTGTCGAAGGCCACCGACGGACGACTGGGCCGCAAGGAGCGGCGGAGGCTCCGCACCCACCTGGACGAGTGCCCGGACTGCGCGCACTTCGCGCGCCTGCAACAGCGCAACCGGAGCGCGCTCCGCGGGCTGCTCCTCATCCCGGTCCCTGTCTCGCTCAGCCTCTTCAAGGGCCTCGAAGGCTCGGCCGCAGCGGCCACGTTGCCCGCGGCCGGCCTCGGCACTGCAGCCTCACTGCCCGCGGTCGGTGCGACCGCCGCGGTCGCCACTTCCGGCGTCGGCGGCGCAGGCACGGCAGGCGGAGGCATCCTCGCAGGTGGAGTCGCCTTGAAGGCCGCCGCCGTCGTGACTGCTGCGACCGTGGCGACGGGAGGTGCGGTCGTGGGCGCATCCGAGATCTCGTCCGACAAGGGCCCGAGCCCCGACAGCCCGGCGATCGTCAAGCGCGGGAAGAGCGCCCTCGCGCCGGGCCGTGCGGTTTCGAACGGGAAGGCCGTCGGGAAGGCGACTGCGCCCGGTCAGGCGCGTGCGCGCGGAGGCCCTGCCCCGGGCCAGATCCGGGACCAGGGGCAGGCGGCGTCCGCGAAGAGCAGGAATGCCGATGCCAACGCGCGGCGCGGCCGTGCGCTCGGAAAGACGTCGGGCAGCGGCGCGAAGAAGCGCGGCCAGACCCGGAAGGCTGCCACCGCCCCCGAGGCGGAGACGCGCTCGACCGGCCCCGGGACCGGCCGCGCCGTCGGCGGCGATCGAGGGACTGCGCCGAAGCAGCCTTCGGCCAGGCCGCAGCAGGCGGCGGAGGCCAAGACACCGGGCGAGAACGCGAACGCTGGCGCCGGCGCCAACAACGGCAAGAGCGGCAAGTAGCCTCTGCACCCCCGTTCGAGGGGTGACGCTGCGAGCCCGGAACGGCCGATGCCCTTCTCCAGATGCGGTATCTCGTCGTCCTCGCCGCAGCGCTGGCGGTTGCCGCTTCGCTCGTGACGGCAGCGACGGCCCAGCAGCCCTCGAGAATCGAGGGGCGAGGAGGGTTGGAGCGGCAGATCCTCGTCGAGCTCAACCGTGCCCGCGCGGAGCGCGACCTCGGGCCGGTCCGGCCCGTCACGGGACTACGGGTGGCGGCGGTGGCTCACTCGAGATCGATGCTCGCCGTCGGGTTCTTCGACCACGCGTCCGCGGACGGAACGAGCTTCGATCGCAGGCTTCGAAGGCACTACCCGGATCACGGCTGGACCACCTGGTCGGTCGGCGAGACGCTGCTCGCGACCTCCGCCGCTCTCGACGCGCGCCAGATCGTCGGCGAATGGCTGAAGTCGAAGCCCCATCGCGCGGTGATCCTCTCCGTGACCTGGCGAGACGTCGGCATCGGAGCACGGTATGCGGCCGCCGCCCCGCAGGAGTTCGGCGGAGCGCCGACCACGGTCGTCACCGCAGACTTCGGCCTGCGGGAGGGGAGAGAGAGCGAGCCGCCGGGGTGAGTTACGCCGCGAGCGAACGGAACGGTGTTCGCTCGGGATCGATCTCGACTGCGTCGCCGCGATCCAGGGCCACCCGGACGAAGCCGCGGACGTCGATGTCCTCGACGATGCCGCGGTCGCCCGCGCAGAGACCCGAATCGTCGTCCGAGTCGCGAACGAGCTCGATCCTCGTACCGACGGACACACCCGCTTTTATGCGGGCCGCAAGGAGGCGTGCGCCGATGGGATCCATTGGCCGCTTATCGGCTTCGGCACCGGACGCCTTGACCCTGCAACGAGGGTTTCGCGCAGGAGAACGAGCTCGCCCGGCGAACTCGCGCGCTGTCGGCGGGCCGCTCCGAACTCGACGGCTTAGGGTCGGCCCGCCGGCATCGACGCACCCGACGAAGGAGAGAGCATGACGAGCGCGGGCCACGACGAGCGCGGAACGGACGAAGAGCGCGCTGCGGAGCAGCCCGACTGGCTCGGCGCGGTCTCCCGCAAGCTGGGCGATCAGGGCTCGACTCCCGAGGAGCGCCTCGAGCAGCTCCTCGCCGAGAGGCGCCGCGAGCTCGAGGGGCACGCGGGCAGCTTCGAGAGCGCGGTCTCGGATCTCGGACGCCGCGACGAGCTCGTCCGCGACGCGCGCACGTCGGTCGAACGCGCGCTACGAGTCGGGTCGGCCGACCTCGACGCGCGCGAGGCGGACCTCGCCGACCTCGCCCACGAGTTGACGAAGCGGGAGGCGAGGATCAGTGCCGAGGAGGCCGCGCTCGCGGGCCGGCGAAGCGAGCTGGGGGCGGTCGAGCTGAAGCGTGCGGCAGTCGAGCAGCGCGAGCAGGCACTCGCCGCCCGCGAGGCCGATCTCTCGGTGCGTGAGCAGACGCTCGACGGGCGCGAAGAAGCGGCGAGCAGGCAGTCGATCGACGATGCTCCCCCCTCCCCGCTCCTCGCCTTCGTCCCCGGAGCCTCGTATCGCCTGGTCGAGATCGAGCGCCCCGGCCTCGCAGCAGGAGACATGCTCGAGGTCGAGGAAGAGGACTACGTCGTCGGGCGCGTGGGGCCGTCCCCGCTGCCCGGCGACGCAAGACGCTGCGCCTATCTCGTTCTCGGCCCTCGCCGCGCTCCGTCCGACGGAAGCTCGTAGACGGGCGGTCGCCGGCGGGGCAGATCGCCGGAGGCGACGAGCTCGAGCCGCCGCTCGGCCTGGCTGACGAGGAACCGCGCGACGGCGAGGTCCTCCTCGGAGAACCGTCTCAGCCGCATCTCGTAGAGCTCGACGAGCCCCCAGACCGCGCCCCGAACGCGGAGCGGGAGCATGAGGAGGGCGTTCATGTTCAGCTCGCGCAGGATGAACGCCTCGGAGGAGTCGACGTCTCTGTCCGCGAACGACATCGCGCGGGGGTCAGCGGTGCGCAGCACCTCGCCCGTGAGCGGGAAGTCGGCGATTCGGTAGGCAGCGGGCCGGCCGAGTGTGACGTCTCGGAGCGCTTGTGAGGTGACGTCCACGAGGTACTCGCCGTCGACCGCCGAGGCAGCGCACGCGGTCGCCC
>JBOHBB010000301.1:0-2042 GCA_050698135.1 Gaiellaceae bacterium
TGACGGTCGCGGTCAGGATCTCCCCCAGCACGTTCTCGATTCTACGAGACGAAAGGCAGGCATCCTCCATGATCAAGGAGTTTCGCGACTTCCTCATGCGTGGCAACCTCCTCGAGCTCGCCGTCGCGTTCGTGATGGGCCTCGCCTTCGCCGCGCTCGTCACGTCGTTCGTCGACGATCTGATCATGCCGATCGTCGCGATGATCTTCGGCAAGCCCGACTTCAGCGACCTCACGTTCACGATCAACGACGCGGTCTTCCGCTACGGCGCCTTCCTGACTGCCCTGATCACGTTCGTCACGACGGCGGCGGCGATCTTCTTCTTCGTCGTCAAGCCGATGAACGCGCTCCTGGCCCGGACGAGGAAGCCGGGCGAGGAGGAGGTCTCGGACGAGGAGCGGCGCCACCAGGAGCTCCTCGCCGCGCTCAGGTCGAGGGCCTAGGGCGTCGGTTCGGGCGGGGCCTTCGCCGCGTCGGCGAAGACGCGGCGGAGGCCCTCGTCCAGGAAGACGAAGCGGATCTCGTCGAACTGCGCCGCGAACGGACTCGTCGCCTCCGCCGCCACGGTCGCCGCCGGCTCCGCCGGGTAGCCGTAGATCCCCGTCGAGAGCGCGGGGAGCGCGATCGTCCGGCAGCCGAGCTCGAGCGCGACCTCGAGCGAGCGGCGGTAGGCCGAGGCCAGGAGCGCAGGCTCGCCTGCCTCTCCCCCGCTCCAGACCGGCCCGACGGCATGGATCACGTGTCGCGCCGGCAACCTGCCCGCGCCGGTCGCCTTCGCGTCCCCGGTCGGACAGCCGCCGAGCTCTCCGCACTCGGCGAAGATCTCGTCCCCGCCTGCGCGCCGGATCGCGCCGCAGACGCCGCCTCCGGGCGCGAGCGCCTCGTTCGCGGCGTTCACGATCGCGTCGACGTGCTGCTCCGTGAGGTCGCCGACGACGAAGCTGATCACAGCAGCGCGTCGAGCCCCACGGTGAGCCCTGGCGAGAGGCCTGGCAGCTTCTCGAGCGCGAGGAGGACGCCGGGCACGAACGCCTCGCGCGAGGTCGTGTCGTGGCGGATCGTCAACGTCTCCCCCGCTCCGCCGAAGATCACCTCCTGGTGCGCGACGAGCCCGGGCAGGCGTACCGAATGGATCGCCGGCTCCGTGCCCATACGGGCCGCGGTCGCCTTTGCGGTCCCGGACGGCGCATCGAGCTTCGCCTCGTTGTGCAGCTCGACGATCTCGGCGCGGGGGAACGTCGCCGCCGCCTCCGCTGCGAACCGCATCATGAGCACGGCGCCCAGGGAGAAGTTCGGCGCGTGGAAGCACGGGACGCCCGCATCGCGCGCCGCGACGTCGACGGCGTCGGCGTCGAACCCCGTCGTCCCGATCACAAGTGCGACCCCGGCCTCCAGGCAGCGCCGGACGTTCGACGACAGCGCGTCGGGACGCGTGAAGTCGATCGCGGCGTCGCAGCCCTCCGGCCCGGCCACTCGCCCGTCCACGACCTCGTGGCCGGCGGCCTCGAGCGCCGGAGCGAGCACGGTCCCGACCTTCCCGCCGGCGCCGAAGAGCGCGACGCGCACTACGCCGCCCTGGAGAGGAGCTCGGGGTTCACGCGCTCGGCTGCCTCGCGGAAGGTGGCCTCGTCCGGACCGATCCCGGCTGCGGAGAGCCGGCCGGGCGCGAGCAGTTCGTCCGCGAGCTCGGCGACCTCCGCTCCCGTCACCGCCTCGATCCGCCTCACGATCTCGTCGATGTCGAGAAGCGGCGTGTCGGTCACCGTCGCTTTCCCGAGCCGCGTCATCCGGTTCGAGGTCGACTCGAGGGAAAGGAGGAGGCGTCCCTTGAGGTTCTCCTTGGCGCGTGCGAGCTCGTCGGGCCGCACGTTCCCTCCGGCCAGATCGGCGAGCTCGGCGACGGCGATCTCGAGGCAGGCAACGAGGTTGTCCTGCCGTGTCCCGACGTACAGGCCCACGTGCCCCGAGTCCGAGTACTGGGAGCCGTAGCTGTAGACCGAGTACGCCATGCCGCGCTTCTCACGGATCTCCTGGAAGAGCCG
>JBOHBB010000302.1:0-22533 GCA_050698135.1 Gaiellaceae bacterium
CCACGGTCTCATGATGGTCGTCGCGAGACGATACGTATCACCCGTTCGGAGGGTCTCGCGGCGCGTGGGAGCCATGACGCCGGGTCTCTGCGGCGCCCGACCGCGCCGAGGGGCGCCGTCATAGGGAGGGACCGCAGAACCCGACCCGGCTTCGTACCGCACCCTATGCACGTGCCGTGCTGGGTCAAGCCTGTTGCCACATCGCCTTCGCCATCGCGACGATCTCGTCGTAAGAGAACCGACTGATCCCAGTAGATCTAGTCGAAGGTGTCGCGAAGTGCTCCTCCTGATTTCGGTCGACGACCAGAGCGGACGACGGGGCTCGAACCCGCGACACCTGGCTTGGGAAGCCAGTGCTCTACCAGCTGAGCTACGTCCGCGAAGCTGGGATTCTAGCCGCGCTCCCGCCCTCCGCCCCTCGCCGCCGACGCCAATTCAGCGCCAACTCGGCGGTCTCCAAGCGCAGCATTGATGCCTGCTCTCAGGTCGCGGGCCAGAGCCTCGAAGTCCTGATCGCCCGGGAGCTTCGTTGCCCCGCTCGGTGTGGTGTCCAGCCGCGCCCGGACCTCTCGCAGCCACGCTCGGAGCCGCTCGATCTCTTCCTCGAGCTCCTCGTAGGTGTTTACGCGGTGAAGCAGCAAAGGCGCGTCCTGCGGATTCGGTGTATACGGGTCGACGACGACCGTCGACCGGGGCAGCGGACCAACGAGTCTCAATCTGGGGCCATGCCCTTCCTCGTGCCATGGTCGCGCCGTCCCGTGCGCACGCAGTTCTCGGTCCCGCGCAAGAGCTCTGTCCACACTCACTGGAGCCTCCCGGAGTCGATCACCTCGGCGAGCTTGCCATAAGAATCCCTGGGGCGCGATGGAGGAGCGGGCCCCAGCTGCATATGCTCCCTCGGTCATCCGGCGAAAGGGGCAAGCATGTTGGGAGAAAAGGATGCAGCGGCAACTCTGGCCGTCAGCGACCTGGAGCGTGCGCGGGACTTCTACGAGAACACGCTCGGGCTGGCACCGCTGCAGGAGGTTCCCGGAGCGGTGCTCTACAAGAGCGGAAACTCGGTCGTGCTCGTCTATCCGTCGGAGTACGCGGGCACGAACAAGGCGACCGCGGCATCGTGGGCCGTCGGCGACGATTTCGATGCAATCGTCGAGGACCTCAGGGCGAAGGGCGTCACGTTCGAGCGGTACGACCTGCCGGAGACCACGCGTGACGGCGACGTTCATACGATGGGCGAGTTCAAGGGCGTGTGGCTGAAGGATCCGGACGGCAACATCCTCAACCTCACCAACATGTAGCGGCGTCGTCGTGCGCCTGCGCGCTCCGCAAGCGCTGACACCGTCTTCACACACCGGCCCTACAGTGCTGCGCGTGCGCACGCTCCTCGTCGCCCTCGTCTGCGCCTCGCTGCTCGCGTCGGCGAGCGCCGGATCCGCGCCGGCGGCCAAGCGCGCCGACGCTGCAGTCTTCGGCGGGCTCGGGACCTGGGTGGACATCTACGACGGCGGGGTCTACGCGGCGCCCGAGCGCACCGCCCAGCGCATGGCCGCCCGGAAGGTCAGGACGGTATGGGTCGAGACGGCGAACCACGGCGCCGCGGTCGACGTCGTCGACGCTGTTCGTCTTGGTCGCTTCGTGGACGCCCTGCACGCGCGGGGGATCCAGGCCGTCGCCTGGTACCTCCCTGGGCACGTCAAGCCTGCACTCGACACCCGTCGCGCGCTCGCGATGCTCGCGTTCCGAACGCCGGGCGGCGGGCAGTTCGACGGGGTCGCGCTCAACATCGAGTCGACCCGACTGCGGAACGCCGACCTGCGGTCGCGCCGCGCGGTCGCACTCGCGCAGCGCATCCGGCAGGAGGCGGGGGAGACGCCCCTCGCGATCGTGCCGTTCAACCCGCGTGGGCTCGAGAGGCGTCCGAGCACGTGGCCCCGGTTCCCGTGGGGCGAGCTCGCGGCGACGTCCGACGCGTTCGCACCGATGGTGTACACGGGCGGGGCGTTCAAGGGCTTCGACGCGACGTACGGATACGTCACCCGGGCGCTCCGGCTGCTACGGGCGCAGACCGGGAGCCCGGACGTCCCGATCCACGTCGCGGGCGGCGTCGCCGACCGGATGGGGCCGGAGGAGCTCGCAGGGTTCGTCGCCGCGGTCTCCGACGACGGCTCCGTGCTCGGCGTGAGCCTCTACGACTGGGCGACGACGCGGCCGGCGGCATGGCGCGCGCTCGCACCGCTCTCCGGCTAGGCCCAGGCCTCGCGGAGGCGATCGCGCGTCTCGAGCAGATGCTCGGGCAGCACCTTCACGTCCGCGAGGACCGGCATGAAGTTCGTGTCCCCGTCCCAGCGCGGGACGACGTGGAGGTGCACGTGGTCGGCGATGCCCGCTCCGGCGGCCCGACCGAGGTTCCAGCCGAGATTGAAGCCTGTCGGCCTGTAGACCCTCCCCAGGGCCTCGACGCCGACGACGGCGAGTCGGTGGACCTCGAGCGCCTCCTCGTCGCTCAGGCCCGCGAGCTCCCCGACATGGCGGAACGGGGCGACGAGGAGGTGGCCCGAGGAGTACGGGAACTTGTTCAGCACCGCGATCGCGGACTGCCCGCGGCGTACGAGCAGCGACTCGGGCTCCCCGAGAGCGGCGGAGGCCTCGAGACAGAAGACGCATCCCTCGAGCTCGTCGGCCTGCTGGATGTACTCGAGCCGCCAGGGCGCCCACAGGGGCTTCGCCATGCCGTGGGTTCTACCACCGTTCACCGGTTTGCCCCGGGGGGCGGGACGCCGTACACTCGCTCCCGCATGCGAGGCTACGTCCTCAAGCTCGGGGGAGCCGCGATCGTGATCCTCTTCGCGGGCGTCCTCGCGATCGTCCTCTTCGGAGACATCTGGACGAAGGTCGGCTTCGGCGCCGCCGCCCTCGTCGTCGGCGGAGGCCTTCTCCTCTTCGCGTGGTACGTCGACCGCAAGGAGAAGGCGAAGCGGGCCGGCATCGAGGATCTCCCGCGCATCTGAGACCGCGCCCGCCCGGGTACTAACTCGTTCGAGGGAGGTCCGGCCCGGGGACCCAGACCTTTCGGCTCGGCCACTCTGGACCTCAAGTGGGCGCGATGGAGCGCCGATCAGGCTGAACTGTGGGCCAGGTAGCCGACACGCGGAGGGAGACGACGAGATGACTGCGGCCCAGTTCGAACTGATCGACGAGACCGAGGCGGAGGCGATTCTCCGCTGGCGGTTCGAGGAGCTGGTTCGGGCCGGCTACGACGTCGGCGCTGCGCTCGTCCTCGCCTCCCACGTCGAGGTCGACCTGCACGACGCGTCGGATCTCACGCGTCGTGGCTGCCCCCCTGAGACGGCGGTACGCATCCTCCTCTGAGCGGCGGCGAGGGCCGGGCCCCGATGCGGCGGAGGCCCGGCCCACTCCTCTCGACGGTGGGCCGGCAGCCCGCGCCGGGGGCGGGGCTACACTCGCCGGACGTGATCGCGACGGGTCCTTCCGTGCCATCCCAGGGCGGCGCAAAGCCGTTCCTCGTCGCGCATCGCGCGGGGAACCGGCTCGGCGACCTCCGCACCGCCGAGCTCCTCGGCGCGGCGCTCGTCGAGGCCGACATCCGGCTCTATCTCGGACGTCTCGAGGTCCGGCACCTCCGGACGGTCGGGCCGCTCCCGATCCTCTGGGACCGGTGGCAGCTCGCGGCGCCGTGGCGCCGGCGGCTCGTGCTATCGGAGCTGCTCGAGGCGACCGCTCCCGAGACGGAGCTCATGCTCGACCTGAAAGGCTCCCGCCTGCGCGTCGCGAAGAAGACCCGTGAGACGATCCGCCCGTACCTGGGTGAGCGTCGGTTCACGGTCTGCTCCCGTCACTGGGAGCTCCTGGAGCCGTTCGCAGGCCTGCCCGTGCGCCGGTTGCACTCGATCGGGACCGAACGCGAGCTCGAGCGCTTCCTCGACCGGTTCTCGACCGAGCGGCTCGAGGGCGTCTCGATCCACGAGCGCCTGCTCGGGCCGGAGAGCGTCGCTTCGCTGCGGTCGATCGCCGACATCCTCCTCACGTGGACGGTGAATCGGCCCGCGCGGGCCGAGGAGCTCGTTCGTCTCGGGGTCGACGGTCTCATCACCGACGACGTCGCGGCCCTTCAGCGGCCCGGCATCCTCGGCGCTCCGGCATGACCCGCCCCGCGCGGTGAAAGGGATCGGCGCCTTCGTCGTCGTGCTCCTCGTCGCCCTCGGCGTCGTGATGTACGTCGTGACGCGTCCGCCCAGCCGGGAGCTCGACGCCCAGAGCCAGGCGTGGGTGGACGGGTTCGAGGCGTGGCGAACGCCGATGGAGCGCAAGGTGGAGCGGGCGACCGTGGGCCTCACGTTCGCATCTCGCGCTGCGAACGACCGCCTGCTCGAACCGCTGCGCACCTGCACGAGGTCCCTGCTCCGGCTCGGCCCGCCGCCCGATCTCGTGGTGTCCGCACACGAGGCAGCCGTCGCTGCCTGCGGCCGGGCGGAGCACGCCGCCGTACTGAACGAGCGGTTCGACACCGCCAGCCTCGCGACGATCCGCCTCCACCTGAACGAGGCAGGGGATCAGCTCCGGCTCGCCGCGCGCAACCTGCGCGTGGCCCTCGGCGGGGCTTCCTAGGTCGGCGCTCCAGGCGACGCGACCCGTCCTTCCGCGGCGCTCACACGTCTGTGACGAACGCTACATTCGCAACGTCGCGGGCGCGAACGACATTGCGCCTACGCGCTCCTACTCTCGACCTATGAGTCGGACGAGAAGGGAGCACACCATGAAGCGCACCATCGTCATCATCGGAGTCGCAGCCGCGATGGCCGTCGCGCCGGCGGTCGCCTCAGCTGGAAACTCGCCCCAGCGGGTCAAGCGCACACCCGCGAAGCCGGCCGCAGTCCTCCAGACCACGCAGGACGACCGGTCCGGCCAGACGCTCTACAGGCTCGGTGACTCCGGCCTCTGGATGCAGTAGCACGCGGCATCGATCGCGATGACCAGAGAGGGCCTAAGGGCCCTCTCTCCACATGCGGAGTCCGAATCTCCAGGCGGGCGCCGGCGCCGGATCTCGTCGATCAGGTGGCCTCTGAACTGCTCGGCGCTCGCCCCAAAACGGGGGCGATGCGCTCGAGACGGTCGCGTGAGCCACCCTCCCCGGCCGAGGATCAGTAGATCGGTGTGACGTTCGAGTCGAGAATCATCACCGCGGTGAGCATCAGCCCCGACACCGCGAACGTGACGCCCGCGACAGCAAGCAGACGTCGCCGTCGCCTGGCCTCCCATCCTCGGCCATCGGCCGGTGCGACCTCGACCAGAGTCGCGCTCCACTCTGTACGCGACACCCACTCTCGCGCGTGGCGCTTGGCATGCCTGAGACTCGTCGCTTTGAAGAAGTACGTGTGGGTGACACCCTCAGCGTTCTCGACTGCCATGCAGAATGCTCTGGTCCTCGTCCTCACAGTTCGTGGATCGGCCGGAACGCCTGCGGAGTTGAGGCCATACGCGGGCATTCTCTCGGCGGGGCCGGACAGCCGGCAGGTGAGAGCTACGAGCTCGTGGTGTTCAGGTCAGAGCGTGCCGTCAGCCCGCCCTGTATCTCTTCGTCCCGAACTTGTTGTCGAAGCGCTGTCGGCCTGGACCGATCCAGAGCAGGAACAAGATGTCGATCGCGACCCACAGCGCCACGACGGCGCCGATGTACGAGAGCATCTCGGTCCGGAGCTTGACAGATACGGTGGACGTTCGCCGAAGCTATCCGACCGCGACGATCAGCGTGTAGAGCCCATATGCGATCACGACGTACGTCGTCAGGACGCCGCCGAGGAACAGCAGCGCGACGACCCGACCATGATCGTGCTGCTCGGCGGTCTGAGCTCGGGCACGCGCCAGGCGTCGCGTCCGCACCTGCACTGAATCTGAAGCTTCCATCTACTCCCCGTTTCCCCGTGGTCCCGAGACTCAGGGTAGTCGCGACATGTAAAGACGTTTTCGGCTCAGAAGCCGAGCTCCGGAAAGACCGTCCTCGGCTGCTACGAGCACGGCGGGAGCATGCCCCGGTGATTGCGAGTCCTCAGCGTGCTCGGCAAATTTTGCAGACTGAGTGATTTGCTAGCAGAGCAGAAGAAACGCCAGAGGACGGTGACGATCCGCCCGGGGTCGAGGGTCGTCCGTGTTCACGATCTTCGCCATGTCGCGCTCACGACCCTCGTGGCCACGGGCGCCTCGCCGATCGCGGTCGGACACCGCTCGATGGTGACGACGAAGCAGTACTCCATCTCGCGGGGGTGGTCCTCCGCAACGAGGCCGACGCGCTCGCCGAGCGCGTGCTCGGGGTACAAGATCCGGGTACAAAGACGCCGGAATCCGCTCTGGTACGCGAAGAAGCCTAGAGCCAGCGCTTCCAGCGGAAGAAGCCGACCATGCCGCCGAGGATCGCGACGAGCGCCGCGACGATGATCCAGAAGGCCTCCCGCGTGCCCTCTCCGGGGAACGCCACGTTCATTCCGAAGACGCCCGTGAGCATCGTCAGCGGGAGGACGATCACCGTGAACACGGTCAGCAGGCGGAGCACGTCGTTCTGGCGGTGCGAGATCACGGACTCGTTCGTCGACTCGAGGCCCTCGACAACCTCCTTGTAGTTGTCGAGGAGGTCCCAGATCCGCTCGGCCGCGTCGACGATGTCGTCGAAGTAGAGCTCGAGCTCCTCGGGCAGGAAGTTCTCGACGCGCCGCTCGAGGACGCGCAGCGTCGTACGCTCGGGCTTGATGATCTTGCGGTACGAGATGATCTCCTGCTTGACGTTGGAGAGGTCGCGGACGACCTCCTCCGAGCGGCCCTCGAACATCTCGTCCTCGATGACGTCGAGCTTGTGCGCGATCTTGTCGAGGATCGGGAAACAGTAGTCGAAGAGGTCGTCGAGGACCTCGTAGAGCAGCCGCCCCGCACCGCGGGCGAAGAGCTGCTCGCGCAGGCGCTCGTCGTCCTGGCAGCGATCGAAGAGCCTCGTGACCGGGAGGAGCTCTCGGTTCGGGATCGTGACGACGTAGTCGTGCCCGATGAAGATGTCGAGCTCGGCGGCGTTCAGGCGCTGCACCGCCTGGTCGAACACGGGGAAGTGGAGGACGGCGAAGAGGTAGCCGTCGTCCTCGTAGTCGTCGACCTTCGGCCGCTGGCGCTTCGAGACGATGTCCTCGACGTCGAGCGGGTGCCAGCCGAAGCGGAGGGCGAGCGCCTGTGCCGTCTCGGTGTCGGGCGCGACGACGTTGACCCAGGTGAGCCCGTTAGCGGAGAGCTCGTGGACGAGCGGCGCCGGGCGCGCCACGATCTGGCCCGAGCCGCGGGCCGTACGCGTGCGCCGGATGCGAGGCAGGCTCGGCATGGGTACTGAGGGGATCCTCCGGTGTCCGGGCCATGTTCGTGATTGTAGTCCCGGAGCCTGCACGCAACTCGGATTCAACGTCCTCGGGCTCAGGCCGAGGCGGCGACGGCGGCCGGCGTGCGGCGGGCGCGGTCCGGGAGCGTCCCTTCGACGACGAGCGCCAGCATCCCCGCGAGCGCACAGAGCGCCGCGGCCCCGACCCAGACGCCGCTCGGTGAGACCGCGAGCATGAAGCCGCCGACGGCCGGGCCGAGTGCGAACCCGACCTGCCAGGAGAGGGCGGAGAGAGCCATGTACCGGCCGAGGAGACGAGGCTCGGAGAGGTCGACGACGAGCGGCGCCTGGACGGCGCCGTGGAGGCACTGGCCGAGCGCGAACACGACCATCGCTGCGATGAGGAGAATCGTCGCGGCGCCCGACGCCTGGCTGCCGGCGAGCGGCACGATCAGCCAGGCGGTGGCCCAGAGGGCTCCGAGAAGGCCGAGGACGGGCATCCGTCGTCGCCCCTGCGCGAGGCGCGTCGTGGGCAGCTGCGCGAGCACGATCACGAGCGTGTTGACGAAGAACACGAACCCGATCTGGGTCTCGGTCACGCCCGCCTCGTTCTTGGCGTACACGGGCAGCAGCTCGAAGCCGGAGAAGCCGGCGAAGATGAACAGGGCGTTCAGACCGATGACCGTCATGAACGCCCGCTGGCGGACCACGTCGCGGTACGACCCTGACCTCCCGGCGGCGTGCGTGCCGCCGCCGAGCGACGGCGACGGCACGAGGGCGAGCATCAGCGCCGCGTAGACGAGGAAGCTCAGCGCGTTCAGCAGGAACAGCACCGTGAACGTCCCGGGAGAGTCCGTCGTCGCGATGAGCCCGCCCGCGAGCGCCCCGAGGCCGATCCCGAGGTTCATCACGACGCGCTGCATGCCGAAGGCCGCCGGCCGGAGCTCGCTCGGCGTGAGGCCCGCGATCAGGGTGGACTGCGAGGGCCAGAAGCCGCCGACGCCGATCCCCGTCACCGCGGCGACGAGGAAGCCCTGCCATGCCTCGTGCACGAACGGGTACGCGGCGTACCCGACCGCGAGGATGGCGAGCGACGTCGCGAGCATGCGGCGCCCTCCGAAGCGGTCGACGAGGACGCCGAACACCGGGCCGGCCACGACGCTGACGACAGCGTTCGTCGCGACGATGAGCCCCACCGGCCCGAGCCCGATGTCGCGTACGTTGTGAAGGTAGATGAAGAGGAACGGGAGGACGACGCCGTTCCCGAACGCGTTGACGAGGCCGCCGACCTGCAGGGTCGCGACCGAGCGCGGCAGCGGTGGGAAGTAGGTGCGAGCGAGGCCGCGCAACCGTGGGACACTAGCCACCGTGCGGGGCGGCTTCCTCCTCGACCCGGCCGTCGCCTACCTCAACCACGGCAGCTACGGCGCCTGCCCGGAGCCCGTCTTCGCGGAGTACCAACGACTCCAGCTCGAGCTGGAGCGCGAGCCGACCGACTTCTTCACGAGGCGGGTGTTCACCGGGTTCTGGGGCGCCGAAGAGGCGCCTGGCCGGCTCGCCGAGGCTCGCTCCGCTCTCGCGTCCTTCCTCGGAGCGCGTGCCGACGACCTCGTCTTCGTCCCGAACGCGACGTCTGGGCTCAACGCCGTCATCCGCTCGCTCGCCCTCGGCCCGGACGACGAGGTGCTCACGACGGCGCACGAGTACGGGGCGATCACGCGAACCTGGGAGCTCGCCCGCCCGCGGCTCGTCGTGTGCGAGCCGGACGAGCTCGTCGCGAGCGTCGGGGCGCGAACGCGGGCCGTCTCCGTCTCGCACGTCACGTCCCCGACCGCGCTCGTCCTCCCGGTCGAGAAGATCTGCGCCGCCGTGCGGGAGCACGGAGCGCTCGCGATCGTCGACGGGGCGCATGCGCCCGGGCAGGTCGCGGTCGATCTCGACTCGCTCGGTGCCGACGTGTACGCCGGGAACTGCCACAAGTGGCTGTGCGCGCCGAAGGGTGCGGGTTTCCTGTGGGTGCGCCCCGAGCACCAGTCGTGGATCGCGCCGCTCGTCGTGAGCTGGGGCTACCGCGACGACGCGACCTTTGGGGAGCGCCACGGCTGGCAGGGCACGCGCGACCCCGCGGCCTACCTCGCCGTACCGAAGGCGCTCGAGGTGCACGCGACCTTCGATCCCGATTCCCAGCGCGCGCTCGCGGCCGAGGCCGAGCGGCGGCTGGGCGAGCTCGGGCTACCGCGGCTCGCAGGAGAGCCGGCGCCTTTCATGCGGGCGGTCGAGCTTCCTCCCGGCGACGCGGGCGGGCTCTGGCGCCGGCTCTACGACGAGTTCCGCGTCGAGGTCCCGGTCTACGAGTGGGAGGGCCGTCGTGTGCTCCGCGTCTCGATCGGCCCGTACAACGATGAGTCGGACGTCGACCGGCTCGTGGCCGCGCTCGGCTCGCTCATCTGACCGCCGCCGCCGGCCGCCGCAGCAGTAGGGCAGGCGACCTTCCTGGGGCGCACATGGAGAGCCGGGGACAATGCCTGCTCGACGGACCGCGACCGGGTCTAGGCAGGCGGAATCCAAAGCGGTGCACGACACCTGGCGTCGCGGTACCAGGAAAACAGCTGTGTCTGTCGGATGTGGAACGCGAGCGCGTACGGATAGAGCTCCTCCGCCTGCGCTTGGCTTGCCCCGAGTCGCATCGCGCCCTCTCGGAAGTGGAAGATCGCCTGGCACGCGACCTTCGCCTCATTGCTGCGGAACCGCCAGTGGCGGAGGTGGAACGCTTCGTGCACGAGCACCCAGACGCCGGCTGCCTGCTGCCAGTGGGGAACGGACGCGCTCCCAACGCTCGACGCCCCATCGCAGATGAGAGGTGCGAGCGTCGTGTAGTCCTCCTTGAGGTTCGTCGAGCCCCACGCGAACGCCGAGCCGTAGTAGGCATCCCACTCGGCCTGCGAAGGGCAGCGCACCTCGCCGACTCCGAGGGAGTAGACCCGTGCGACCTCGGTAAGCCGTGCGGAGACGTCATAGGCGCCTGCGTTCGAAACGAGGAGGGTGCCGGCCGCCAGGGCAGCGAGGACGACGGCTCGGACGACGCATCTTCCGATCGCGGCAGCGGTCTCCGCTGCACGCAGACGCGGCGTGCTGCGACGTCGACGTCGACGATGCGTTGCTCCTGCGCCTTCTCTGATTCTGTCGTCCACCACGAGAGCGACGCTAGACGGGGAACGGCGCTGGTGAAACGGGAAGGTCCGGTGTCGTTGGCACAGCGCTCCCCCATGTTTGCCGTACTCCCCACGAGAAAGGCCCATGTGCAGGGTGGTCGAGGCCACGCGTGCGGGCGCCGGGCGCTCAGGGCCCGGCCTGGTCGCTCGGCCGCACGTGTCGCCGCAGAGAGGCTCGCGATTGACCAGGTATGTGGTGACGACCGACGACGGCGTCCGGTTGGTGGGTGAACTCGTCGTTCCCGAGGTCGCGGGCTCAGGCTCCGCGCCGGCAGCGCTCGTCCGCAACGGGTCGGGGCCGCTCGATCGCGACTCGAACGTGCCCGACCTGGTGCTCGACATCGCGAACACCCTCGCATCCGCGCTCGCCGAACACGGCGTCTTCCGGGCATTCCTGGCACGCCTGACCCACGCACCTGAGCCAGACCCGCTCAGCAGAGCCGATGCAAATGCGCCCGAAAGGTTAGAACCCCCGGAAAACGCGAGGTCGTGACACGAGCGTGTCAGGACGCGCGTCTCTCGGGGAGCGCCACGACGGGTCGATGACTCCCGCGGAACGCGTGGCGAACCTTCTCGCGCGCGATCTTCGCGTCCGCGTGTCCATAGGTCGTGCGGACGAGTTTCCCTCCGTCGCGATGTCCGAACTGCAGCGCGATGACCTGCTCCGAGAGTTCGAGGACGTTCCACGCGTACCACCCGAAGTAGTGACGCGTCGCGAGGTAGAGATCGACGTTCCCGAGCCCCGCAGCGCAGCGGACGCGGTTCCAGTGATGCGAGCGCGTCGACGGTCGGTAGTGCGTCCCGCGTAGCGTCGTGAACACGTACTCCGATTCCCGCGGGAGCGACCCGAGGCGCTCGCTTACGGGTTCCGTTAGCGCGGATGGTTCGGACGTGTCCGTGCTTCGGGAGCGTGAACCTCTTCTCTTTCACGTTCCACTGACGGTCGACGAGGATCGACTCCGCTTGAAAGTCGACCTGCTCCCACGTGAGCGCGTCGAGTTCACCCGGACGAAGTCAATCTTGGGGGTCGAGGTGTCGACCGTGAGCGGGACGACGACCTCTAGCCAGAACCTCTCGTAGGACGGGAATCGGTCGCGGATGAATGCGATCCAGTACCGCTGTTCCGCTGGATCTCCGTCAGTCGCGAGACGCACCCTGCGACCGTAGCGAGAGAATCGGGTGGAACTCCGAACCCGGTGAACCGGACACCGCGCAGTGACGCGACGAGGAAGCGACATATGGTGGGATATGCGCGAGGGACGCCGCCTGGAACAAGACACGGAGCAGGTGAACCGACTGACCGAGGACACGCTCCGTGGCATCGTCGTCGGTGGGATGTCTGCCGTTGGCGCGGGATCCCTGTTCGTCGCGTTCGTCGGTGGACTCATTCAGGGAGAGTCACCTTCCGGGGAGACGGGGAGAGTGTTGATCGGGGCTGGATTCGTAGGACTCATCACGGCTGCCGTGATCGCTCATGGAGTCGCACGGGGGACCATCACCCGGGTGGTGGTCGCGGTCGTGCTCCAGACGTTGGTCGCGGTCCTTGTCCTGGTGTGGTGGCTCGCGAGCGACTTCTGGAGTGGAACCGCCCACGCGGGCTTGAGCACCATCGTTCTCGGGGCTGTTATCGCTCTTGATGCGTTGACCCTCTTCTGGGCACTACGAAACGTTCGCGAGCAGCGACGTAGCGCTCCGGATCTCTCCTGAACTACCCGGTCCCGTTCGAAAGCATGAACCTCGATGCCGCTTCCGACTAGTTGTCCGTTACCGACACGCAGGAGAACTCATCGACGGACCCCCCTGATGCTTTCTGAGCAGCAGCGAGGTCTTGCAGCTTCGCGGTGACCTCGAACACGTCGTCGTTCGAGTAGACGTAGCAGGCGCGAATCGACGATGACTCGATCTGGTTGATCGGCCGATTCTGCGGTGGCACATCGTCGAGTTCGCATCCGTACACGTCCTCGCGTTGACCGACGAGGAGCATGATCCCCTCCTTCGAGCAGGACGCATCACTCGCTTCGTAATAGTCCTTCGCGACATCCGCGATCTTGTCAGTCGGAGACTGGGATCCACATCCCGCGACCGTCATCGTTGCGAGCACGAGAACCACCGCGATCAGACTGCGACGCACGAACGGATCCTAAGAGCGGGACCGGGCGGAACCTCGAACTCCGCAGCGCTCCGGATTTCTCCGTGAACGCTTGCGCGACAACCGGGGAACCCTCGGCTTGCGTTCACCATTCAGTGCGGCCAGTCTGAGGTTGTGATCGAGTCCGAGAAAGCACGCGCCTGAGCGTTGAGTGCGCGCTGGGTTGTCGTGCTCGTCATCGGGAGCAGCGTGCTCACGCTCGGGATCGTCCTCGGGCTGAAGTGGCGCGAAGATACGAATCGATTCAACATCGCGAAGTGGCATGCCGCGAAGCCCGGCTTCTGTAATGACGCTTTCAGGCGCGACATGGTCGACGACCTCGTAAGTGGCGGATATCTGACCGTCGGAATGCCGCGCTCCGAGGTCATCTGGTTGCTAGGTCCGCCTGACTACACGAACACGGAGAGGCCCACGACCGTTTCCGGCTGGGACACGGGGATGGTCGACGACGCGACCTGCACTGAGTTCCTCGTGGACTTCGGGCTGAAGGGTCGGAAGGTCGTTCACTGGAGTTCGTCCGAGGCACTGAGGTAGGACCGGGCGGAACCTCGAACTCCGTAGCGCTCTGGATCTCTCCTGAACTAACCGGTCCTGTCGTCGACGATGACGCACGTCGACGGTGTTCACAAGATGTCCGTTCGGGACGTGTCTCGATGAGAGATGACCCCCGCGACGGGTAGAGACCGTCCGGGGGTCGTGGCGGTCGAGGGAGTAGCCACGACCGCGGAACCCATCGTGACGACTGCGCGCGCGAGTCTGCGTCGGTCACATGTCACGGTCCGGACGTGACACGTTTTCGTGACATCGACCCCCGAAAACGACCTCTCGGGAGTCTCCCTCGACTCCGACCATGCTGCGACCGGAATCGACGGGGACATCCTGCAATCGTCCGGGTTCCTGTCGCTTTCGGTCGCTACCTGTCGCGACCAGTCCGAACCTGCGGTTCTATGCGCCCGGCAGGAATCGAACCTGCGACCTCGCGCTCCGGAGGCGCGCGCTCTATCCCCTGAGCTACGGGCGCGTGAGCACCGGCCAGTGTAGTCGTCCGCGAGACTAGGCTCAGATCGTGGACGTCGAGGCCCGCATCGTCAGGCTCGAGCTCGCCGAGACCTTCGTCATCGCGCGGGAGACGACGGACGTGGCGGACGTCGTCCACGTGGCGCTGACGCACGACGGCGTCACGGGCTACGGCGAAGCTGCGCCGACCGAGCGCTACGACGAGTCGGTGCAATCGGCGAAGCGGTTCGTGGAGGAGAACGCCGGCCTCGTCGGCGACGATCCGTTCGCGCTCGAGGACATTGGCGAGCGCCTCGACGCCGTCCCTGGCGAGCAGGCCGCGAAGGCGGCGATCGACGCCGCCCTGCACGACCTCCAGGGCAAGCTGCTGGGACTCCCCACCGCACGCCTGCTCGGGCATCCGCGCACGGGGCCGCCGACTTCGTGGACGATCTGGCTCGGCGACCCGGATGACATGGCGCGGAGGGCGGAGGCGGCCTCGTCGTCGTATCGCCGGCTCAAGCTCAAGCTCGGCGGAGGGGACGGGCTCGACGTCGAGCGCGTGGAGGCCGTTCGCGGCGCCACCGAGCTCCCGCTGCAGGTCGACGTGAACGAGTGGTGGTCGCTCGACGAGGCGCTCGACTCGCTCCCGAGGCTCGGGGGGCTCGGGGTCGAGTACTGCGAACAGCCGCTGCGCGCCGGAGACGAAGGCGGGAGGGTGCTTCGCGAGCGCTCGCCGGTCCCGATCTTCGTCGACGAGGATTGCCACACGCTCGCCGACGTCGCCCGGTGCGCCGAGATCGCGCACGGGATCAACATCAAGCTCGCGAAGTCGGGCGGGATCCGGGAGGCGATCCGGATGGCGCATGCGGCGCGAGCGCTTCGGCTGCGCGTGATGCTCGGTTGCATGCTGGAGTCGGGGCTCGGGGTCGCGGCCGGCTGCTGCGTCGCCCCGCTCTGCGACCACGTCGACCTCGACGGCAACCTGCTGCTCCGCGAGGACCCGTGCCCGGGCATCGAGCTCGTCGACGGCGTCCAGGTTCCGGCGGTCGCGCCGGGGCTCGGCGTCTCGGTGCCTGCCGGGTAGGGAGCTCGATGCGCGAGCGCATCCTCGCCCTCGTCGCGCTCGCCGCCATCGCCGCCGGTGGCGCGCTCTGGCTCCTCGGCGAGGAGGCCTGGGCGGACGTCGCGTGGGGTCTCGGCGCCGGTGTCGTCCTCGTCCCCCTCGTCGTCGACACGGCGCGAAGCCTCCTTCGGGGCGACGTCGGCGTCGACGCGATCGCGCTCGTCGCGATCGTGTGGGCGCTCGCGCTCGGCGAGCAGCTCGCCGCGGCGATCGTGGCGCTGATGATGTCGGGCGGCGCCGCGCTCGAAGCGTGGGCCGCGGCCCGGGCGAAGCGTGAGCTGCGCCTCCTCGTCGAGCGTGCGCCACGGATCGCGCATCGGCACGGGCCCGACGGCGTCGAGGAGGTGCCGGTCGAGGAGCTCGTGCGCGGCGACGTCGTCGTCGTGAGAGCCGGGGAGGTCGTCCCCGCGGACGGCATCGTCGTGAGCGCGCACGCGGTCCTCGACGAGGCTGCGCTCACGGGCGAGCCGCTCCCCAGGACCGTCCCCGCCGGCGGCGACGTCCGCTCCGGGACGACGAACGCGGGCAACGCGTTCGACGCCCGGGTCTCGCGTCCCGCCTCGGAGAGCGCGTACGCGGCCATCGTCCGGCTCGTGCGCATCGCAGAGAGCGACCGCGCGCCCTTCATCCGCCTCGCAGATCGCTACGCAGCCGTCTTCCTGCCGTTCTCGCTCGCGATGGCGGGAGTCGCGTGGGCGCTCTCCGGGGACTCGACGCGCGGGCTCGCCGTGATGGTCGTGGCGACGCCGTGCCCGCTCATCCTGGCGGCGCCGATCGCCCTCGTTGGGGGTCTCTCGCGGGCGGCCCGCGAGGGCGTAATCGTGAAAGGCGCCGGGGTGCTCGAGCGGCTCGGCGAGGCAAGGACGGTCCTGCTCGACAAGACGGGGACGGTGACGAGCGGCGACCCCGAGCTCGAGAAGATCGTCGTCGCCGACGGGCTCCCGGCCGACGAGGTCCTGCGCCTCGCCGCGTCACTCGACCAGCTCTCGGCTCACGTGCTCGCCGAGAGCCTCGTCCGCGAGGCGACCGGACGCGGGCTCCGTCTGAGCACGCCGGTCGAGGTCGTGGAGGATCCGGGCCGCGGGATCGCCGGGCTCGTCGAGGGCCGCGGCGTGGCGGTGGGATCGAGCGGATGGCTGGAGGACCAGGGATACGCGGGCGCTCGCACCCTTGCGCATGGGCTCGACGAGGACGAAGGCGCCGGCAGGGCGACGGTCCTCGTCGGCGTCGACGGACGGCTCCATGGCGTGATCGTGATGGCCGATCGCCTCCGACCCGGCGCCGAGACGATCGCCCCCGACCTGCGGGCCGCGGGCGTCGAGCACGTCGCCCTCGTCAGCGGCGACCGGCTCGAGGTCGCACGGGAGGTTGCGACATCCCTCGGCATCGACGAGGTCTACGCGGAGCAGACGCCAGAGGGCAAGCTCGGCGTCGTCGAGCAGGCCCGCGCACGACACGACGGGATGGTCGTGATGGCGGGCGACGGCATCAACGACGCACCGGCGCTGGCGCTCGCCGACGTCGGGATCGCGATGGCGGGCAAGGGCGCGACGGTCGCGTCGGAGACGGCGGACGTCGTCGTCGTCGTAGACCGCGCCGACCGCATCCCGCTGACCATTCGCATCGCCCGCCGGTCGCTCGGGATCGCCCGGCAGAGCGTCGTCTTCGGCCTCGGCCTCTCGGTCGGCGCGATGGTCGTCGCGGCGTTCGGCTACCTCCCGCCGGTGTGGGGGGCGCTCTTCCAGGAGGTGATCGACGTCGCGGTCATCCTCAATGCCCTGCGCGCGCTGCGCGGGTGAGAATGCGCTCGCCATGAGCAGGCCGCGCCGGATCCTGGTCCTCGGCGAGGGGTACTCGCACGATCCGCACTACGGCAAGACGATGCGCGGCATCGTCCGCTACGGGCCGGACCCGGTCGTGGCGATCCTCGACTCGGCGCGGTCGGGTGAATCGTACGAGGGGATTCCCATCGTCGGCTCCGTCGAAGACGCGCTCCGCTTCGAGCCGTCGGTCGCGATCGTCGGCGTGGCGACCGCCGGCGGGCGCTTCCCGCCGGCATGGCGCGAGCTGCTGAAGAGTTGCATCGCAGAGGGGCTCGACGTCGAGAGCGGCCTGCACGAGTTCGTCTCCGACGATCCCGAGCTCAGCGGACTCGCGAGCCGCCACGGCGTTCGGCTGCGCGACCTGCGGAAGCCTCCGGAGGGCCTTAACGTCCCGACGGGCGCGAACCTCGAGGTGGCCGCGAAGATCGTCCTCACCGTCGGCTCCGACTGCGCGATCGGGAAGAAGACGGTCGCGGTCGAGCTCGACCTCGAGGCGCGGCGCCAGGGCCTTCGCTCGGTCTTCGTCCCGACCGGCCAGACCGGCATCGCGATCGCGGGCTGGGGGATCGCGGTGGACGCGGTCGTCTCCGACTTCCTGGCCGGGGCCGCCGAGCGGCTCGTGGTCGAGGGCGCCGAGCGCGGGGGAGAGCTGCTCTTCGTCGAGGGCCAGGGCTCGCTCGTCCATCCGATGTACTCGGGCGTCACGCTCGGCCTCGTCCACGGCGCGGCGCCGCACGCGTTCGTCCTCTGCCACCGGGCGGGAGAGACGGAGATCGAGGGCTGCCCCGGGCACCCGATCCCGTCCCTCCCCGAGCTCGTCGAGCTCCACGAGCGGGTCGCGCTCCCTCGGCGGCCGGCCCGGGTCGCGTGCGTCGCGCTCAATACCGCGCACCTCGCCGAGGACGGTGCGCGTGCCGCCATCGCCGAAGCGACCGCCGAGACCGGCCTTCCCGCCGACGATCCGGTCCGGTTCGGCAGCGGGTTCCTGCTTGACGCTGTCCGGGCGCGACTCTAGGCTCCCTGCCCCCGGGGGCAGTGGGGAGCCCGCGGATCGACACGATGAGACTCCTCGCTGCGGCATCGGCGATCCTCCTGACAGCGCTCGTCGCTGGCCTCTCTGCCGCGCCTGCGGCGGACGTCGGCTCGAACGACGACTCCGCGAAGTACGCCCCCGACGGCGGCGTCGCGATGTACGAGGAGATGCGGGCGCTCGGCCTGAGGCAGACCGTGATCGGGGTGCGCTTCGTGCCGAGCGACCCCATGGTCGTCCAGGACAAGCAGCTCCTCGACGTCGCGATCGAGAACGCGCACGCCGCCGGTCTCAGGGTGGTCCTCGCCGCCTACCCGTACCCGCCCCGCGAGATCGAGGCGGGGCTCGGCTCACCGGGGCTGTTCGCGGGGTACGTGGGCGCCCTTGCCTCCATCTACCCTGAGGTACGCCAGTTCGTCATCGGCAACGAGCCGAACCAGCCGGCCTTCTGGCGGCCGCAGTTCGACGCCGCGCGGGGGAACGCGTCGGCGAGGGCCTTCGGGCCCTATCTCGCCGCGGCCTACGACGCGCTGAAGGGCGTGGACGCGACGCTCGCCGTCGTCGGGGTCGGCCTTTCGCCGAGGGGCAACGACCACCCAACGGCGAAGAACAACATCTCGACGTCGCCCGTTCGCTTCCTGCGCGCGCTCGGCGACTGGTACCGCAGGAGCGGCCGCACGCGCCCCCTGATGGACAGTTTCAGCTTCCACCCCTATCCGAGACAGGCGACCGACCCGCTCGACCGCGGCTACTCCTGGCCCAACGTCGGCTTCGTGAACCTCGACCGGCTGAAGCAGGCACTCTGGGACGCGTTCCACGGCACCGCACAGCCGACGACCGTCGAAGGCCTGAAGCTCCACCTGGACGAAGTGGGCTGGCAGGTCGACACCGCGCGCCGCCCGGGGTATCGAGGCCCGGAGAACGTCCCGGTGACCGACGAGATCACGCAGGCCGCGATCTACGGCGACCTGCTCCGACGCGCGGCCTGCGACACCGACATCGCCGAGATCAGCTTCTTCGGCTTCCGGGACGACACGCTCCGGACCGGATTCCAGGCCGGCCTGCACCGGGCGGACGGTTCCCCGCGCGCTGCGGCTGACGCCGTGCGGGACGCGATCGCCGCGAACGAGTCCGGCTGTGCGGGAGACGAGGTGCGCTGGCGCCCCGGTCAGGGCGTCCTCGACGCCCGAGTGGCGATCGCCGCGAGCGGGCCCTCGAAGGTGGGGACGAGGATCGCGGCAGGGGAGGACGCGCGAGCGGTCGTGTGCGTGCGTGCATCCGCGGCCACTCGGAGCCAACGCTGCCGCGCGGCTGCGGTCGTCGGGTTGAGGCCACGAAAGGTGCAGGTGGCGGCGCCGACGGGCGCGACCGGCCGCGTGCACGTCTCCGTGAGGCTCGCGGCGGAGTCGAACCGGTCGCGCACGACCGTCGTCCTGGCGAGAACGGCCCTCCGGAGGTAGCTTGACATCGAACAGGTGTTCGCCCATACTGCGAACACATGTTCGGTCGGGTCGTAATCGTCGCGCTGATCGCCGTCCTCGTCTGGGCGATGCTCGCCCGGGACACCGGGGCCGGGCCGAACCCGCGCTACCACACGGTGCGGCCGGGCGAGACGCTCTGGTCGATCGCCGTCGCCAGTCACGCCGGAGACCCGCGCGAGGGCGTCTGGGAGCTCCAGCGGCGGAACGGCCTCTCGGGGGTGACGATCGTCCCAGGGCAGCGGCTCGTGCTCCCGTAGCGCCGGCCGCTGATAGAACACGCCGCGCATGGCGAGCGACCGCATCCTGGAGCTGCTCCGGCGGCCGGTCGACGTGGACGAGTACGCGGAGATCCGCGAGCTCTGGAAGACGCACTCGATCGCGGAGGACAACCGCGACCTGCCCGGCCTCATCTCGACCCTCACCGAGGACTGCGTGTACGAGGTGGTGGGGACGGGCGCGCGCTGGGAGGGCCACGAGGGAGCGACGCGGTTCTACACCGAGCTCCTGACGGCGTTCCCGGACATCCATTTCGACCTCGAGTACATCGTCATCGGCCCCCAGGGCGTGTGCGAGGAGGCCCGTGTGCACGCGACCCATGAGGGGCGCTGGCTCGACCACGAGCCGACCGGGGAGCGCCTCGAGTGGCGGAACGCGATCTTCTTCCCCTGGGACCCGGTCGCCCGGAAGTTCAAGGGGGAGCAGGTCTACACCGACCTCGACCTCGGCGCGCTCTCCCGCTAGCCGGAGGCCGCCGGCGACAGGGGCTGCGTGCCGACGCGGCAAGGCGTCGTAGCCTGCACAAGGGTGGCTCTAGAATCGGGCGCCGTGGATCTCGACGTCGTCTTCCTCGGGACGTCCGGTTCCACACCGACCGCGCAGCGGGCGCTCGCGGCGACGCTCGTCCGGCGCGGAGGCGAGCGGCTCCTGTTCGACTGCTCGGAGGGGACGCAGCGCCAGCTCCTGCGCTCCGACGTCGGTCTCGTCGAGCTCGAGGAGATCTTCCTGAGCCACTACCACGCGGACCACTACCTCGGCCTGCCCGGCCTTCTGAAGACGTACTCCCTGCGCGGGCGCGAGCTGCCGCTCACGCTGTACGGGCCTCCGGGCCTGCGCGAGCTCGTGTCGTCGCTCCGCCGCATCTTCGGCCGCCTGTCGTACGCCGTGGAGACGACCGAGCTCGAGCCTGGCGCGCGCCTCGACCGCAGCGGGTACGCGCTCGAGACGTTCGCGGTCGATCACGGCGTGTCGGCGGTCGGCTACTCGCTCGTCGAGAACGAGCGACCGGGGCGCTTCGACGTGGCAGCCGCGGACGCGCTCGGCGTCCCGGACGGTCGCGAGCGGGGACTCCTCCAGCGCGGCGAGCCCGTGGAACTCGCCGACGGCACGCGCGTGGCCCCGGAGCAGGTGCTCGGGCCGTCGCGGGCCGGGCGCAAGCTCGTGCTCAGCGGCGACACGGCGCCCGCGGCGTCGGTGGTGGACGCCGCGTCCGGCGCGGACGTCCTCGTGCACGAGGCGACCTTCCTCGCGGACGAGCGCGAGCGCGCGCGCGAGACCTCGCACTCGACCGCCGGCGAGGCCGCGCTCGTCGCGCGGGAGGCAGGCGTTCGGCTGCTCGCCCTCGTGCACCTCTCGACCCGCTACTTCGGACATCAGGTCGTGGAGGAAGCACGCGAGCTCTTCCCGGCCACGGTCGTCCCCAGGGACTTCGACACCGTCGCGATCCCGTTCGCCGAGCGCGGGGAGCCCGCCCTCGTCCGGGCCGGCGCGAGGACGCGCAGGGCTGCGGTAGGGTCCGATGGGACATGACGAGGCTCGTCCAGGTAGCGGTCGCCGGTGACGTGACCGAGGCGGAGCAGCTCCAGGGGCTGCTCACGGCCGCGGGCATCGAGTCCCGGCTCGAGCCCGCGGTGGAGCACGATCCCGACGTGCTCGACGACCCTCCGCTCAAGGTGCTCGTCTCCGAGTCCGAGGTCGACGACGCGCGCGAGGCGATCGAGGCGCTGAGCGAGGAGGCGGAGGAGGAGCTCGACTAGTCTCCGACCGGGCGCCGACGGCCGTTCGTCGGGGGCGCCCGCTAGACTGCAGCGACCGACCCTTTAACCCGGTCCAGCGAGGCCGGAAAGGAGCGAGATGACGACGCACGTCCCCGGCCGCGCCGAGCCGGTGTCCACCGCGGCGAAGGCCCTCCTCGACGAAGCCGCGATCTCGCGGACGCTCACGCGGATCGCACACGAGATCGTCGAGCGGAATGCCGACCTCGAATGCGTGGCCCTCGTCGGCATCCAGACGCGCGGCGTGCCGCTCGCCTCCCGGCTGCGCAGGCTCGTCGCCGAGCGCAGCGGGACGGAGCTTGCCTTCGGGACGCTCGACATCACCTTCCACCGGGACGACGTGCACGTGCGCGACGGCGGCAGGCCCCCGGGACGCCAACCCGTCGTCCGCGCGACGAGCATCCCCTTCCCGCTGGAGGGAAAGACCGTCGTCCTCGTCGACGACGTCCTGTACACGGGCCGGACGATCCGTGCGGCGATCGACGCCCTGCTCGAGTTCGGCCGGCCGGCCCGCGTCCAGCTCGCGGTGCTCGTCGATCGGGGCCACCGTGAGCTCCCGATCCGGCCCGACTACGTAGGCAAGAACCTCCCGACCGCCCGCGAGGAGCGGATTCAGGTCGAGCTCGTGGAGGTGGACGAGGCAGATCGCGTCCTGCTGCTCCACGAGCCAGAGGGCGGTGACCATGCCTGAGCTGCGCCTGCCCGCCCCGCCGCCGAGGCACCTCCTGTCGGTCGGGCACCTCCAGCGGACGGACGTCGAACGCATCCTCGACACCGCTCGCTCGCTCGCGGGCTCGCTCGAGCGCGAGGTGAAGAAGCTGCCGACGCTCCGCGGCCGCACCGTGGTGAACCTCTTCTACGAGTCCTCGACGCGCACGCTCTCGAGCTTCGAGCTCGCGGCGAAGCGGCTCTCGGCGGACACGATGACCCTGCGCGCGGCGGGCTCGTCGGTCGACAAGGGCGAGTCGCTCCGCGACACGGCCCTCACGCTGGCCGCGTACGACCCCGACGTGATCGTCGTGCGCCACCCGCACATCGGCGCAGCCCAGCTCGTCGCCGGGGCGACCGCGGCCCACGTCGTCAACGCGGGCGACGGCAAGCACCAGCACCCCACCCAGGCGCTGCTCGACCTCCATACGATCCGCGAGGCGCTCGGCCGCCTCGAGAGAGTCACGGTCGCGATCGTCGGCGACGTGCTCCACTCGCGGGTCGCGCGCTCGCTCGTCCAGGCGCTCCAGCTCGTGGATGCGCGTGCGACGCTGGTCGGGCCGCCGACGCTGCTGCCGCGCGGAGTCGAGG
>JBOHBB010000303.1:0-10257 GCA_050698135.1 Gaiellaceae bacterium
GAACAGGACAACCGCGAGCGCGATCATCGGCACGATCACCAAAAGTACGAAGAACAGCCGCAGCCTGGCCCGAAAGTCCACTCGTCGCCAGCCTACCCCCGAAGTGCCGCTCCACGGGCCGTTCCGGGCCCCGACCCCGCCGCTACCATGGACCCGCTACGGGGCTATAGCTCAGTTGGGAGAGCGCCTGGATCGCACCCAGGAGGTCGCCGGTTCGAGTCCGGCTAGCTCCATCGCAGAACCCGCTGGAAACGGCGGGTTTTTCTGTCGAATCTCGCCGCGGGGACCCGTGGGGCAAATGCGTGGCGCGTTGGCGGCTCGAGTGTCCGAGTCGCGTGGGTCAGGCAGCAGGCACACCACTCTCGCGGCCGAGCGGGACCTCCGTGTAGCGGCCGTACCGGCGATCGGATGGGACGTGCGAGGAAGCCTGCCCCGGTGTGCCGGGGCAGGCTTCTCGTCGCTGGATTCCTCTAGCGAACGTTGGACGTGATCCAGGCGAGCACGTCCGGCAGATCGATGCGGTGGTTGAGGGATGTGATTCGCCCGCAGAGGACGCCGTTGTAGCCGAGGCGGTACCCGCCCGTGTGCACGGCGACGACCGTATCCGTTCCTCCCCACAGAACCGGAGACCCGGAGTCGCCGCCACATGACCCGCCGTGTTCTACGGAGGGGACGTTCCCCAGGATGAACCATGTCTCGTGGAACACCCCGCTGACCGAGCCGTTTCCGGGGCGGTAGCGCTGCTCGGCGATCTTGCGCGTCCACGTGATGGCGCGCTGCGGCGGACCCTGGCCGACGATCGTTCCCTGGATGCCGTAGCCGACGTCATCGAAGCGCTGGTCCGTCTGCCCGTTCGCGTTGATGATCGGGTCGAGGACGAGCGGGTCGGGCAGGTCGGCAGGCTCGATCGAGACCGGCTCGTCCAGGTAGAGGAGCCCGTAGTCGTAGGTGAACGGCCACTCCTCGTCCACGTAGTCGGGATGGGTGATCCACTCCGAGGCCTCGTACCACGTTCCGCCGCTCGGCATCCAATCCTCGTCCACGGATGCGACCGGATCGAAACTCACCATGATCGTTTCGAGACCTTCCTCCTCGGCGAGCGTGTCCCAGAAGCTCGTGCAGTGGCCGGCCGTCAGAATCGTCTCGTCCGAGATGAGCGTGCCGCTGCAAAAGGTCAGACCGGGCGCGAGAAGCACGCCGACGTACGGATGGCCGTTGCCGTCGGGCTGTCCGCCCGTGATCGCCGCACCCGGCGTCGCGAACACGCCGAAGAGGACGACGGCCGCAAGCACCGGCGCTAGAAGACGACGCATGCTGAACCCCTTCCCTGGCGGCTACGCGCGCGAGAGCCGCCGATCGATGCTGTGCGCGCGGACAATCGCTACCCCGCGGAGAAGAGGTCGAAACGGCGGGCTGTTGCGCCCTCGTCTTCGTCGTGCACCGACGAGCCGCTGGGGAGCCAGCCCGAGCCCGCGGTCCGCGGGCGGCGTGTCCAGTAGCTTCGTGCGAGTGCACCTGCTGTTCCTCGACGAGTCGGGCCAGCTCTCCGAGCGGAAGTTCTTCGCGCTCGGCGGCGTCGCGCTTTGCGACGCGGATTGGCGCACCCTCCACGACCTCCGGCAGGGGACCCTCGCGGAGAACCGCTGGCCGCCCGAGAAGGAGGTCAAGCGGCACGGCATCGCAAGGGGGAAGTGCCGCCGGCGCTCGCTGACGCCGTCGTTTCGACGCTCGCCCGGGCGCCGATCACCTGCTACGTGACCCTCCTCGACGTCGAGCTCGGCCTCGAGCAGGAGCCCGAGTTCTTCACGAGCGACGAGGAGACCTGCGCGACCGGGCTCATGTTCCTCGCCCAGCGCTTCCAGCACCTGCTCGCCGCCGAGGACGACGTCGGCCTCATCGTCGTCGACAGCCGCTTCCGCGAGGAGGACTCGCGCCTGCGCCGCTTCTTCTCCGACCTGACGAAGGACGGGACCCCCTACTCCAAGCTCGATCGGTTCGTCGAGGGCCTCTTCCTCGGACCGAGCCACTACTCGATCGGCCTCCAGTGCGCCGACCTCGTCGTCGCGATCACCGCCGCCGCCGAGCGCGGGAACGGGCAGGCACGCGGCTACCTGCGGACGCTCTGGCCGCGGTTTGCCGTCCACCCGGCGAAGGGCGAGGTGGAGGGCGTCGGCCTCAAGCGCTTCCCCGAGCGCGTGCAGCGGCCGCGCGAGGAGACGAAGCTCTTCTGATCGGCTCGCGCGTCAGCGGGCCGTGATGTAGTCGGTCAGGTACTGGATCTCGAAGGTCTGCTGCTGCGACTTGAACTTGACGAGGTCGCCGATCGAGACGAGGCCGACGACCTCGCCCTCCTCGACGACGGGGAGATGCCGGATGCGCCGGTCGGTCATCATCGCCATGCACTCGTCGATCGTCGTCTGCGGGGTAGCCACGACGAGCGGCGAGGACATGATCTCGCGGACGGCGGTCTCCTCGTCCGTGCGCCCCTCGAGGGCGCAGCGGCGGAGGTAGTCGCGCTCGGTCACGATCCCGGCGATCTCGCCGTCCTCCTGCACGAGGAGCGAGCCGACGTTCGCCTCCACCATCCTGCTGACCGCCTCGAACACCGAGGCGTCGGCGTCGATCCGGAGCACGTCGCCGCCCTTCTCGTCGAGGATCTCCGAAAGCACGTTCATCGCCGCCTCCCTTGCGCTCGACCGTGACGCTCCTACCGAGGATGTACCACGATACGGCCCGGCGCAACCATCGCGCCGGGAGGGGCCGGCCGCAACGTGCGCCCGGCCCCTCCCTCGAACCTGCGCTACGGGCCGACGATGCGGCCTTCGACCACCGGGCCGACCGGCGAGTTGGCCGTGATGTAGTCGATGGTGACCTGTAGCAGGTCGTCGCCCGGCTGCTGGATGTCGGTGCCGCTCGCGAACATCGTGTAGCCGTCGCCACCGGTGAGCAGGAAGTCGTTGGTGACGAGGCGGACGGTGTCCGCCGGGCCGATCGGCGTCTGCGGTCCGCCGATCCCGTTCGGCGTCTTCCACATGCCGGTGACGACCGGGGTCTGGCCGTTGCAGGCGAAGGTGACCTTGAGCCCCGACACCTGCGGGAAGCGGCCCGTGCCGCCCGGGAAGCCGACGAAACAGAACGGCGTGAAGCCGTTCACGTACGCCGCCTGGAGCTGGGCGCCGGTCAACGTGAGGATCACCGTGCGGTTCCCGAACGGGAGCACGGCGAACATCTCGCCCCACGTGATCTCGCACACCTGCTCGCCCGCGCTCGGCGGTGCGCAGTTGACGTCCTGGCGCAGGCCGCCCGAGTTGGTGAACGCGGCGTCCACTCCCGGGTACGCCCCGCGCATCGCGTCGGTGACCATGTTCCCCATCGCCGACTCGAAGAGCCGGGTCGGGGCGCGCTTGATGTCGAACTGCTGGGTCCCGATGACCTGGTTCCGCAGCACGGCCGTATCGGCGTTGGCCTTGTCGACGATCCCCTGGACGTCCGGCCGCTGGGCGACGCCGAGCGTCTTGGCGATGCGGGTCGCGCCGCCGGCCCACTCGACGTCCCCGCCCTGGACGATCATCTGCACGACCGAGTAGCTCGCCCCCGCGTTGATCCCCTCGGCGACGAGGATGTCGCCGACCATCAGGTTCGAGACGCGGTGGGTGTGGCCCGCCATGATCACGTCGACGGTCGTGTCCTGGAGGCCCTTCGCGATGTCCACGATCGGGCCCACCCACGGCACCGCCGCATCGTCGTTCACCCGATTCGACCCGACGTTCGTGCCGTCGTGGATGAGGACGACCTGGATGCGGATGCCCGCGTTGCGGAGCCGCTCGGACTCCGTGCGGATCGTCTGCAGCTCGGGCAGGAACCGGAGCCCCGCGGTGTTACCGGCCTTCACGAGCTCGGGCGTGTTCTCGAGCTCGATGCCGATGACCCCGATGCGGTGGCCGTTGGACGCGAAGACGTGCGTCCCCTCCACCCAGTCCGGGTTCTGACCGGTCGCCTGGGAGACGATGTTGGCGCCGAGGAACGGGAAGTCCGCGCGGTCCTGGTGCGCCTGCAGGCGCTCGATCCCGTAGTCGAACTCGTGGTTCCCGTACGAGGTCGCGTCCAGGCCCCACGCGTTCTCGACGTCGATCGCCGGCATGTCCTCGAGCAGCCCCGAGTTCGGCGGCGATGCGCCGACGTTGTCACCCGAGGCGAAGAGGAGGGAGCCACGAGGCAGCGCCGCCGCCTCCTGGTCGAACAGCGTCGCGAGGTAGGCTCCGCCGCCCACCGATACGTTCCGGCCGTCCATCGTCATCGAGGTCGGCTCGAGCTGGCCGTGGAAGTCGGTGAGGCCGACGAACGGCACGAGCGTCCTGGACTCGCCGCCGCGGATCAGGTCGAGCCGGACGACGCCCTGGGAGTGCTGCGGCTCGGGGATGTCGAGCAGGAACGCGATCGTGGGCGCCAGGTCGATCGAGCGGAGACCGTTCGCGACGACGTTCGGGCGGATCCGCCCCTCGCCGCCGATGAACGTCGCGCGCATGTTGATGTTGTCGGCGAGGTCCTGGACGTCGGGCACGTACCCGTGCTGGCCGAAGAAGGCCGAGCGGGCGATGAGCGTGCCGGGCGTCGCCGCGTCGAACTGGTACGGCGGGAACGAGAACACGACGAGGTCGCCGGTCCGCGTCGGGTGCGCCATGTCGGTGGTCGAGCCCGCGCCGTTCGGGATGAGCCAGGCCTCCGCCTTCGTGAAGGCGCGGTCGATCACCTTCCAGCCCTCCGGCGTGCCGTTCCCGTTCCAGTCGTTGGGGTCGACGAGCGCGAGGAAGGCCGCCTCGATCGCGGCGACGGTCGACGCTTCGTCCGCCGCGGCGACCTGCGTGAAGCCGCCGCCCGCGGGGTCGCGGCCGGCGAGGTTGAGGTAGATCTGGACGGTGCCGCCCGCCCAGCAGGCCTTCGCCTTGCCGATCGTCTCGCCCGTCGCGGGGCGGCAGTTCGACGTCTGGGGCCGCGACAGGAGCCCCAGGTCGACGAGCACCTTGCTCGCGTCGATCGCCGCGAACTGCGGCGCGAAGCCGTGGTCGGAGGACACGAGCTTCGACGAGTTGTTCGGCATCAGCGAGTCGATGAGGGCGAGCGTCGCGTCCGCCCCCGCGTAAGCGCTGCGCAGGAACGCGCGGCGCTGCGCGACCCGGCCGTCCGGCGTGCCGTTCACCTGCACGTCGTCGTAGGCGGGGTTCGGAGCCCCGTTCGGAAGCGTCTGCGTGACGAGCCCGAGGAACTGGTGCTGGAACTCGTCCGTGACCGGGTACCCGGCCATCACGAGGTCCGGCTCGTACTTGTCGAGGATGTACCTGATCAGCGGGTGGTGCCCGGTCGACCAGTAGAGGCCCTGCTCGACGTACGTCTCCTCGCTGACGATGCCGGCCTCGAGGACCGCGAAGTCGGCCGCGGTCGAGGTCGGGAACTTCTGTGCGACGTACTCGGCGAAGTCGCCGGTAAAGCCGGGCTCGGACCAGCCGGCCCAGCTCGCGTTCGACCGCGTGACCGAGGTATGGAAGAGGCGGACCCGCGAGAGGCTCGCGTTCAGCTCCTCGACCTTGATCAGCATCCCGGCCGTCAGGCCGCTGAGGGCGCCGCCCACGATCTTCACCTTCACGTCGCCCCACTGCCCGCGGCCGAGCGTGGCGACGCCGTCCGCGGCGTTCTTCGTCGGCGAGAAGAGCACGCGGTTGTAGTTGACGGTGTTGTCGTTGGTCGAGTCGAAGATGTACGCGTTCAGCCCGTACTTGTCGACGCCGAAGTCGAGCACGCGCATCCGCATCTCCTTCGCCTGGGTGAAGGACTGCGGAGCGCCGGTCCAGCCGGTCGCATTCGTCGGCGCCGCGGCCGGGAACGGGGCCTGACCGGCGAAGCCGGCGGGGTGGTCGAACTGCAGGCCGAAAGCGGTGACGAAGGCTGCGTCGTCCGTCTGGCCGATGTAGTTCGTCGCGACGCCGCGGCCGGAGAAGAACCCGCGGAAGTCGACCGTCGGGCCGTCGATGACACCGACGCGCCCGCCCGCCCACTCGATCTGCGCGACCTTCTTGCCGCCGCGCTCGGCGGCCTGGGCGAGGGTCTCGGCCTGGAGGATGCCGGTGGCGAACGAGCTCGTGCTGTTGCCGAACGGCTGGCCGTTGACGTGGAACGTGTTGTTCGTCGACCCGTGCACCCCCGGCCACGCGCCAGTCGCGAGGCTGTACCAGCCGGCGCCGGTGTTCGGCGGCGCCTGTGTGAGCAGCCCGCCGCCCCCGGCCTTCGCCCCCGCGCGCAGGAGCTTCTGCATCGCCGGCATGGCGCCATTGACCGCATAGGACTCGACGAGGTCCTGACGCAGGCCGTCCGCGCTGAAGAAGATCACCGACTCCTTGCCGCCGGCCTGCGCGGGCCCTGCCGAGCCCGTCGACGAGGCGGCGCCCGCCCCGACACCGACGAGCAGCGCGAGCGCGCCGACGACAGCCGCGGCTACACGAATTCGCGAACCGATCATGTCACTCTCCCTCTCGTTGACTCCCCTGACCCCATGCCTCCTACCCACCGCGGCACGGAGGCAAGCCTTACACAGCGGGCCGCGGTCCGTAAGGGGATGCGTACAGCGGTTCCGGGCCCATCGTCAGGGCGGGCCCACGAGGTGCCAGGCCTCGAGAGAACGCTGCGCGTCGGCGTCCGCTTCCGTGGCGACGGCCGTCCTACGGGAGGTCGAGGGTCATGCCCTCGCAGGCCGCGACGGGCGGCTCCGGCGACGCACCGTCCCACAGCTCCTGCGCGCGCTCGACGACGCCGTCGACTCCGTCGTCGGAGCGGTCCGGGTCGTGGTGGAAGAGCACGAGCCTCCCCACCTCGGAGCGCTGGGCGAACTGGACGGCGTGGGCGACGCTCGAGTGCCCCCACCCGACCCGGGACCCGTACTCGGCCTCGCTGAACTGACAGTCGTGGAACAGAACGTCGACGTGCTCGGCGAGCCCGTGCCCGGAGATCCACTCCGGCTCGAGCTCCGCCATCTCCACCCCGAGGACGGGCTCGTGGTCCGGGATGTACGCGAGCGAGCTGCCGTTCAGGGCGAGGCGGTAGCCGAGGGTCGGCCCGGGATGCGACACGGACTGCGCGTCGATGCGCACGCCGCCGATCTCCCAGGTCTCGTGCGGCACGTCGTGGAACGTGACGTTCGCCGCCGTGTCGGCGAGCTCGAGCGGGAAGAGCGGCGGCGAGAACGCGCGCGCGATCCGCTCCTCGAGGGTGTGGAGCGGCGAGGGCGGCCCCCAGATGTGCAGCTCGGCGCCCGGGCGCCAGAAGGGCGCGAAGAAGCGCAGGCCCTCGACGTGGTCGAGGTGGAGGTGCGTGAGCAGGACGTGCACGGGGCCGTCGCAGTCGAGGACGGCGCCGAGCCGCTTGATCCCCGTCCCCGCGTCGAGGATGAGAAGCTCTCCCTCACCGGTCCGGATCTCGACGCACGGGGTGTTCCCGCCGTAGCGGACCGTCGCCGCGCCCGGTGTGGGGAGCGACCCGCGGCAGCCCCAGATCCTCGCCTGCAGCGGCATTCAGCCGTCGCTCGGTTCCTGCCAGAAGAGGGCGATCATCCCGACGAACTCCGTCGGGGACGAGAAGAGCGGCGCTGCGGTGATGGACACCAGCCGCCGGTGGCCGTCGAGGCCGGTCATCCAGAGCTGACCATGCGCCGGCCGCTGCTCCATGAGCGCGACGGCCGCCGGCATCCGGTGCATCGGCAGCGGCCCTCCCTCGAGGTCCTCCAGGTTGAACGTCGAGGCCCAGCGCTCCGCGGGCATCGGGCCGGCCTCCGCGAACGTCCGGCCGAGGATCTCCTCGGCAGGCTCGTTGTAGAACACGAGCTCTCCTGTCGCGTCGGCGATGAACGTCGCCGTCGCGAGCTGGGAGGCGAGCTCGCGCGCGAGGATGAGCGCGAGGTGCTTCTGCGGACGGCCTTCCACGAGACCGGAAGCCTAAAGGCTTGGTATGGGTTAAGGGGTACGGTCTCCACCGCTTGCCGACCGACGCCCTCACGTTCCTGACGCGGCCGGCCGCGGACGAGCCGGAGGGGCTGCTCGTGCTCTTCCACGGGCGCGGGGCCGACGAGGCCGACCTGTACCCGCTCCTCGACCACCTCGACCCTGGCCGGCGCCTCCTCGGGGTGACGCCTCGCGGCCCGCTGCGGCTCCCTCCGGGCGGTGCCCACTGGTACGCCGTGCAGGAGATCGGCTACCCCGATCCCGGGACGTTCACTCCGACGTATGCACTGGTCGGCGACTGGCTCGACGCGCTCTGGCAGGAGACGGAGGTCGCGCCGGGACGCACGGTTCTCGGGGGCTTCTCGCAGGGCTCGGTGATGGCGTACGCGCTCGGCCTCGCGCGCGGGCGGGCGCGGCCCGCGGCGCTCCTCGCGCTCAGCGGGTTCGTCCCGACCGTGCCTGGGCTCGACCTGGACCTCGACCCTCCCCTGCCGCGCGTCGCTATCGGCCACGGCGCGCTCGACCCGGTCATCTCGGTCGACTGGGGCCGCCGCGCGCGGGGGCTTCTCGAGGATGCCGGTGCCGACGTCCTCTACCGGGAGTCGCCGGGGCTCGGGCACACGATCGACCCCGCGTTCCTCGACGTGCTCGTTCCCTGGCTGCAGGAAGCCGTCGGCGCATGAGCCCGCTCGAGCGGCTCTTCGAGGTGGACGGGCTCCCCTCCGCGGGGCTTCCCGAAGAGCTCGAGCGCCTGTACGGCGGCCCGCTCGGCCTCGACGAGCCTCGGCTCTTCGCGAACTTCGTTGCGACGCTCGACGGTGTCGTCGCGATCCCGTCGATCCCGGAGTCGAACAGCCTGATCGCGGCCGGGAGCAGGGCCGACCACCTCGTCATGGGGCTGCTGCGCGCGCTGGCGGACGTCGTGCTCATCGGCTCGGGGGTGCTGCGGGCATCGCCGCAGGGGACCTGGCTGCCGGAGAAGGTGTACCCGCCGGCCGCGGACGCGTTCGCCGAGCTCCGAAGACGGCGCGACCGCCCGGGGCGACCGGAGGTCGCGGTCCTGTCGGGCCGTGGCTCGATCGACCCGGCCCACCCGCTGCTCGCCTCCGGGGCAGTCGTCCTGACGAGCGAGCGCGGCGCCGGCCACCTCGCCGGCCGCCTCCCCGAGGCTTCCATGGTGGTCACCCTCGGCGACGACGTCGACCTCCCGCCGGCCGCGGTCGTCAGCGCCCTCCACGACCGTGGGCACCGGCTGATCCTCGCCGAGGCCGGCCCGCACACCTTCGGCTCCCTGGTCGAGGGCGGGGTCGTGGACGAGCTCTTCCTCACGCTCTCGCCGCTCCTCGCGGGGGACGCGGGGCCAGACAGCCGCCTGCACCTCGTCGAGGCGGTCGACCTCCTCCCGCCCGTCGGCCTCCGGCTTCTGAGCCTCCGCCGCCGGGAGGAGCACCTCTTCCTCCGGTACGAGCTGAACCGCGCCGGCGCGTGACGCGACTCGACACGGGCGCCGAGCTGCGGCGGACCGGAACCGGCCGGTGCGGCGTCGTCGTCTGCGTGAACGGCGGCCAGGCCCGGGAGCTCGAAGGGACCTGGAGCGCGTCGATCGAGTGGCTCGTGCGTCGGGTCGCGCCGCGCCTGCCCGACCTTTCGTTCGCCGAGGTCCGCTACCGCGTCCGGTCCTGGAAGCGGCTCGACTGGTGCGTCGAGGACGCACGCGCGGCGCTGCGGTCAGTCGCTCCCGAGCGGGCGCTCCTGGTCGGCTTCTCGATGGGCGGGGCAGTCGCGATCTCGGCGGCGGACGACCCGTCGGTCGCGGGAGTCGTCGGGCTCGCGCCGTGGATCCCCGACGCGCTCGACGTGTCCCCGGTCGCGGGCAAGCGCCTCGCGGTCCTGCACGGAGCTCTCGACCGCGCGCTGCCGGCGATCCCGGGGGTCTCTCCCGCCTTCTCGTGCCGCGGAGTCGAGCGCGCGCGCGCCGCGGGCGCCGAGTGCACCTTCACGCTCATCCGGGGAGCCGTCCACGGGCTTGCGTTACGCGCGCCCTGGGGAGGCCTCGTCCCGCTCCCTCGCGCCGGCCGCTGGGCGGAGCTCGTCGAGGGCGAGCTGCGTCGGTTCCTGGACCAGCGCTAGGCGGACGCGCCTGCGACCCAGGCGTCGACCGTCTGATCCCTGCCCCGGAGCGAGAGCGTGCGGGACCGGAGCCCCGAGGTGTCGAGACCGGCCGCCTGCGCGGCCGGCGCGCTGACGAGGATCTCGCCCGCGGCGGCCTCGG
>JBOHBB010000304.1:0-11491 GCA_050698135.1 Gaiellaceae bacterium
ACCTTCGGGAACTCGATCATCGTCATCCCGATCGAGTGGCCGGTCACGTGCCCGAGACGGAAGCCGCGCTCCAGGAACCCCGCCGCCACCGCCTGGTGGACGTCGTGGCACGTGGCGCCCGGGCGCATCGCGCTCTTCGCGGCCTCGAAGTACTCCTCGTAGGCCTCGAGCATCCGCTGCGTGTCCGGGGAGAGCGAGCCGTCCGCGGCGCCGATCGCCCGCGAGACCTCGACCCAGTGCATCCCGGGCCCGGCGATCTCGAGCGACGGCAGCACGAATCCCCCGAGGACCTCGTCGCTCCGCGCGATCTTGAACTCCGGCAACGCGAGCTCGTCGGTGCCCGTCAGCACCATGTTCATCGTCAGGCGCCCACAGCCCTCGGCGACGAACCACTCCTCCGCGGGCGCCATCACCTCGGCCGCGGTCCTCCCCGGCGCGTAGCTCTCGAGGAAGATCTCGAACCCGCGCTCGTTGATCCGGACGGAGTCACGCACGGACGCGATCTCCGCATCGCTCTTGACCGCCCGGGCGAGGTCGAACTCGACGTCGAACGGCACGATCCGGGTTTTGTCGAGCGAGGCCAGCGCGTGGTAGTCGCGGACCGCCATCACGTAGTCGAGGCCGTACACCCCGACGCGGCGCCAGTTCTCGTCCCGAGCGCGGCCGGCGATGTGCTCGCCCGGGCGCTCGTGGAATACCTGCTCGAGCCGCGCGGTGCCGTGCTCGCCGACGTAGCGCGCTTCCGCGGGGAAGACGACCAACGCGTCACCGTCGGCGGGGATGACGACGTAGGCGTAGCGGTGCACGATCTGGAAGCCCGAGAGGTACGTCACCGCGCCCTCGAAGCCCGTGTACTCGCTCCCCGAGACGACGAGGGCGTCGAGGTCGTGCTCCGCCATCGCTGCGCGGGCGTTCGCGTGGCGGCGCTCGAGCTCCGCGTTCAGGCCCATGAGGCCTCCAGTCCTTTGACGAGGGCGGTCACGGCGTCGTTCAGCGACGTCTCCACACCGAGCTCCCGCCCGAAGCGTGCGATACCGCCGTTCAGGTAGTCGATCTCGGTCGCGCGCCGAGCCTCGACGTCCTGGAGCATGCTCGCCTTGTGGTCGTAGGCCACGTCCGGGCGCGCAGCATGGTCGATGAGCTCCTCGGGGTCGGCGTCGAGCGCGATGCCCTGCGCGGCGGCGACCGCCTTCCCCTCGTCGACGAGGGACGTCACGAGCGCGCGCAGGTCGGGCCGCTCGCAGACTCGGCCGTGCGTGAGACCGGTCAAGGCGCCGACGGGGCTCGTTGCCGCATTGAAGATCACCTTCCGCCACTGGGCGGGGCGCGCGTCCGGGACCGCGTGCGTGGGCATTCCGCCCCTGGTGCACGCATCCGCCAGCCGCTCGATCTCGGCCATCGGCGCCGGGCTCGGCTCGAACGGGCCGAGTGTGGTGTCGCCCTTCACGTCCCACTGCACGACCCCGGGCTCGAGGATCTTCCCTGCCGGGAACGTGGTTCCGCGGATGACCCGCGCGACCCGGCGCGCGAGAGTCTCCTCGTTGCCCACCCCGTTCTGCACCGTGGCGACCGCACCGTCGGCGAGCGCGTGCGCCGTCGCCGCGATCGCCGCCTCCGTGTGCATCGCCTTGGTCGCCACGATCCCGAAGTCGCATGACGGGAGCTCGCCTGCGTCCGAGGTTGCCCGCAGGCGGGCGTGCACGTCGCCGGCGCCGGTCAGGCGGAGGCCGTTGGCGTTGATCGCGTCCACGTGCGGCCGGGAGAGGTCGTAGGCCCACACCTCGACGTCGTCGAGCCCGGCGAGCTGCGCGGCGAAGAGCGAGCCGACTGCTCCGCACCCGACGATGCAGACTCTCACTCCGCGACCTCCGCCGCCGGACCCGGGCGCAGCCTGCGCAGGACCGGCTCGAGCGACAGCTCCCTGCCGCCGGTGAGGCCGCTCGGGCGCAGGATGAGGACGAGCGCCATGAGGGCGCTGACCACGACGATGCGGGTCCCGGCCGGGACGTCCACCGAGCGCCCGAGGACCTCGATCCCGTTCTCGGCGTTCGCCAGCAGCGAGTCGAGGCCGCTCACCGCCAGCGCGCCGACGACGGCGCCCCAGAGGCTCGTCACACCTCCGATCACCAGCATCGCCAGCGTGATGAAGGTGAGGTCGAGGTACACGGCATCGACGTTGATCGGGAGGAAGTGGACGTACAGCCCGCCGGCAAAGCCCGCGAGCAGGCCGGAAAGCGCGAACGCGCCGAGCCGCTGGCGGTAGATCGACACGCCGACCGCCCTGGCCGCCGCCGGGTCCTCCCGGGCCGCCCGCAGCTGCCGGCCGAAACGGCTGCGCTGGTACGCGAAGGCCGCGGCGATCACGAGGACGGCACCGATGCAGGCCTGGACGAGGTCCGTCGTCTCGGGGACGGACGAGAACGTGTTCAGCCCCGGCCCGATCTTCTCGTAGTAGCGGAGGATGTTGTTCGTGATCCCGAGCACCGCGAACGTCGCGATCCCGGCCGCGAGACCGGAGAGCCGCATGAGCGGGAGCCCGACGAGGAGGGCGAACACGCCACCGACGACCGCCGCGATCGCGAGCGAGGGGACGTTGCCGACCGTCGTCGAGCTCAAGAAGTCGAAGAGATATGGCATCGTCGCGGGCTTCTCCTGCTCGGGGATCGAGAGCACCCCGGCAGCCCACACCCCGAGCGCGAAGAAGCTGATGTGGCCGAACGAGAGCACGCCAGAGTTGCCGACGAACACGTAGAGCGCGACGACGATCGAGACCATGACGAGCGCGTTGATGAAGTAGATCTCCGTCGAGCGCGCGAACGTCGTCCCGACGAGGGCTGAGACGACGACGAGCGCCGCCGGTGCGAGCAGCCCGCCGAGAGCGCGAACGGCCCTCACACCCGCTCCACGAGCCCGCGGCTCCGCGTGAAGAGCCCGTCCGGGCGGAGGAGGAGGACGAGGATCACGAGCCCGAAGAGGAACGTCGGAAGGTACTGGCTCTGGTTCGTCGGGAGCGCGCCGCCGAGGATCCCCGACACGTACCCGATCAGGAACCCGCCGAGTGTCGCGGGCACGAGCCGCGTCATGCCGCCGACGACGACGCCCGCGAGGACGATGATCGTCTCCTGCAGTGCGAAGGTCGGCGTCACCGTCGGGTACTGGACGGTCAGGAGCACGGCGACCACCGCTGCGAGCACGCCGGCGATGAGCACCGCGACGCCGCTCACGAGGTTCGCCCGCACGCCGACGAGGCGCGCCGTCGAGAAGTCCATCGACGCCGCCCGCATGTGCAGCCCGACCGACGTGCGGCCGAGGAGGAGGACGAGCAGCAGGAGGCAGACCGCCGCCGTGACGATCGCGACGATCGTGATCTTCCTGATCTCGACGTCCCCGACCGACACCGCCCGGTTGAGCTGGGAGAGCGAACCCGCGGTCTTGCCGAGCGGCCCGAACCAGAGCAGCGCGATCGATTGCAGGAGGAACGAGACCGCGAACGTCGCGATGAGCATCACCGCGCCCGACTGCGTCCTCAGGGGGCGGAAGACGACCCGCTCCATGGCGAGCGAGAGCAAGAGCACGACCGCGACGCAGAGCGCGATCCCGACCCCGACCGGCCAGTCGCGATCCGAGGCGTACGCGAGCGCGAACGCGCCGGCCATGACGAGCTGCCCGTAAGCGAAGTTCACGAGGCGCAGGACGCCGAAGACGAGCCCGATGCCGACCGCCATCAGCGCGTAGACGGCGCCGATGCCGATCGCGTCGACCTGGATCTGCGGGTCGACGGCGTCCCGCAGGAAGTCGGTGAGGCCGCTGGCGATCAGCTGCGTCACGAGAGGTACGCCGCGACCATGCGATCGGTGTCCGCTGCGTCGTCCGGGGTGAGCGTCAGCCGGAGCTCGCCGCCCGCGAGGACGTGCGTGCGGTCCGCGAGCGCGACGGTGCGCTGCGCGCGCTGCTCGACGAGAAGCACGCCGAGGCCTTGCTCGCGGATCGTCTGCAGCGTCTGGAAGACGAGGTCGACGACGGTCGGCGCCAGCCCGAGAGACGGTTCGTCCAGCAGGAGCACGGACGGCCCTGCGACGAGCGCCCGTGCGATCGCGAGCTGCTGCTGTTGACCTCCCGAGAGCGTGCCGGCCGGGCGACTCCCGAACTCCTCGACGACGGGGAAGAGGACGGCGACGTGCGCGAGGTCCTCGTCTGCGCCCTCCGCACGGGAACGCCCGGCGAGGCCGAGGCGGACGTTCTCCTCCACGGTGAGCTCGCCGAACAGCCGTCGCCCCTCTGGGACGAGTGCGATCCCACTCCGCGCGATCGACTCCGGTGAGCGGCCCCGCAACGACCTCCCCGCGAGGCGGATGTCGCCGGCGATCGTTGGGACCAGACCCATGATCGCGTGCAGCGTCGTCGACTTCCCGGCGCCGTTCGGCCCGATGAGGCCCACGATCTCGCCGGGTGCGACGCTCAGCGACAGATTCCGGACCGCCGCCACGCCGCCGTACGCGACCTCGACGCCCTCGAGCTCGAGCGCGCTCATACCGCGTCCTCGTGGACGGCGGACTCGCCGAGGTACGCGGCGGCGACGTCGAGGTTCCCGCGGATCTCGGCCGGCGTGCCCTCGGCGAGCGTCCTGCCCTGGTCGAGCACCTGGATGCGGTCGCAGACGCCCATGATCAGCGCCATGTTGTGGTCGATGAGCAGCACGCCCGCGTCGTGGTCGTCCCGCACCGACCGCACGACCTCCGCGAACGCCGGCACCTCGACCTCGGGCAGGCCCGCAGCGGGCTCGTCCATCAGCACGAACCGCGGCGCCGTCGCGAGGGCACGGGCGACGCCGAGACGACGCTCGTCGCCGTGAGGCAGGGACGAGGCGGGGGCATCGGAGTAGCCGTCGAGTCGGAGCGATCCGAGCAGCTCGCCCGCCCTGCGCCGCGCCTCGCGCGGCGACGCGCCGGACCCGAGCGCGGCGACCTCGACGTTCTCGCGGACGCTCAGGTTGCGGAACGAGCGGCTGTGCTGGAACGTGCGCGCGAGCCCCGCGCGGCCCCGGCGGTGTGGGCGCCAGCGCGTGATGTCGCCCCCCTCGAGCTCGACCGCCCCCTCGTCGGGGAAGTCGAAGCCGGTGAGGACGTTGACGAGCGTCGACTTCCCGGCTCCGTTCGGCCCGATCAGCCCAAGGACCTCGTGTCGGTGCAGCTCCAGCGTCACGCTCCGCAGAGCCTGGACGCCCTCGTACGCGCGGGAGACCGAGGCGGCCCGGAGGGGTGCTCCGGGCCGCCGTGCCTCGTGCGGAGGCGTGTCCGAGTCGGGCACGATCGTCCGTCAGATCTTCGGGACGACCTTCGCCTTCACCGTCCCGACGACCCGCGGAACGTTGTTCTGCACACGGATCACCCGGTACTGGCGCCCTTGCACGACGTGCAAGGTCTTCGAGAAGGTCACGAGCCCGGACAGCGTGGGCACGTTCTTGAACTTCTCCATCTGCGCGGCCAGCCGGGCACCGTTGGCCGAGCCGCCGGTGCGCCTGAGCGCGAGGGCGAGCCCGTCGATCGCCGCCGGCCCCGTGACGTAGGCGCCGGTGCTACCCGCCTTCGCGATCGCCTTGGCGTTGCGCTTCTGGAGCGCCCTCACGGCGGGGACCGGATCGTCCCCGAACGCCGAGGCGAAGGTCACGTACCAGTAGTTCGAGACCTTCGGGTCCGGCGGGTACCAGTAGCTGCCGTCGCCCGCCCACGAGTTCAGGATCGGCGTGTCGTTCCCGAGCGTCCGGAGGCCCGTCATGATCGGCACCTGCGCACCGAACGGGGGCGCGGTCGACGTGACGATGACGTCCGCGTCCCGCGCGTTCAGTCGCGTCACGACGTTCTGCCACGACGCCGGCGTCCCGCCGGCCGACTGGTAGGTCTCCTCCGTCACGATCCTGCCGCCGAGCTGCCGCCAGCGGGCCTCGAACGCCTGGACGACATTGCGGAAGTACACGATGACGGTGTCGGTCGCGAGCGAGGCGGATCGCCAGCCCTGACGCCACGCGAACTCGGCCATCGCCGAGCCTTCGTCCTGTGCGGCGTTGCCGAACGAGAACGCGAGCCGGCCCTTCGCGCCGAAGCGCTTCGGGCCCATTTGGTCGGTCCCGATGCAGGTCGCGAGCGTCAGCTTCCCGCGGTTGATCGATTCCTGGATGACGGGTGCCGCATAGTCGACGTCGCAGGTCGTGAACATCACGTCCGCGCCCTGGCCCAGGAGCTTCGCGGCGCACGACTTCGCGATCGCCGGCTTGTTGCCCTGCGTGTTGCAGGTGATGATCCTCAGCTTCGTGCTGCTCGTCTTGTTCAGCTGCTGGACCCGCTGGCGGGCGGTGACGAGCGCAGGCCCGTCGTATCCCGCCATGTTCCCGACGCCGTCGTACGCCCAGCCGATCGTGACCGTCGTCGCCTGCTGCCGCGCCGCCGTGCTGCCGCCCACGACGGCGACCGCGACGACCGCGGCCGCAGCCAGGACGGTCGCCGCCTTCCCTGCTCGGTTCATCTGTTCCCTCCTGTCGTGTCCCGTTCGTGCCTGTTTGGATCCCTCCCGCTCACCACGAGGCCTCCTTGCCCTTGACGAGGCCGAGGACCATCGCGTGCAGCGGGACCGGGACTCCGTGCTTCCCGGCCTCGCGCACGAGTGAGCCGGTGATGAGGTCGATCTCCGTCTCCCGGTGCGCGTCGACGTCCTCGAGCATCGACGGGTAGTGCGCCGACCCACGCTTCGTCGCGAGGATGTTCATCTCCCACGGGTCGTCGTGCAGCTCGATTCCCGCGGCTCGCGCGACCGCCTTCCCTTCGTCCACGAGCCCGTGCACGAGATGCCCGAGGTCCCCCGGCTCCTCCTCGGTCGCGAAGTGCGGGTCGTGCCGGAGCCCCGTCAGGGCGGCCACCGGGTTGACCGCGGCGTTGAAGATGAGCTTCGACCACTGCGCCGGGCGCAGGTCGGGCAGGGCCTCCGCCTTCAGCCCGGACTCGACGATCGTGTCGGCGATCTCCTGCACGTGCGCGAACGGCGTGTCCTCGTACGGGCCGAGCCAGGTCTCCGTGTCGAGGATGTACTCGACGTGGGTGTCCGAGTGGCGCGCGCCGCTCATGAACGTCACGGCCGAGACGATCGGCCACGGACCGTGCTGGCGAACGATCCCCTCGGCGCCGATCCCGTTGAGCACCGTCATCACGGTCGCCTCGGGGAATTGGCCGGCGAGCGCGCGCACCGCGGGCTCGAGCCCGGACGCCTTCGTCGCGACGATCGCCACGTCGAACGGTACGAGCTCGGAGGGGTCGTCGGTTGCGTTCACGCGCGCATGGCGCACGCTCCGCCCGCTGACTCGGAGGCCGTCGCGGTTCAGTGAGTCCGCGTGCTCCCGGCGCCGCGTGAGCACTGACACGTCGCTCACGGACGCCAGATGCCCCGCGAAGAGGCTCCCGATGACCCCGGCCCCGACGATGCAGAAGCGCTCGACCACGCTATCCGGCCGCGCCTGTCACCGACGCGTCGCCGCACCCTGACGTGCCATGAGGCCGAGTATCCCCGGTCCTGACATGTCAGTCAATCGGCTATGTGGGCAGCACCGCGGTGCACTCGATCTCGATCAGGAGCCCGGGTACGGCCAGGCCCGTGACCCCCACGATCGTCTGCGCGGGGTGCTCGGCGCCGCCAGTCACTGCGTCGATCGCACGCGTGATCGTCTCGTACTCGGTCGGGTGGAGCGTGTAGATCGTGCGGCGCACGACGTCGTCCCAGGTCGCGCCGGACGCGTACAGCGCAACCTTCACGTTCTCCATCGCGGCGCGTGTCTGCTCGTACAGGTCGTCGCCGCCGACGAGGCCGAAGTCGGGCGCGAGCGCCACCTGCCCGGCAACGTGGACGACCGTGGTGCCCGAGGCGATCGCGACGTGGCTGAAGCCTGGAGCCGGATGGAGCTCCGGCGGGTTGACGAGCTCGCGGTTGTGCACGTGGCTCACCCTCCTCTTCGAACGAGTCGCCGGAAGTCGGCGTCGCTGACGAGCCCGCGCTTCCTCGTCCCGGCCTTCTTGACCGACTCCAGGAGCGAGGCGAAGCGCTCCTCCGGCACGTCGAGCCCGAGCTCCTCGACCTTGATGCGGATCGAGTCGAGCCCGCTCTTCTTCCCGAGGACGATGCCGCGCTCGGCGCCGACGAGCTCCGCGGCATACGGCTCGATCGCCGGGGGGTCGTGGAACTGCGAGGCGACCGCGCCCGACTCGCGGGTGAAGAGGTTGGCGCCCGTCACGGGCTTCCACGGGGGAAGAGGCGTACCGGAGAGCTCCTGCACGAGGTCGGCGAGCTTCCGCACGCGCTCGAGCCGGAGCCGGGTCGGGATGCCGTAGAGGGCTTCGAGCGCGAGCGCGACCTCGACGAGGTCCGCGTTGCCGGCCCTCTCCCCCATGCCGTTCACGGTCCCCTGCACCCAGGTCGCCCCCGCCTGCACCGCGGCGATCGCCGCCGCCGTGGCGAGCCCGAAGTCGTCGTGCCCGTGCCAGTGGACCGGGACCTCGTGGTCGAAGCGCTCGGCCACGTCACCGACGAGGAACGCCGCCGCCTCCGGGGTCGCGATGCCGAGCGTGTCCACGACGACGACCTCGGCCGCCCCGGCCTCGACGGCGGACTCGTACGCGGCGCGCAGGAAGCCGAGGTCCGCCCGCGTCGAGTCCACGCCGAAGTAGGCGACGCGAATCCCGTGCTCGACGGCGAAGGAGACGGCCGAGCGGATGCGCCCGAGCATCGACTCGCGGGAGACGCCGAGTGCCGCGAGCTTCCCGTCGGAGATCGGGCTCTCGATCACGGAGGCGGTCAGCCCGAGCTCGACGAGCGCCTCGACGTCCGCCTGGACGGCGCGCGAGAACCCCCAGATCTCTGCCTCCAGGTCCGCCTCGACGATCATCCGGATCGCTCTCGTGTCATCGTCGGACACACGCGGGAACCCGGCCTCGATGCGGTCCACCCCGGCCTCGGCGAGCGCCGTCGCGATCGCGAGCTTGTCCTCCGGGGTGAGCACGACGCCCACCGTCTGCTCGCCGTCGCGCAGGGTCGTGTCGTAGAGGCCGACCGTCGCGTGCGGCTGCGGCTCGAGCGCGTGCGCGTTGAGGTCGCCGGTCCACACCTTCGAGCGGTCGATGGTCATGCCGCAACTATCCCATCGGGGAACGGCGACAGCTTTGCCGCGCCGTCGCGGGTGATCAGGAAGTTGTCCTCGACGCGGAGCCCACCTCCACCTTCGATATAGCATCCTGGCTCAATTGCAAGAACCATGCCCTCGGCGATCTCGCCGCCTCCGGCCTGATGGGCGTACGGCGGCTCGTGAGCCCTGGCGCCGACGCCGTGGCAGACCGGGTGCGACGGCTGGCCAGGGAAGCCGAGGCCGTCGATTCCCTCCCGGATCCGCCGATCGAGCTCGGCGAGGCTCGCCCCGGGGCGGCAGAACGCGACGGCGTCATCGTAGACCGTGAGCAGGCCCGCCTCGAGCTCTCGGTAGCGAGGGGTGACCTCGCCGACGACGAGGTTCTTCGTGTGATCGCACCAGTAGCCGTCCGCGCAGACCCAGATCTCGAACAGAGTCGGCTCGCTCGCGACCACCGCGCGCGACGTGGTCGCCGTGAAGGTCTTGATCCCCGCTCCCGACCAGACGAGCGAGAACCCACGCGCGAGGTCGACCTTCCCCTCCCAGCCCGTGCCCTCCCCGTGGACGAACCCCTCCCACTCCGCGGCGACCTGTGCCTCGCTCATCCCCGGCTCGAGGATCAGCCGGCAGTGCTCCATCGCCGCGGCGGCGATGTCGTTCGCAAGCCGCATGCGCTCGACCTCCTGCTCGGTCTTGAGCGCGCGCGCCTCCGCGAGGAGCGGCGTCGCGTCCTCGGAGTCGCCGAACGCGTCGAACCACCCCGCGGTGAACGTCGTCGGCTCGCCCACCATCCGGTCGGCGGCCTGGGTCCCGAGCGAGAGCTCGATCCCCACCGTCCCGCGATCCGCGGCGGCTTCACGTGCGACGTCGAGCGCCCGCAGGAGCGGCGGGCGCGGGTCCGACGGGTCGTAGCCGGCGAAGAGCCGCACGTCGGACGTCCACGCCGTGCACCGCGCGTCTTCCTCGCTCGCCTCCAGGCAGACGAGCGTGGGCTCGCCCTCGCGGGGGAAGACGCAGACGTCGTAGCCCTTCATGCCCCAGAAGTTCGTGAGGTAGAGGACGTTGTCGGGTGCGCGCACGACGAGGGCGTCGAGGCCCCGCTCGGCCATCAGCGCGCGGACGCGGTCGAGCTTCGCGTCGTCCCGCGGCCAGGGCATGCGACCCTCGCGCCTCAGAACGGCAGGAACTGGAGCGGAGACCGCTCCACGTCGGACAGGTCCACCTCGACCCGGACCTCGGCGTCCTCGGGTAGCTCCGAGCGCAGGCGGGCGGCCAGCTCCTCTGCGCGCTCCTCGGTCGGGACCCCGGCCACCACGTAGCGCCAGCGCCGGGTGACGTCCAAGCCCTCGGCGGCGAGGCGGCCGGCGAGCTCTACGGCGGCGCCGCGCCCCGGCGCGTTCACGACGACGTGCCAGTCGTAGCGTCCCTCGACCTCGGCCTCGACGGCTTCCGCGGCCTCGCGGGCGGCGTACTCGACGGCCTCCTCGTCCGCGGTGGCAGGCAGCGGGATGGAGAGGTCCTTCCAGGCCTCCTCGACGGGGTGCCAGCGCGTTACTTCGATCGTCGCTGTCAGCTCGTCGGCGTCGACGAGCGCCCGCACGATCCCTTCGGCCTCGCGCGCCCCTGCCTCGCTGTCCGCGTACAGGAAGAGCCGCGAGCCGTCTCGCGTGACCATCACGCCGCTTCCGAGACGCTCCCGAGCCCTGTCGTCCAGATCGAGCGCGCGCAGCCGCTCGCGGATCGAGTAGCCACCCTCCTCGTCGTCGAGCTCGACCTCGACCCGGAACCCGTCCTCCATGACGGCGACGCTATCAGCCGACCCGCGCGTCTTCCCACACGACGCGACCACCCCGCGTCACGATGCGCCCGATCCCGCTCCCCGGGTAGTGCCCGCAGATCGCGAGGACGTCGCGGTCGACGAGCTCGCCGATCAACGCCGCGCGCGTCGGCGTCTGCGGCGCGTCGTCGAACGCGTACACCCACTCCGGCCGATCGAGCAGCGCGGGGTGCGGCGCAACGTCCGTGATCATCACTGCCTCGTCGCCGTTCGAGCGAATCCGCACGCCCATGTGCCCCGGGTAGTGCCCCGGCGCGACGAAGGCCGTCAGCCCCGGAGCGAGCTCGGTGTCGCCGTCGAGAAGCTCGAAGCGATCGACGAGTGGCTCCACGCACCGCCGGATGTGCGGGCGGTCCGGGTTCGCGCACGCGAACTCGAGCGCCTCCCGGTGCACGAGGTAGCGCGCGTTCGGGAACAGGACGTCGGCGTTCTCGTCCGTGGTCCAGCCGATGTGGTCGATGTGCAGGTGGGTGAGGAAGACGACGTCGACGTCC
>JBOHBB010000305.1:0-6713 GCA_050698135.1 Gaiellaceae bacterium
TCCTCGAGCCCGGCGGCGACCGCGACGACGCCGAGCAGCAGACCGTAGTGCCAGTAGCCGAAGCCGACGAGCGCGAGCCTCGCCCGCCGAGCCGGTGAGGCCTCGCGCATCCCCTCCTCGACCGCTCGCTCGTCGCTGAAGTACACCCACCAGAGCGAGGCGCTGAGTGCGAGCGACAGCAGAGCGGCTAGCACGAGATCGAGGTCGAGCGCGAGCCCGCTCGCGCCCACGCCGATGACGACGATCGATTCGCCGAGCGCCACGATCACGACGAGGCCGTGGCGCTCGACGAAGTGGGACGCCGACACCACGAAGCCCTCGACGCTCGCGACCCATGGCGTGATCCAGAACAGGGTCGCCGCCAGCGCCCAGGCTACCCACTGGACGTCACCGCCGAGGGCCCCGCCGACGAGCAGGAGCGCGGCGGCGGCAAGATTGAACGGGATCACCCGGAGGATCGCCGCCACCTCCGCCACCGACGTCCCCTTCACGTACATGCTCCCGTGCAGCAGGACCACGACCAGAAAGCCGAGCCCGAACGGCAGCCCGTCCCCGTCGTAGGCGTGCGGGATCGCGAGCGCGATGACGAGGAACCCGCCCATTCCCCCGGTCAGCAGCAGCCGGTAACGCACGCGATCGGTCGAGATCGCGTTCGTCAGCCAGGCGTAGCCGTCGTACATCCACCAGACCATCGCGAACATCACGACGACCTGGACGACCGCCTCGGCGTCGCCCCCGTGGACGAGCACCCCTGTCAGCTGGGTGATCGTGAAGACGAAGACGAGGTCGAAGAAGAGCTCGAGCGTCGAGACGCGAACGCTGCGCTCGTCGGGCGCCGACATCGCCGCATCATCTCCGAGCCGGGCAAGGCCAGGACGCCTTGTCTCGCGATCGGAGCCGCGAGATAGTGGCCACGTGTCCCGTGCAACCGGCGTCCTGAGACGAACGAATGTCGTCGGCTGGCTGCTGGTCGTGCTGCTTGCGGCACTCCTGGACGTGGCCGTGCGAGGCTTCGACCTCCACGACAGCATCGCCGCACCCACGGACGCGCTGCGCGCGCTCGTCGACGGGCTCTCCGACGGCACGCTCTCGGGTGAGATCGGCACCACGCTGGAGAGGTACCTCGAAGGATTCGCGCTCGCGATCGTTGCCGGAGTGACCCTCGGTGTACTGATCGGAAGCTCGCGGACGCTCCTCGACGCGTCGTCCGTGGTCATCGAGTTTCTGCGGCCGATCCCGGCCGTCGCCCTGATCCCGGTCGCATATCTCTTCTTCGATCTCGGCACGCCGATGATCCGGTTCGTGATCGCCTACGCCGTGGTCTGGCCGATCCTCGTGAACACGCTGTACGGTGTCCGCGGAGTCGATCGCATGCTCCACGACGTCGCGAGGACCTCGGGCGTCGGCCGACCTGGGAGGCTCGTCCGAGTGACGCTTCCCGCCGCGCTTCCGAGCATCTGGACCGGGATCAGGGTGAGCGCGCCGATCGCCCTCCTCGTCGGCGTCACCGCGGAGTACCTGACCCTCACCGGTGGGATCGGCGCGTACCTGCAGCAGAAGCAGAACGCAGGCGAGCTGCCGGAGATGTACGCCGCGGTCGTGCTGACCGCCATCCTCGGCTACACGATCAACGTCGTCCTCCGAGCGACGGAGCGGCGCGTGGTGTTCTGGGCCGGCGAGGAGCGCGTCGCATGAGAACATCGCTCGGGCAGGTCGGGCGGCCGCTCCTCGGCGTGGCCGTCTTCGTCGGCGTGCTCGTGATCTGGGAGGTGTGGGCCCGTCACGCAGGATCCTTCCTGGTCCCCCCGGCAAGCGAAGTGCTCGACCGTGCGTGGCACATCTGGCCGACCAGGGACTTCCTCGCGAACGTTGCGGCGAGCCTGAGGCGGCTCGCCGTCGGATTCGCGATCGGCGCGGGAGTCGGCATCGCGATCGGGCTCCTGATGGGATCCTCGCTTGAAACGAGGCGTGCGCTCGATCCGCTCATCGAGCTCACGCGCGCGACTCCGCCCATCGCGATCGTCCCTGCGCTGATCGTCGTGCTCGGCGTCGGGCAAGGCATGCAGATCGCGGTGATCGCGTTCGGCGTCTGCTTCCCCGTGCTCGTCAACACCGTCGAGGGCGTCCGGGCCGTGTCGCCGGAGGCCCGCGATACGGCCTCGATGCTGCACGTCGGCCGCGCGGAACGCGTCTACCGCATCGACTTCCCCGCTGCGCTCCCGTCGATCGTCGCAGGGCTGCGCATCGCGGTCTCGATCGGCCTCGTCCTCGTCGTCGTTTCCGAGTTCGTCGGTACGGGTGACGGGCTCGGGAGCTACATCTGGGCTCTGCGAGGCCAGTTCCTCTACCCCGAGATGTACGCGGCGATCCTCTTCCTCGGTCTGCTCGGATACGCGCTGAACCGGCTGTTCCTCGTCGCGGAACGGCGCATCCTGGCCTGGCACTACGGAGCAGCCGGTGAGTCTGCCCGCTGACGCCGTCGAACGGCAGGAGTCCCCTGCGTCCGAGGTGGGACCGGTGCTGCGCGTCTCGGGGCTCGGAAAGCGCTACTCGCAGAACGGGCCCGCCGCCTTGACCGACGTCAGCTTCGACGTCGTCGAAGGCGAGCTGCTCGCGATCGTCGGCCCGTCGGGCTGCGGGAAGACGACGCTCCTCCGCCTGCTCTGCGGCCTGACGCAACCGACTGAGGGAACCGTCCTCCTCGACGGCCGGCCGGTCGTCGGCCCGCCGCGGGAGATCGCGATCGTCTTCCAGGACTACAGCCGTTCGCTCTTTCCGTGGCTGACCGTCATCCGGAACGTGATGTTTCCCTTGCGCCACGCCGACCTCTCGAGGGCCGGGAAGATCGCGAAGGCCGAGGCGGTCTTACGGGAAATGGGCCTCGACGGGACCGCGAACAAGTACCCGTGGCAGCTCTCGGGCGGCATGCAGCAGCGGGTCGCGATAGCACGCGCGCTCGTCTCCCATCCGGAGCTGCTGTTGCTCGACGAGCCGTTCGCGTCCGTGGACGCGCTGACCAGGGCCGAGCTCCAGGACGTGCTGCTGCGGGTCCATTCGAGCCGCGAGGGCCGCTCCGCCACGGTCGTCCACGTAACCCACGACATCGACGAGGCGGCGTACCTCGCCGACCGGGTGCTCGTCCTCAGCCAGTCCCCGGGGCGCATCGTGGGTTCGGTCGACGTCGGGCTCCCCCGGCCCCGGTCGCAGACGGCGACCCGGAGCTCGGATCGCTTCCTCACGGTCCGCAACGAGATCCACGGCGTGATTTCCCTCCACCAGAGGACGTAGGTACGATCGGCCAGCCCAAATGCCGATGCATACGAGCTCGACATACCGGAGCGGAACCCCCCGGGCAGCAGTGGGCCTGCTCTGTCTGCTCGGCGCGCTCCTCGTCGTGTCGACGGCGGGCTCCGCGACTGCCAACACGCGCGGCGCTCAGCTCGACAAGGTCACGATCGCGATCATCCCGGTCGACCCGGCGGCTCAGATCATGTACGCGAAGGACAGGGGCTTCTTCCGGAAGCACGGGATCGACGCGGAGATCAAGATCGTTGCCGACGGAACGCAGACCGTACCGGCCCTGCTCTCGGGCCAGGCTCAGTTCACCGGCGTACCGACCGGGGCGCTGGCGCAGCTCAAGTCCAACAACGCACCAGTCAGGCTCGTCGCCGCCGGAGCGCTGTACCGGCCGAGGCTGCCCACGAGCGGCGTCTTTGTTGCGCCCGGGAAGCGAATCACCCGCGCGCGGGACCTGGTCGGCAAGCGCATCAACGTCGATTTTCGAAACAGCATCGCGCACATCGGTCTCCTGCGCTGGCTCGACCGACGAGGCGGCGTCTCCCCTGAAGAGTTCGAGCTCTCGACGCTGCCGTTCGCGCAGTCGGTGGCTCCTCTGCTGCGCGGGGACTTCGACGCTGCAGTCCTCCCTGAGCCCCAGGCAACCACGGCGTTGCGCGGCGGTGCCCGTCGTATCGGCTTGCCCTTCGACTCCGTTTGCACGCAGGACTGCCTCTTGACCGTCTTCATCGCCCGCTCGAACGTCGATCGCGACCTCGCCGCGCGGTTCCGAAACGCCGTCCAGGCCGCGGCCGTCTGGGCAAACCAGAAGCGCAACCAGACTGCTAGCGCACGCATCCTCGCCAGGTACGCCAACCTCAAGCCGACGCAGGTCGTGAACATGACCCGGATTCCGTACGCGACGCGGCTCCGGCTTGTCCAAGCGCAGCCGTGGATCGACCTCTACGCCGAGTACGACCTGATCCCCGACTCCTTCACTCCAGCCGACCTCCTCAAGTAGCGTCGCTTTCGAGGGCGAGCGCGATCGCGTCGTCGAGCGAGAGCTCGCGACCGACTGTTCGACCCAGCTCGAACTCCTCGTCCGCATGGGCCAGGACGCGCTCTGGCTCGACCGTGCCGTGGAGCCAGCGCCCCGTCCACGTGCGCTCGCTCTCGGCCTCGGCGGCACCCCAGAGCATGCCCGCATTTCGCGAGTCTCCCGCCCGGGCGACGATTTCCGCCAGGAGCCCGAGCTCGTAGACGAGCGCCTTGCGGTCGTTCATCGCCCGTGAGAGCCGTAGCGCCTTCTGGGCGCTGTCCCGGGCTTGCTCAATCCGATCGAGCTCGAGCGACACTGCCCCGATCTGGGCGAGCACGCCCGAGAGCCACCAGTGAAAGTGGGTCTCCTCGGCGATGCGACCGGCGTCGTGCAGGAACTCGAGAGCGCCCTCGAGATTGCCCTCGGCACGCGCAATCGCGGCGAGGGTCCACGCGACCCACGCCTCGCCCTTTCGGAAGCCGATCTGCTGAAAGCCTGCCTGGCTCTCGTGGGCGAGAGCGCGACCGCGCGCGAGGTCGCCTCGTCGCACAGCGACGTCGGCCAGGCGCTGGAGCAGTATGGCCGCGCTCTTGTCATCGCCGAGCCGGCGGCTGAGTTCCAGAGCCCTTTCCCAACGTGTGGCGGCCAGGTCGCGGTGCCCGAACATGTTCTCCAGCCCTCCCTGGACTCTGAGGGCGCGCGCGAGGACGCGGTCGGCCACCGCCGGATCTCCCTCCAGCATGGTCGCCACCCAATCCGCGCCCTCCTGCGGGCTGTTCGTCGCCCAGTAGCCCTCGAGGGCGACGACGAGCTCGAGCCCCAGCTCGCGTTCACCCGTCTCGAGCGCCCAGGCGAGCGCCTCGCGAATGTTGTCGCGCTCCGGGATGACGAGCTCATGTCGCTGCTGCTCCTCAGCCTCGGCGGAGAGATGTGCGGACCGGACGAGGGCGAGGTAGTACTCGGTGTGACGGCGGCGAGCGGTGAGCCTCTCACCGTCCGCCGCGAGCTTTTCCGCGGCAAGCTCGCGGATCGTCTCGAGCATCCAGTAGCGCGGGCCGAAGCTCCCGTCCACACGGCGGACCATGCTCTTGTCGAGCAGCGACTGGAGCGTGTCCGGGTCCGCGTCACAGACGGCCTCGGCGGCCTCGTACCCGCAGCCGCCGGCGAAGACGGAGATTGCTCGAAAGAGCCTGCGCTCGCGCTCCTCGAGCAGGTCGTACGACCACTCGATGGTCGCGCGAAGCGTCTGCTGGCGTGGATCGGCGTCGCGCCCGGCCTTGAGCAGGTCGAGCCGCTCGGACAGCCGGTCGAGGAGCTGCTCCGGCGAGAAGACGACCGTGCGCGCCGCGGCGAGCTCGAGCGCGAGCGGGAGGTTGTCCAGGCGAGCGCACAGATCGGTCACCGCTTGTGACATGCGCATTCGCGGGTCGAGCGCCTGAGCACGGGTGACGAAGAGCGCGACTCCGTCCTCTTTCCGAAGCGTCGGGACGGCGTACACGTGCTCGCCCTGGAGCTGGAGCCGCTCACGACTCGTGACGACGATCGTCGGGCCGGCCACGTCTCGTAGGCGCGCGATCTCCGCAGCGACCTCGGGCAGCAGGTGCTCGGCGTTGTCCAGGAGGAGGAGCGCCCGAACTCCCGACAGGCGCCGGCCGAGGATCTCGCCCAGCTCGTGGCCCGCCTGCTCCTCGACCTGGAACACCTGCGCCAGAGCAGGGACCAGCAGGTGTGCGTCGCGCAGGGGCGCCAGCGGCACCCACCACAAGCCGTCGGGATACGACTCGGCAGCTTCGGCCACCGCCTGGAGCGCGAGGCGGCTCTTCCCCGTACCCCCAGGCCCAGTCAGCGTGAGAAGACGGAGCTCGTCGCGTTGCAGGAGTTCGACGACCTCGGCCAGCTCGCGCTCCCGCCCGAGGAACGGGGTCGCCGGAGTTGGGAGGTTCGTCTGACGCAGGCTCTGGAGCGACGGGAAGACGCGATCGCCGAGCTGGAAGACGCGCTCGGGCGCGGCGAGATCCTTGAACCGGTGCTCTCCGAGATCGATCAGATCGTCGCTGTCGAGCAAAGCCGCCGTCGACGCGGAAACCAGGATCTGCCCGCCGTGCCCGGCCGCCGCGATCCGCGCTGCCCGGTGAACGTCACCACCCACGTAGCCCTCGCCAGTCACGACGGGGGTTCCCGTGTGCAGACCGGCTCGCACCCGGATCGGTCCGCGTTCCAGTGCCTCGGCGGCGTCTGCCGCGGCAGCGAGCGCGCCGGGCGCGGTCGGAAACGCGAAGAAGAACGCATCGCCCTGCGTGTCCACCTCGACACCTCCGTGACGCGCGCACGCTTCTCGGAGCGCCTGGCGGTGCTCGGCGAGGGCGGCCGCGTAGTGCTCGGCGCCGAGGTCGTGCAG
>JBOHBB010000306.1:0-7020 GCA_050698135.1 Gaiellaceae bacterium
GAACGCGATCCAGTAGACGAGCGGATACGCGAGCACGAGGCAGGCGACGGTCGCGATCCCGGCGTACACGAACGAGCGCACGAACTGCTCGCGGTAGTCGCGGATCCCGTCCGAGAAGTTCGAGAACTCCCACGTGAACTCGAAGTTCGGGAAGAGGCCGGACTGGAGCGACTGGTAGCCGAGGAATGCGAGCGGGACCAGGAAGAAGATCGCTAGCCAGAGGATCCCCGGCGCAAGTAGGACGTAGGGCGTGACGCCCTTGTTCCGGTGGAAGAACGAGCCCATCTCGTCGGCCTACTTGCCCTGGACTGCCAGCCACCTCTTCTCGTAGTCCGGGTTGCTCAGCATCGCGGGGTCGTTCTGGTGCAGCTGCGAGAGCATGTCGTCGGTGGGAAAGACGAGCGTGTTGTCGACCGCGTCGGGATCGAGCTTTGCCGCCTCTTCCCGCATGCCCTTGACCGACGAGATGTAGCCGGCCCCGAGAGCGAGCTCGGCTGCGATCTTCGGGTCGTAGACGAAGTTCATGTACGTCGAGGCCGTCGGCACGCTGCCTCCGAGGGGGATGAGCATGTTGTCGGTGAAGAGGATGCCGCCCGCTTCGGGGATCGCCCACTTGAGCTTCGGGTCGCCGAGTCCGAAGATGTCGCCGGACCACGCCATGGTCGCGGCGAGATCACCTCGTGCGAGAGGTTGCGCGTAGTCGTTGCCGTAGAACCTGCGGATCTGGCCCGCGTCCTGGGCCTTCTGGATCACCGCGAGCGCCCGGTCGAACGACTCGTCGGTGACCTTCGTCGGATCGTCGCCGTTCTCGTTCATGACGAGGCCGAGGGTGTCGCCCATGGAGTTCCACACACCGACCTTCCCCTTCAACTTCGGATCCTCGAGGAGCTGTGTGACGGTGGTGATCGGCCCGGTGAGATCCTCGTTCCACGCGATCCCGTCCATCCCCGAGAACCAGGGGAGCGTGTACTCGCGGTTCGGGTCGAACGGGGGGCTTGCCTGCGCGTCGATGAGGTTCGCGCTGTTCGGGATGAGGCTCTTGTCGAGCTTCTGCGCCCAGTCGTTGTCGAGGTACACGCCGAGGAAGCGATCGTTGTCGGTCGAGACGATGATGTCGCGGTCGATCCCTTGTCCCTGACTCAGGCGACCCTGAACGGTCGCGAAGTACTCGGAGTTGGAGATGACGTCCTCGTAGTAGTTGACCTTGATCTGGGTCTTCGTCGTGAACTGCTCGAGCGTCGTCGGGCCCGTCAACCCCGCGGCTTTGCGGGTCTTCGCCGTGTCGATGTAGAGCTCCCAGTTCGAGAAGTTCAGGACGTCCTCGAGCTCGCCGCTCGACTCCGAGTCACCACCGCCGCCACAAGCGGCGAGCAGGCTGGGTAGCGACAGGAACGTGACCCCCGCGGCGCCGCGCCGCAGCAGCTGGTCTCGCGTCATCCTCGGGTTCATGTCTCGCCCTCCTCCTCCTCTGCGATATTGGCCTGGCCGGCGACCACGAACGTCGCGTCCGGGGCCCAGCTCAGGATGACGCTCTCCCCCGGAGCCGGGGCGCGGCCGCCGCGGTCGATGTTCTGTGCAAAGACCTGGACGGTGCCGGCGGCCGTTCGCACGACCACCTGGGTGGCGACCCCGATGTACGCGCACTCGGAGACCGTCCCCGGGAGCTCGTTGGCGCCGCCGCCGCGCCCGAGCGTGATCTTCTCCGGGCGGACCCCGGCCGAGACGCGGCCGGACCGCCCGTCGACGTGGACGCGGACGAGCTCCCCGGTGTCCAGGCGCACGGCGTCGGGTCCTTCGACGGCGCCCGGCAGCAGGTTCGAAGCGCCGAGGAACCCGGCGACGAACGCGGTCGCCGGTCGTTCGTAGAGCTCTGTCGGCGCTCCGAGCTGCTCGATGTGCCCTTGGTTCATGACCGCGATCGTGTCCGCCATCGTCATCGCCTCCTCCTGGTCGTGCGTGACGTGGACGAACGTGATCCCGATCTCGTGCTGGATCCGCTTCAGCTCGAGCTGCATCTGCTTGCGCAGCTTGAGGTCGAGCGCGCCGAGCGGCTCGTCCAGGAGGAGCACGCGCGGCTGGTTGACCAGGGCCCGCGCGAGCGCGACCCGCTGCTGCTGACCGCCGGAAAGCTGCTTCGGCTTGCGGGCGGCGAAGCCCTCGAGCCCGACGAGCCCGAGCATCTCGGCGACGCGGCCCTTGCGCTCGGTCTTCGGGACGCCCTTCCGCTCGAGGCCGAAGGCGACGTTGCCCTCGATCGACATGTGCGGGAAGAGCGCGTAGCTCTGGAAGACCGTGTTGACGTCGCGCTTGTAGGGAGGGAGCCCGACCACATCCTGGTCTCCGAGGAGGATCCGCCCCTCGTCGGGCTCCTCGAACCCGCCGATCATGCGCAGCGTCGTCGTCTTGCCGCACCCGGACGGCCCGAGCATCGCGAAGAACGACCCGCTGGGGATCTCGAGCGAGATCCCGTCCACGGCGACGACCTCGTCGAACCGCTTGACGACGCCCTCGAGGCGGACGTCCGGAGCCGCCGGCTCGGCCATCACTCGGCGAGCTTCACCGCGACGTGCTTGATCCGGGTGTACTCCTCCATCGAGTAGATCGACATGTCCTTGCCGTACCCGGACTCCTTGAAGCCGCCGTGGGGCATCTCGGAGGCGAGCGGGAAGAGGTGCTCGTTCACCCAGACCGTCCCGAACTCGAGCTTCGCGGCCACCTTCAGCGCGCGGCCGACGTTCTCGGAGAAGACGGAGGCGGCGAGGCCGTAGCGGACGCCGTTCGCCAGCTCGAGCGCCTCCTCGTCCGATGCGAACGGCTGGACGGTGACGACCGGCCCGAACACCTCGTTCTGGACGATCTCGGCGTCCTGGCCGACGTCGGTCACGATCGTCGGCTTGACGAAGAAGCCGCGATCGCCGAGCACGCCGCCCCCGGTGACGATCGTCGCCTTCGCGTCCGTTGCCCGCTCGAGGAAGCCGAGCACGCGCTCCTGCTGCTCCTGCGAGATCACGGGCCCCATCTCGATGTCGTCGTCGGTCCCCGGGTCGCCGACGGTCATCGCCTCGACGACGGACGCCGTCGCCGAGAGCACGTCGTCGTAGATCCGGTCGCTGACGAGGATGCGCGAGGACGCGGTGCAGTCCTGCCCGGAGTTGAAGTAGCCGCCGATCTTGACGGCCTCCGCGACGGCTGCGGGGTCGGCGTCGTCGAGCACGACCATCGGCGCCTTGCCGCCGAGCTCGAGGTGGAGCCGCTTCACGGTGTCGGCCGCGTTCTTCGCGATGATCTTGCCGGTCGCCGTGTCTCCCGTCAGGGAGACGAGGCGGATGTCCGGGTGCCGGACGAGCGCATCGCCGGCGGGGATGCCGTCGCCCGTCACGACCTGCAGCACGCCCGCGGGGATGACCTCCTGGGCGAGCTCGACGAAACGGAGGAGCGTGAGCGGGGTCTGCTCCGCGGGCTTGACGATCTGGACGTTGCCCGCGGCGAGCGCCGGCCCGATCTTCCACATCGCCATGTACAGCGGGTAGTTCCAGGGGCAGATGCCGGCGACGATGCCGAGTGGCTCGCGGCGGACCATCGACGTGTACCCCTCGACGTACTCCCCGGCCGACTTGCCCTCGAGGTTCCGGGCGGCGCCGGCGAAGAAGCGGAGGTTGTCCGAGATCGCCGGCGGCTCGTCCTTCGCGACCCACCAGGGCTTCCCGACGTTGAGGGACTCGAGCCGCGCGAGCTCCTCGGCGTGCTCGTCGACGACGTCCGCGAGCGCGAGCAGCAGCTCCATCCGGTCCTTCGGCGTCTTCGACTGCCACTCCGTCCACGCCTTCTTCGCCGCGTCGACGGCGCGCTCGACGTCCTCCGCGCTGCTCCGCGGCACCTCGGCGATCACCTCGCCCGTGGCGGGGTTCAGCACCTCCATCGTCTCGCCGCTCGAGGACTCGACCCACTCTCCGCCGATGAACTGCTTGTGCTGAGTTACCGACACGCTCACGGCCGACCTCCGTTCGAGGGAATCCGGTGAGCCTAGCTCCGGCCGCGTGACGGGACAATGGGAACCGGCGGGCCGAGCGCCGCGTTCCGATAGAACCGCGCTGCGTGAGAGTGCTCGTCGTGAATCGGGGGGCGTCGGCTCGGCGTGCGCCGGGATCGCACGACGACGCTCGTTCTTCGAGCACTGCGCGCTCGCCGACTTCGACGCCACGCGATCGGCGACCTTCGTCGCCGACCTCGACGACGGGCGCTTCGAGGCGCACCGGGTCGAGGCGTCGAGCCGGGAGGATGTCGGGAGGCTGATCCGCGAAACGCGCGCGAGTACCGCTCGCAGGCCGTCGTCTGGCAAGCCGCGCTGAACCCGGTGGTCGCGCTCGAGCTGCTCGCCGAGGGGGACTGGAAGGGCGCCGGCGTCCTCGGCCCCGAGGCGTTTCCGGCGCAGCCGTATCTCGCGAAGCTCGCGGAGCTCGGCTCGCCGCACGGCGTCCTCGAGCTCGAGTCGTGAGGCCGGACACGCCTCCGACGGCCATCTGGCAGCCTGATCGGCGAGGGGCGATCATGCCGGCGTGTGGTGGAGAGGCGAGAGTGCGACTCTCGACGACGTCGTCGAGCTCCTCCGCGGGATCGGCACTATCCTGATGAAGATCGACGCGAAGCTCGTGGAGATCATCCAGCACCTCGAGGAGGACGACGATGGCGAAGCCGAATCCTGACGACAGAGACCGCCGCCGTCGTCTCATCGAGGAGAGCCAAGAGGCTCGCCGGCAGATGCAGGAGATCCTCGACCGCGTCGAGGCGCGGATGCAGGAACGTCAGGCTCGTCGCGAGCGCAGCCTTCTTCGCCGGCTCTTCGCCCGGTAGTCGCCACAGCATCAGCCGTTGTCGATGATTTTCCCGCCCGTTCGTCGTCTTACCGACGATGCGCTCTAGGATCGCGACATGGCTGTCGTGAGGCTCCGCGCGCCGCTCTCCGAGCTCGCGGGCGGCAGGAGGGAGCTCCGGCTCGAAGGCAGGACGGTGAGGGAGGTCCTCCGCGCGCTCGAGCGCGAGCACCCTGCGATCGCGGGGTGGATCCTCGACGAGCAGGTCGCGATCCGCGAGCACGTCAACGTGTTCGTCAACGGCGAGAAAGGGCGGGAGGAGACCGTGCTCGACGCCGACGACCGCATCCACGTCATTCCATCGATCAGCGGGGGTTGACAGACATGACCGAGCTTCTCGTCGGCACGAAGAAGGGCCTGTTCGCGCTCCAGGGCGAGGTGGGCGCACCGTTCGCGATCACGTCCCGTGCGTTCGCCGGCGAGCCCGTCGAATTCGCGATCCGCGATCCGCGGAGCGGGCGCTACCTGGCGTGCGTGACCTCCGCGTTCTACGGCCCGAAGGTCTTCGTGACGGACGACCCGTCCGGCGAGTGGGAGCAGGCCGAGGGCCTCGCCCTGCCGGACGGCGGAGAGAAGTCGCTCGAACGGCTCTGGTCGATCGTGCCCGGCGAGGAGGACGGCCTCCTGTACGCGGGCGGCGCACCCGGCGTCCTCTTCGAGAGCCGCGACGGCGGGACGACGTGGGAGCTCAACCAGGGATTCTGGGAGCAGCCGACGCGACCGGACTGGAGCCCTGGTGCGGGCGGCATGTGCATGCACTCGATCGCGACCTGGCCCGGCGACCCGTCCCGGATCGCGCTCGCGATCTCCGCGGTCGGCGTCTGGCTCTCGGACGACCGCGGCCAGACGTGGTGCCACGGCAACAAGGGCCTCTACCCCCGGTACATGCCGGAGGAGAAGCGCGAGGACACGATCGACCTCTGCGTCCACAACATGCACCGGGCGCCGGAGCGGCCCGAGCGGCTGTTCATGCAGTTCCACGGCGGCGTCTACCGTTCCGACGACGCGGGCGAGAGCTGGGTGTCGATCGCCGACGGGCTCCCGTCCGACTTCGGGTTCCCGATGGTCCTCGACCCGGCCGACCCGGACAGCGCCTACGTCATCCCGCTCGTCGCGGACCTCGACCGCGTGACCCCGGACGGACGGGTCCGCGTCTACGAGACGCGAGACGCGGGTGCGAGCTGGATCGAGCGCGGCGAAGGGCTCCCGCAGGAGGACGCGTACCTCACGATCCTGCGGCAGGCGTTCTGCCGCGAGGGCTCAGGCGAGAGCATGGGCCTCTACTTCGGCGCGACCTCGGGCGACGTCTTCGGGTCGGGAGACGCGGGCGCGACCTGGTTCACCGCGGCGACGAAGCTGCCGCCGGTGCACTCGGTCCGCGCGGCCTAGCCGAGGCCGCGCGACTCGACCCGCGTCGGCGCGATGCGGACAGTCACGCGCCGTTCCCCCTCCGCGCGGAAGGGATACGTCTCCTTGCCCAGGTACTTCCGCGCCAGGCGGTCGATCTGGTCGTCGGCGCCCTCGTCGACAAGGGTCGCGATCCCGTCGACGGACATCCAGCGGTAGGGATCAGCCGGATCCACGACCGTAAGCGACACGCGCGGGTCGCCCTCGATGTACCGGGGCTTTGCCCGTCCGTACGCGGTGTTGAAGGACACGCCATCGTCGTCCACGTCGACCCAGACGACGGTCGTGTGTGGCGAGCCGTCGGGCCGGAGGTCGGTGATCGTGCCGACGAACCGGCTCTCGAGGAACGCGCGCTGCGCGTCCGTGAGACGACTCACCCGACGGCGACCATGCGGTCGATGGCGCCGCGAGCGCGCTCGGCGACGTCGGGCGGAACCGTGACGACGTGCTTCCAGTCGCGCAGCGAGTCGCGCAGCTTCTCGAGCGTGATCATCTTCATGTAGCGGCAGATCGCCTTCTCGGAGACCGCCTCGAAGCGCTTCTCCGGCGCCTCCTTGTTCAGGCGGTGGATGATCCCCGTCTCGGTCGCGACGAGGAACCGGTCCTTGAGCGACTCCCGCGCGAAGTTGATCATCCCCTCGGTCGAGAGGATGTGCGTACGCCCGTTGCCGAACGCCATGCACTGGCTCGCACAGCCGCACTCGGGGTGGACGAGGAGCTCCGCGTCCGGCGCCTCCTCCTG
>JBOHBB010000307.1:0-6861 GCA_050698135.1 Gaiellaceae bacterium
CGACGCCAGCGAGGCCCGTAATGCCGTCGCTCTGGAGCACGAGCACGTTGACCGGGCTCGTGGTCGGCGGAACTGCCGTCGCCCCTGCGGGAAGCAGGGCGGTCAGTCCAGCCGCGAGCGCGACGGCTGCGGCCATCCAGAGGACACCCCGCTGCAGCGCGCCGAAGCCGCGCACCGCCGTGCGTGGTCTTGTCCCTTTCATGACAAAGCACTTCCTTTCAGAATGGAGCGCCCAAGAACAGGCGCCGCATCTCATGTGTGCGCGATACCGATGAGCACCGTGCGCGACGACAACCTCCCGAGCGGACCTCCGAAACGCAGCCCAGCATCAGCAGGTCATGGCCGCAATCAGACCCCGTCAGACCCAATTCCTCCCCCGGCGGTTCGGCACCGCCTGATTGCCATACAGACCCCGGGACCCAGGAAGCGTGTATCCGGAACAGATGCACCAGGTCTCGAGGTCCACCTCCGTACATATCTGCCCAGGGGTACGTCGCCATCGGTAGTTCCTGCTGAGGAAGCTGCCTGATCCCAGCGGGTGGAGCGGTTCCCAGAGCGGACTGACGCTGAAGAATCGCCCTGATATCCGACGGCGCCGAGCCGAGCACAAGTGCGGTGAGGTCTGCGCCGGTGTGAAAAGATGGCTCGGGTGGCAACGACCGACGACGTTCTCGCCGGGCTGGAGGTTCAGCCGTTCTGGTCGCACTTCCGGACGCTGACCACGATTCCGCGTCCCTCGCGGGCGGAGGAGCCCGTGATCGAGCACGTCCGGGCGTGGGCGAGCAGCCACGGCTACGAGGTCGCGCAGGACTCCGGCCGCAATCTCGTCATCCGCGTCCCCGCCACTCCCGGCCGCGAGTCGGCGCCCACCCTCGTTCTCCAGGGTCACCTGGACATGGTCTGCGAGCGCGACGCGGCGAGCCCGAACGACCCAGCCGAGGGCCGGATCGCGCTGCTTCGCGACGGCGACTGGCTGACGGCCGACGGCACCACGCTGGGAGCCGACGACGGCGTCGCGATCGCCGCGATGATGGCGCTGGTCGAGGACGAGTCGATCCCGCACGGCCCGCTCGAGCTGCTCATGACGGTCGCCGAGGAAGTCGGGCTCGAGGGAGCGAACGCCCTCGATGGATCGCTGCTCACCGGCTCGACCCTGATCAACCTCGACAGCGAGGAGGACGGCGTCCTCACCGTCGGGTGCGCGGGCAGTACCGATACCTGGATCAGGATCGAGGCGCCGCGAGCGCAGCCGGACGCGGACGCGGTCACGTTGGCGGTCACGGTCAGCGGAGGGCAGGGTGGCCACTCCGGGTCGGGCATCGCGCTCGGGCGATCGAACGCGATCAAGCTGCTCGGACGCTCACTCCGTGAGGCCTACGGGTCCGCGCCCTTCAGGCTCGTTTCCCTCGCCGGAGGCAAGAGCCGGAATGCGATCCCGCGCGACGCGTCCGCGATCGTCTCGGTCGCGCGGGGAAGCGAGGAGAACCTCCGCGCGGCGATCGACGGCGCTGCGGCAACCATCCGCGACGCGTTCGCCAAGACCGATCCGGGCGCCTCGATCGCGGTGACGGCCGGCGAGGCGTCGGCCGGTCCCTGGACGGACGAGAGCACCGCGAAGCTCCTCGACGCGATCGCACTCGTGCCCACGGGGCCCCTCGCGATGAGCCCGGACTTCGACGGGCTCGTCGAGACGAGCACGTCGCTCGGGGAGGCGAGCACCGACGGAGACCAGCTGACGCTGCACAGCCTGTCGCGCTCGTCCAACGACTCGGCGCTCCCCGAGGTCGAGTCGACGCTCGACGCAGCCGCGCGCCTCGCGGGCGGCGCGCTCGAGGTGAAGCGCAACTACAAGGGCTGGCGGCCCGACCTGGACTCACGCGTGCTGGCCGTCGCGCGAACGGTCTACGAGCGACTGTTCGGTGAGCCCCCAATGGTCACGGGGGTGCACGCGGGCCTCGAGACGGCCGTCATCGGCACCAAGGTCAGCGGGCACCTGGACATGCTCGCCGTCGGCCCGGAGATCGAGTTTCCGCACTCACCGGACGAGCGTGTCAGTGTCCCGACCGTGGAGCGGTTCTGGAAGCTGCTCGCCGGGATCGTGGACGAGTTTTCGGCGGTGAAGAGCTAGACGGCGATGCGCGGCTCGCTCGCCTGGATCGTCGCCATCCTCGCCGGGATCGCGGTCGTCCTCATCGTGACTGCGATGATCGGCACGCGCGACGACCGCGGCGAGACGGTCACGGCCGGCGAGTGGGCGCAGAGCACGTGCGGCGCAGTCGGGGTCTGGCGCGGCCAGATAGAGGCGATCGTCGAGGACATCCGGACGCCGAACGCGTCGAGCACGGCCGGCAGCGAGGAGCCGCAGTCGGAGACTCCACAGGGGCGCGCCGGGTTCTTCCGCAAGGGCCTCGAGCGGGCCATCGCGGCAACGGAGAGCTTGGTCGAGGGCATCGACAACGTAGGTACTCCGGACACCCCCGAGGGCAACGAGGCAGCTCGCCTCGTGTCCGACTGGGCCGACGAAACACTGAACGAGCTCGAGGATGCGGAGGACTCCCTCGACGAGGAGGCCGACTCCCTCGAGGAGTCGATCGTGCAGCTCGCGGAAGCGGCGGGGGCGATCGCATCCGCTCTGACCAGCGGTGCACAAACCGTCGCGGATGTCGCCCGCCTCGACCCGGAGCTCGCAGCAGCGCTCGAGGACTCGAGCACCTGTCAGCAACTCCGTGAGGAGACCGGCTAGACCATGGACGGGATCCTCGTCGCCCTAGAGGGCCTCGTCGTCATCGGGTTCATCGCCCTCGGCGTGCGCTCGGGCGGAATCGGCCTCGGGCTCTGGGGCGGTTTTGGCACGCTCGTACTCGTCTTCGTCTTCGGCCTCGACCCCGGGGAGCCGCCGATCAGCGCCATCCTGATCATCATCGCCGTCATCTCGGCGGCGGCGGCGATGCAGGCTGCCGGCGGCGTCGACTACATGGTGCAGATCGCGAGCAACGCCCTGCGCGCGAGGCCCAAAGCGCTCAACTTCGCCGCACCGTACGTGTCGTACGTCCTCACGATCCTGACCGGCACGAGCAACACGTTCTTCTCGATCATCCCGGTCATCAACGAGGTCGCCTACGCGAACAAGATCCGCCCGGAGCGCGCGCTCGCCGGATCGACGGTCGCCAACGCGCTCGGAATCACGTCGAGCCCGGTGGCGGCCGCGATGGCCACGATCCTGCCGCTGGTCGAGGTCTACAACTACGACCTGATCGACGTCCTCCTCATCACCATCCCGGCGAGCATCGTCGGCATCTTCGCGATGTCGCTCGTGATGAGCCGCCATGGCAAGGACCTCGAGGATGACGCGGAGTACCAGCGGCGCGTGGCCTCCGGCGAAGTGCAGCCGCCCGCCCCTCCGGCCGAGATCGTGCTCCAGCCGTACGCGAAGCGCAGCGTCGCCATCTTCCTCGCGGGTGTCGCGGCGATCTGCGTGTTCGGCTTCGTCGAGGGCATCCGCCCGACGGTGGCGGCCGAGGGCGGCGGCGTCGAGCCGATGTCGGTGACGCCCCTGATCCAGATGTTCATGCTCACCGCGGCGGCGCTCATCCTGGTCCTCTGCCACGTGAAGGCCTCGGACGTCCCGGGAACGCCGATCTTCAGGTCGGGGATGATCTCGATGATCGCCCTGTTCGGGATCGCCTGGATGGCGGACACGTTCATCGCGAACAACGAGGACGCGATCGTCGAGGCGCTCGGCGGCCTGGCCGAGCAGTGGATGTTCATGATCGCGGTCGCCATCTTCCTCGTCGCCGCACTCACGACGAGCCAGTCGGCATCGACCCGCACGATGATCCCCCTGGGGCTCACCCTCGGGATAGGCGCCGGCTACATGATCGCCATGTGGACAGCGGTCGTGGGCGTGCTCCTCCTTCCCGCCAACGGGACGCAGATCGCCGCGGCCGAGGCCGACACGACGGGTACGACGACTCTCGGCAGGCGCGTCATCGACCACTCGTTCCAGCTCCCGCTGCAGATCTGCTGGATTGTCACCGTGCTGGTCGGCATCGTGATCGTCTGGCTCTTCTTCGGCGGGCAAACGCCCGCGCCGCCGGTACCGACGACTCCATAGCGTGAGCGTCCGCGGCGCCGCGTTCCTCGGCATCGGCGCCATGGTCGGCGCCGGCATCTTCGCGCTGCTCGGGGAGGCGGGCGCGGTCGCCGGATCGGCGGTCTGGCTGTCGTTCCTGCTCGCCGGCATCGTCTCCGCGCTCCTCGGCTATACCGTCGTCAAGCTCGGCGTGCGCTACCCGTCCTCGGGGGGGCTGATCGCATATCTCATCGAGGGGTTCGGGAACGGGCGTCTCGTCGGCATCGCCTCGTGGCTCGGCTACTTCGCTGCGATCGTGATCGTCTGCTCGATGGTCGCGGTCTCCTTCGGCAGCTATGCGACGTCGCTCTTCGTGGGCGACGACGCCGCGGGCTGGTGGGACAACGTCTTCACCACTGCGGTGGTGATCGGGATGGCCGGGATCAACGTCGTGGGCTCCCGCGTCGTGGATCGCGCCCAGTCGCTGATCGTGGTCGTCTTGCTCGGCGTCTTCGCCGTCTTCATCGCCGTCACGCTCGTCGACATCGATCTCGATCTCCTCGAGTTCAGCGGCTATCCGTCGCCCTCGCAGATCGTCGCGAGCGTCGCGCTCACCTTCTTCGCGTACCTCGGGTTCAGCGTCATCACGTTCGCCGCCGGCGACCTGCGCGACCCAGCGCGCGAGCTCCCGCGCGCAATGTACGCCGCGCTTGCCGTGACGACCGTCCTGTACGTGCTGATCGCGCTCGGCGTCTTCGGGACGCTCACGGTCGACGAGGTGATCGGGTACGGCGAGACCGCGATCGCCGAGGCTGCGCGGCCCGCACTCGGGGAGGCCGGGTTCGTGATGATGGCCGTCGCCGCCCTCCTCGCGACGTCTTCGTCGGTGAACGCAACCCTCTATGCGTCCGGGGGACTCACGGCGATGCTCGCGCGGGTCGGGCAGTTCCCGACGTTCTTCGGCCACGGCACGCGACTCGGGCCGCATTCCGGGTTGCTCATCACGAGCGCGCTCGTGCTCGTGATCGCCAACCTCGTCGACCTCTCCGCGATCGCGTCGGTCGGCAGCGCCTGCTCGCTGATCATCTTCCTGCTCGTCGGCATCGCCGGGTACCTGCGTCGGGCCGACACGGGCTCGCAGGCGGTCATCGTGCTGGCGGCGATCGCAGCGACTGCGACCGTGCTCGTGTTCTTCGCCGTCGACACCCTGCGCGACGCCCCCGAGACGTTCGCGTCCATCGTCGCGATCGCTGTGCTCGCGGTCGTGCTGGACGTCGTCTGGAAGCGCGTACGGCCGTCGGATCCCGGCGCGGCAGAGCCGCTGGCGGCACCGCCGTCCGCGAGCTGACGTCGTGAGACGCTCGGCAGGGCCGTGCTCGTGACCGACGCGGGTGCTTTCGAGACGGCCGGGGCGCCGGCTTCGCACGAGACGGAGCTCCTGCTCCGCTTCGCGCGCGCAGGTCACGGCGCCGGCTACTCCACCGCAGAGCTGGAGGAGTGCGTGCTCGCGCTCGCGCACGCCGTCGGGATCGAGGACGCCCAGATCTCCGTGACGCCCACGGTCATCGACGTCTCGCTAGGAGTTCTCCAGTCCCAGCGCAGCTACACGCTGCGCGTCCGCCCGGCGACGGTCGACCTCGATGCGATCGCGAGGCTCGACGAGCTCGTTCGGGACGTCCTCGATCAGTCGCTCGACGTCGATGGCGCGCTCGAGGCGCTGGCGAGGTCGGAAGGGACGTCTCTTCACCGTCCGTGGCCGCTGCTGCTCGCTGCGTACGCGCTGGCCGGCGCTGCGCTGACCCCCGTCCTCGGCGGCGGTGCGGACGAGGCGATCGCCGCCGCGCTCGTGGGTCTCGTGGTGGGGACGATCGCCGTTGCGGCGCGCCGGACCGTGAGCGCCGAGCCGATGACGGCGCCGATCGCCGCCGTCGGAGCCAGCTTCAGCGCGACGGTGCTCGCCCAGCTAGGCGTCGACGCAACGCCAGACCTCGTCACGCTCGCCGCACTCGTGACGTTCCTCCCGGGCATGACGCTCACGGTCGGCATGCGCGAGCTCGCGACCGAGCACCTGCAATCCGGCGTCGCGAACACGGCGAGCGCGCTGGTTCAACTCCTCGGTCTCGTCTTCGGCGTCGAGATCGGCCGCTCGATCGCCGTGAACTGGTTCGGGGCGGTCGGCCAGGCCGCTCCGAATCCCGCCTTCAGCGGCTGGCAGTTGCTCGCCGCGGTTGCAGCAGGTCTCGCGTTCACGCTCACGTTGCGGGCTCGGTACCGTGATGCCTATGTGATGTGCACCGCGACCGTGCTCGCCCTCGTCGCGAGCGAGCTCGGCGCAGCGCTGTTCGGCAACCGGGCGGCGGCGTTCGTCGCTGCGCTCGCGATCGGCGTTGTCGGAAACGTCGCCGGCGCGCGGCTTCGGCGGTCTCCGCTCGTCTTCATCGTCCCGGGCGTTCTGATGCTGGTGCCGGGGAGCGCGGGCTACAACAGCATCCTGCAGCTGGTCACCGATCAGACGATCGACGGGATCACGGCGGGCTTCGACACGTTCGTGACGGCGATCTCGATCGCATACGGGCTCATGGTCTCCTCGGTCGTCCTGCCGCGCCGGTTCACAGGTGTCGCGGCGCGTGGCGCTCCGACGAAGACCTGATCGGCTCCGTTCACCTTCTGGAGCCGGCAGCCGTCAGGCGACGGTCGTGAGGGACGACTCGCGGACGAGGCTCAGGCGACGGCGATCGACGCGCAGGCCGGCGCGATACTCGCGGCGACGATCAGCAACCACCCGTAGC
>JBOHBB010000308.1:0-4337 GCA_050698135.1 Gaiellaceae bacterium
AGATCGTCGTCCGCTCCTGGACCGAGGAGCGGTTCGACCACGACGGCGCGGCCTACGAGCTGCGCGAGCAGGCAGCGCTCCCACGCCCGCTCCAGCGACCGCATCCGCCGCTCGTGCTCGGCGGCACCGTCAAGACGCGGTTCGCCGCGCTCGCCGCGCGCTACGCGGGCGAGGTCAACACCCTCGGCGCGACGAACGAGGAGCTCGCCGAGCGCAGGGCGCGCCTCGATCGCGCCTGCACGGACGCCGGCCGGGACCCGGCCACGCTCGGGTACTCGGTGATGACCGCGTGCTTCCTCGGCTCCGACCGATCGGAGGTCCTCGACAGGGTTCGCGCCTTCCTCGCGATCCGAGGCGGCGACACCGACCCCGAGACGCTCCTCGAGGAGCGCCGCGACCGCTGGCTCGTCGGCACGGTCGACGAGGTCGCGGAGCGGATCGAGGAGCTGCGAGCGCTCGGCGTCACCCGCGTCTTCCTCCAGCACCTGAACCACTCAGACGACGACATGGTGCGCCTCGCGGGCGACCGGCTGCTTCCGGCGATCGGGTAGCGTCCCCGCCATGACGACCACGGAGCTGACCGGGGCGGAGGACGTCGCGTGGGACCTCTCCGACCTCTACGAGAGCGGTGACCACCCACGACTCGAGGCAGACGTCAAGGAGGCCCAGGAGGCGTCCGCCGCCTTCCGCGAGCAGTACTACGGCGAGGTCGTCGGACTCGACGCAGCCGGACTCGTCGAGGCGATCGAGGAGCGCGAGCGGATCGAGTCGATCTTCACGCGGGCGATCTACTACGCGCACCTCTGGTTCGCGACGGACATGGCCGACGCCCCGCGCGGCGCCCTCGTCGCACGCCTGACCGAGGCCGGGGCCGCACTCGACACGCAGCTCCTCTTCTTCGGCCTCGAGCTCGCCGACCTCGACGAGGACGCGGCCGACGCGCTCCTCGCGGACGAGGCGCTCGAGCGCTGGGCGCACTGGCTCCGCTCCGTGCGGAAGTTCCGGCCCTACCTGCTCACCGAGCCCGAGGAGAAGATCGTCACGGAGAAGTCGGTCTCCGGCGTGAGCGCGTGGGGGCGCCTGTACGAGGAGCTCCTCGGCGCGCTCAGCGTGGAGCTCGACGGCGCCGAGGTCAGCCTCGAGGAGGCGATGGCGAAGCTCTACTCGGCGAACCGCGACGAGCGGCGCCGGGCGTCCGAGGCCGTGACCGAGGCGCTCGAGCCGGGACTGCGCACGCGGACCTACGTCTTCAACACCGTCGTCCTCGACAAATCCGTCGACGACCGTCTCCGCGGGTACGAGACCTGGATCTCGTCCCGCAACCTGCGGAACGACACGTCCGACGAGGCGGTGCAGGCGCTCATCGACGCGTGCGTCTCGCGCTACGAGGTCGTCCAGCGCTACTACCGGCTGAAGGCGAAGCTCTTCGGCCTCGACCGCCTCGGCTTCTACGACCGGATGGCGCCGATCGCGGACGACCCGACGAAGGTGTCGTGGGACGAGGCGCGGGAGATCGTCCACGGCGCGTACCACGATTTCTCCTCCGAAGCCGGTGACGTCGTGGAGCGGTTCTTCCGCGAGAGCTGGATCGACGCACCGGTCCGGCAGAACAAGCGCACCGGCGCGTTCTGCGCCTCGTCCGTCCCGGACGTGCACCCGTACGTCCTCATGAACTTCACCGGTGACCGGCGCTCGATCCTCACGCTCGCCCACGAGCTCGGGCACGGGCTGCACGGCTCGCTCGCGATGCCGCTCGGCCTCTTCAACGCCGAGACGCCGCTGACGATGGCCGAGACGGCCTCCGTGTTCGGCGAGGCACTCACCTTCAAGCGCCTGCTGGCGCTCGAGGAGGACCCGCGCCGCCGGCTCAACCTCCTGGCCGGGCGCATCGAGGACTCGATCGCGACGGTGTTCCGGCAGATCTGTATGAACCGGTTCGAGGACGCCGTCCACACCGAGCGGCGGGAGCAGGGCGAGCTGTCGCCCGACCGGCTCGAGGAGGTATGGCTCGGGACCCAGGGGCAGATGTTCGACGACTCCGTCGACCTCGACGGGTACGGGACGTGGTGGAGCTACATCCCGCACTTCCTCTCGACCCCGGGCTACGTCTACGCGTACGCGTACGGCTTCCTCTTCGCTCTCTCGATCTTCCGGAAGTACGAGCTCGAGGGCGACTCGATGGTGGAGCCGTACCTCGAGCTGCTCCGGTCCGGCGGCTCGAGGCCCCCCGAGGAGCTCGCCGGCATCGTCGGCCTCGACCTCGCCGACCCGGGCATCTGGGACAACGGGATCGACGCGCTCGCCGTGGAGCTCGACGAGGCCGAGGCGCTCGCGAACGAGATCGGGCTCGGGAGCTAGGTCACGCCGAGCAACGCGGCCTCGACCTCGCGCAGGCGGTCGACGTCGCCGCGGAGCCCGTCGGCGTCGTTGTAGAGGAACGCCTCCGCGAGGCGGACGATCGCGAACGCGAGCGTCGCCGGGTCGACCGGCGGCTCGTATCTCCCGGCGCGGACCTCGTCCTCGATGAGGCCGGTGACGCGCGTGACCATCCGCGGGTGGACGATCCCCGCGCTCGAGGTCAGGATCCGCAGGGCGTCCCGCTCCTGCTCGACGAACCAGCGAAGCGCCGGCGCCGCGGCGAGGCTGCGGTTGATGCGGTCGAAGGTGTCGAGGAGCATCTTCCCACCCCGACCTGCGGCGCGCGCGCGGGCGGCCTCGACGAGCGGCTCACCCGCGACGACGATCGCCTCTCCGACCAGCCCCTCCCGCGAGCCGAACCAGCGGTAGACGGTCGTCCGGCCGAGCCCGAGCTCGGAAGCGATCGCCTGGACGTCGATGCGCCGGCCGCGGAGATAGCGCCCGAGCGCGGCCTCGAGGACATCATCCCGGCTCGCAGCCGGCGGGCGACCGCGGCGCGGCGTGGCTTCGGCGACGGCGCTCACGACGGGCGAGCATACCGCGATTTCGGGACGTTCGACCGCATTCGTATTGATACAGAGCGGGGCACGTGTCATGATCGCCCTCAGGTCATGGCCCTCGGAGCATCCGCGTCCAACGTGCCGATGTGCGCGCCGGCGGCGGCGCGCGCTAACCATGGGCCGTGGCGCCCGTCCAAGACCATGGGCCGGACGCTGCTCGATGCAGGACGCGTTTCCCGGCGGTACTCTCGCGTTCTACAGGCAGGGAGTTCGTAGTTACGAGACAAGGAGGAAGGTCGGTGCGGAAGCTCATCGCGTGCGGGGTCGCCCTGGTCGCGGCGCTCGCGCTCACGGTGCCTGGGGCTCTCGGTAGCGCGGAGCAGACACCAGGCGTCACGGCACGTTCGATCGTTCTCGGCGGGCAGTTTTCGCTCACCGGGCCTGCGGCGGCCTATGCGCCGATCCCGCTCGGCATGAAGGCGTACTTCGCCTACGTCAACGCGCGGAAGGGCCCCGACGGCAAGCGCGGCGTCATGGGTCGGCAGATCGTCTGGAAGTACTACGACAACGGGTACAACACGGCGACCTCGCTCCAGCTCGCGCGGAAGCTCGTCCAGGAGGACAAGGTGTTCGCCACGGTCGGTGACCTCGGCACCGAGCCCGTTCAGGCGTCGCGCTCGTACATGAACTCGGTGAATGTGCCCCAGGTCTTCGTCTCCACGGGGGCGTCGGAGTTCGGGACGAAGTACAAGGAGTTCCCGTGGACGATCGGCTGGCAGCCCGACTACATCTCCGAGGGTCGCCTCTACGGCCTGCACGTCAAGGCCAACCAGCGCGGGAAGAGGATCGCGATCATCTACCAGAACGACGACTACGGCAAGGACTACCTGTACGGCTTCAAATACGCGCTCGGGCCGGCATACGTGCGTGCCAACGTCGTCGCCCAGGAGGCGATCGAGGCCAGCGCCACGAGCGCCGCGTCCCAGATGACTCGAATCAGGGCGAGCGGTGCCCAGGTCCTCGTGATCTTCCAGCTTCCCACGCCCACGGTCAGGACGATCGGCACCGCCCGGGCGCTCGGTTACAACCCCGACCAGATCTACATGAACTCGGTCGCGACCGTCAAGCCGGCGACGGACGGCATCGTCGCCACGGTGGGAGCGCAGTACGCGAACGGCATCATTTCGGCGGCATACGTCAAGGACCCGAACAGTCCGACCTGGAGCAACGACCCGGCGATGAAGCTCTACAAGGAGATCATCGCGAAGTACGGCGGAGGGGTGCAAGCGGCCGACGGCCAGGTCTTCTACGGGGTCGCCAAGGCGGAGTCGTTCGTCCAGGCTCTGTACAAGGCGGGCAAGAACCTCACCCGCCAGCGGCTCATGAACGCGGTCCTGAGCATGAACCAGCCGAACAAGT
>JBOHBB010000309.1:0-13985 GCA_050698135.1 Gaiellaceae bacterium
CGGCTTCGTCGAGCGCGGATCCTCGGAGGGCGCGGAGGTGGTCACTGGCGGCGCGGTACCCGATGGCGCGGGCGCCTTCTATCCACCCACCGTCGTCGCTGCGCCGTCGAGCGGACTCGAGATCGTGCAGGAGGAGGTCTTCGGCCCGGTCGTGGCGGTGACGCCGTTCGAGGACGAGGCGGAGGCGGTGAAGCTCGCGAACGGCGTCCGCTACGGGCTCATGGCGACCGTGTGGACGGGCGACCCTGCGCGCGGCCACCGTCTCGCGGCGAGGATCAAGTCGGGCACGGTCGGCATCAACATGCCGTACACGGCGTTTCCGGGCATCCCCTTCGGCGGCTACAAGCAGTCGGGCTTCGGCCGCGAGCTCGGCCTGGAGACGCTCGATCTCTATCTCGAGACGAAGAGCGTGATCGTGTCCACCGGTTCGCGCCCGATCAACCCGTTCGGCCTCTAGGCCGTGCGCGACGGGGTGCTCGGGGCGATCGGCTCGACGCCGGTCGTGCGGCTCGAGCGGCTCGTCGAGCCGGGCATGGCCGAGGTGTGGGTGAAGCTCGAGTCGGCCAACCCGACCGGCTCGTACAAGGACCGCATGGCGCTCGCGATGATCGAAGGCGCCGAGCGGGACGGCCGCCTGAGCCCGGGCCAGACGGTGGTCGAGTACACGGGCGGGAGCACCGGGTCCTCGCTCGCGCTCGTCTGCGCCCTGAAGGGGTACCCGCTGCGGATCGTCTCCTCGGACGCCTTCGCCCAGGAGAAGCTACGGACGATGGAGGCCCTCGGCGCCGAGGTCGAGATCGTGCCGAGCCCGCAGGGGATCACGCCGGAGCTCCTTCCCCGCATGATCGACCGCTCGCGGGAGATCCTCGAAGAGTTCGGCGGCTTCGCGACCGACCAGTTCCGGAACCACGACATGGTCGACGGCTACGGGGCGCTCGCCGAGGAGCTCCTGACGCAGGTCGGGACGGGCATCGACGCGTTCTGCACGTACGTCGGCACGGCCGGCTGCTTCACGGGCGTCACCCGCCGGCTCCGCGAGTCCTTGCCGGAGCTCCACCGCGTCGCGATCGAGCCGGCCGAGTCCCCGGTGCTCTCGGGAGGCGAGCCGGGCACGCACCGGATCGAGGGCGGCGGCGTCGGGTTCTGGCCGCCGCTCCTCGAGCAGGACGACGTCGACGAGGTCCGCACCGTACCGACTGCGGAGGCCTTCGCGATGGCGAGGCGTGCGGCGCGGGAGGAGGGCCTGTGGTCTGGGCCGTCGACGGGCGCGAACCTCACCGTCGCTCTCGAGCTCGCCCGCCGGCTCGGGCCGGGGAAGCGGGTCGCGACGACACTCGTGGACTCCGGGCTCAAGTACCTCGCCGGCGAGCTCTACGCGTAGGCCGGTCGCAGTGCGCTACCGCTGGGCCGTTCTCGCCGCCGGAACGACGGCGATGGCGAGCTACGCCGGGCTCATGGTCGGTCTGCCGGTGATCGCGCCGGCGCTGCGCGAGGAGTACTCGCTCAGCCTGGGGCAGGTCGGCGTCCTGCTCGCCGCTGCCTGGGTCGGGGGCACGCTGACGCTGCTTCCATGGGGACTCGCTGCCGATCGCTTCGGCGAGCGGGCGGTGCTGTCGCTCGGAATCGGCCTCTGTGCGCTGTGCCTCGCGGGTGCCGCCTACGCGACGACGTTCACCGTCCTCCTCGTCCTCCTCGGCGCCGCGGGGGCGGCAGGGGCGAGCACCAACGCCGCGAGCGGTCGTGCGGTCATGCACTGGTTCGCGGCCAACGAGCGCGGGCTCGCACTCGGCGTCCGCCAGACGGCGATCCCCGCCGGCGCGTTCGTCGCGGCGCTAGCGCTCCCCGCGCTCGCGAGCGCAGGGGGTTCGAAGGCGGCCTTCCTCTTCCTCGCTGCCTTCTGCGGCCTGGGCGCTCTCGTCGGCGTGCTCGTGCTCCGCGACCGCAAGGCGGAGCACGAGCTCGAGGCCGCGACGATCCTGCGCACGCTCGGCGACACGAGGCTCTGGAGGCTCTCCGTGAGCGGCGGGCTGTATCTCTACGCCCAGGTCGCGGTGCTCGGGTTCGGCGTCCTCTTCCTCCACGACGAGCACGGCTTCTCCGGGAGCCGCGCGGCGCTCGTCATTGCGGCGTCGCAGGTGCTCGGTGCGATCTTCCGGATCGGCGGCGGGCGGTGGTCCGACGTCCTGGGCCATCGTGTCGGCCTCCTGCGGGGCGTCGGGCTCGCAGTCGCCGCGGCGCTCGTCGTCATCGCGATCCTCGCGGGCGGCCCGACCTGGCTACTCGTCCCGGCTCTCGCGCTGGCGGGGGGCCTCTCGATGGCCTGGAACGGCCTGTCGTTCACCACGGCTGCGGAGCTCGCAGGCCCGTTGCGAAGCGGCGCCGCTCTCGGCTTCCAGCAGACGGTCATCGGCGGAGCGGGCGTCGCGGCACCCTTGCTCTTCGCCGCGTCCGTGTCCGCGACGTCGTGGCGCGCCGCGTTCGGCCTCGCCGCGCTCTTCCCGCTCGCCGGCTGGCTCGCACTGGGCTCCCTGCGCGGCCACTAGGCTCCTCGCGTGCGGATCCTCGAGCGGCTCGACGAGCTCTATGCGATCGGCGGCGGCCCGGGTGCCAACCGTCCTCACCCGAGCGCGGCTGAGGACGAGGCGTTCGAGCGCGTGGCCGGATGGATGCGCGAGGCCGGGCTCGAGGTCGTGACCGACGCGACCGGGAACCTGCTCGGTCGCTCGGGGGAGCGTCCGGACATCTGGGTCGGATCGCACCTCGACTCGGTGCCGCAGGGAGGCCGGTTCGACGGCGCGCTGGGTGTGGTCGCCGCGATCGAGGCGGTCGAGCGGGCGGGCGTCGGGACGGTCGTCGCCTTCCGGGGCGAGGAGGTCGGCTGCATAGGCAGCCGGGCGCTCTGCGTGTCCGGCAGTGCCCTCCCCTCGGTGTTCCTCGAGCTCCACGTCGAGCAGGGGCCCGTGCTAGCGACGGCCGGGGCGCCGCTCGGAGTCGTCACCGGCATCGTCGGCTACGCGCGCGGCGAGCTCGTGTTCGCGGGGCGTGCGGGTCACGCGGGGACGACGCCGATGGCGGGCCGCGCGGACGCGCTCGTCGATGCCGCCGAGGCGATCCTCGAGATCCGCGACGCCGCGCGTGCGCTCGAGGGTTCCGTCGCGACGGTGGGGCAGGTGGGGGTCGAGCCGGGCGGGGCCAACGTCATTCCCGGCCGCGTTCGCGTCTCGGTCGACGCGCGGGCTCCCGACGTTGCGATGCTCGACCGGCTCGTCGCCGCGATCGGTGTCGAGCCCGCCCAGCGGACGGAGCCGATCGCGATGAGCGCCCGCGCTCGCGAGGCGCTGGCGGACGAGATCGCCTCCCGCGGGCTGCCGGTCGTCGAGCTCGCCTCAGGAGCAGGCCACGACGCCGGGATCCTCGCCGCGGCCGGTGTCGAATCGGGGATGCTCTTCGTCCGCAGCCTGAACGAGGGCGTGAGCCACTCCCCGGACGAGCTCTCCTCCGACGAGGACGTCGCGCTCGCACTCGACGTGCTGACGTCGAGCCTGAGCCGGCTCAGGTCTCGCTGAACGAGATGTCCTGGGCGCCCTCCCAGAGCATGCGGCGCCCGAGCTCGCGCAGGTTCTCGTTCCCGGAGACGATCGTCGCGAAGTGGTTCCCGGCGAGCGCTCCCGCCTTGCTGGCGAACGCGACGTAGCCGTACGCGAGCAGGAGCTCCGTCTCGCTCACGCCGCCCGGGTAAAAGATCAGCTCGCCGGGGCTCGGGTAGCGCGTGGCGTTCTCGGAGCCGATGCCGACGTCCAGGTCGCCCATGGGGATCCAGCCGCCCTCGCCCGACCAGCGCACGTGGATTAGCTTCGACTCGAGCGGGAGCATGCGTCGGAAGGCGGCGACCGTCTCGGGCGCGGCCTCCTTCTCGAAGCGTGCGCTGAACGTGAAGCTCCCGGCTGTGATCGCGAGCATGGCGGGCACCCTAGTCCACGAAGCCGAGATGTCGTTCGAGTGTGCTGTCGGCGAGGTAGCCCGCGATGTCGGGCTGCCTGTCGACCTGGGGGCTGCGCTCGCGGAGGAAGGCGAGGAGCCCACGCCCGAGCCGCAATGCCGCGTCGACGACCATCTCGTCCCGGGCCTCCGCGAGGCCGAGGACGGTCCTCAGGTCGGTTCCGTATCCGTCCGGGGCAGTGCGGAGCGAGAGGGCGGCGTCGAGCGCCTCTCGGCGATCGTGCACGACCACGTCGTCGTTCAGATCGCGAAGGAGCCGTGGGGCGAGGAGCCCCACTCCCTGCGCGAAGAGTCGCGCCCCCAGGAGGTCCCCCCGGCTCGCGCTGCGCCGCACCTTGCCGACGTACTCGACGAAGTCCTCGAGCTCGGGCTCGCCGGCCGGCACATCGAAGCTCGGGTCGGGCCCGAGCCTGCGTCGTGCGCCATCTGTAGCCCACACGTATCGGAGGACCTGTCGTGCTGGGAACCCGAACGTCCACCACTCGGGCGCGGTGCGTCGCTCGAGCCATGCATCCAAGCGCTCGGCGCTCGTCGATACGTGAAGTGGTGGCGCGTCCGGACGCTCTTCGAACCACATCCGGTACCGATCTCGGGGTTCCTCGGTCTCGGTCAGCCCGCGCAGGTCGAGGTCGCTTCCTTCCTCGGCTTCCTCACGGGCGAAGCTGCCGTAGACGAGAACCGCCACCAGATCCGGCTCGAGCTCGCGCAGCCGGTTTGCAGCCTCCTCGACTATCTCGACTGAGCGATCCATGCTCCGAGCAGCTCGCGCTCCTCCTCGGTCATCCCTGTCGTGTTTCCTGGTGGCATCGCCCTCGTCTCCACCACCATGCGCCGGATGTCGACGGCTCGTGCCTCGATCTGCTCGCGTGTCTCGAAACGGACGCCGAGCGGCGCCGAGGCACCTGAGTGGCAGGGCGCACAGCGCTCCGCGATGACAGGCTCGATCACCTCGAACGCGACCGGGCCTCTGACGTCGCTGCCGGCTTCCTCGGGCTGCAGCCAGAGGGCGAGGCCCACGACTCCGACAGCGGCGACCGCGGGGATCCACCACGCGCGCTGCCCCGCGTGCCAGCGGTTGAAGAAGACGCGGATCAGCGCCGTGAGCGCGGCGATCGCGACGAAGACGACCCAGGCCTCGTCGGCGGAGTAGACGAACGCGAAGTGCCCGGCGAGCATCGTGAAGAGCACCGGGAGCGTGAGGTAGTTGTTGTGGACGGAGCGGTCCTTCGCCTCGAGGAGCGGCGCCAGGTCCGGTTCGCGCTTCTCCTCCAACGCGGCGACGAGCTTCCGGTGCGCCGGGATGACTACGAGGAGGACGTTCGCGACCATGATCGTCCCTAGCATCACGCCCACCTGCAGGTAGGCGGCGCGAGGCGCGAAGAGCTCGCTCGCTCCCCACGCGGCGAGCGCGACGAGAGCGGTGCCGACGACGGCGAGGGCGGCCTGGCTCCGCCGCCCGACGGTGCGACAGAGCACGTCGTAGGCGATCCACGCGAGCGCGATGCCGGCGAGGCTGAGCGCGATGGCCTGCCACTCGTCGAGGTCGGCGGCGTCGCGGTCCACGAGCCGGAGTCCCGCGTCGAAGTAGTAGAGGACGACCATCAGCGCGAAGCCGGACAGCCAGGTCGTGTACGCCTCCCACTTGAACCAGTGGAGTGGCTCGGGCATCTCGGCCGGGGCGAGCCGGTACTTCTGGGAGTGGTAGAGCCCGCCGCCGTGGACACCCCAGAACTCGCCAGCGACGCCGGCTTCGGCGTCTTCGGCCCGCTTCGGCGGCCGCAGCGAGAGGTCGAGGCGGACGAAGTAGAACGAGGCGCCGATCCACGCGATCCCGGCGGTCACGTGGAGCATCCGCAGGACGACGTCGAGGACGTCCCTCAGGTACGGGTCCACCGGTCCCTCGCGATCGCGACGAGCTCTCTGCAGCACGTGTCGAGCTCCTCCTCGCGTTTCCGGGCGATCCGCGCGCGCAGCACCTCGAGGATCTCCCGCTTCCGTCGACCGGCGACGAAGACGACGAAGCGGAACCCGAACTTCTCCTCGTAGACCTGGTTCAGGTACGAGAGCTCCGAGAGCACGGCAGGGTCGGCGTCGGTGCCCTGCTCGGCGGCCGAGCGGGGGGAGAGCCTTCGCGCACCGATCGCGGGGTGTGCGGCGAGCGCCTCCACCTTCTCCTCGTCCGTGAGCTCGGCGACGATCTCGTCCGCGCGTCCGAGCGGGTCGTCGATCGCGGCGAGCCGCTCGACGAGCGCCGTCCTCCCCTCGAAGAGGCCGGCCAGCTCCTCCGCGGTCAGCTGCCGCGGTAGGTCGCGCATCCGTAGGGCGAGACGAGCAGCGGGACGTGGTGGTGCCCCGAGCCGAGCTCGACCTCGAGCTCCACCCGGGTGAAGTACGGCGACGGCGGCCAGAAGACGATCTCGTAGCGGCCGGGCTCGAGGTCTGCGGCGAGCACCGGGACGCGGCCGTCGGCGTCCGTCTCGCCGGAGGCGACGACGTCGCTCTCGCGACACAGCTCGACGCGCACCCCTACCGCGGGCTTGCCCGTTCCCGTGTCGAGCACGTGCGTCGAGATCGAAACGCTCATCCGCTCGCGAACCTCCGCGCCTGCGCTCGCTGCTCGCGGGCGATCTCCGCCTCGTCGGCGTAGACGAGCGCGCCGCCGCGGACGACGTCCTCGCCTCCGACGACGAGCCGGTCCACGCGATGTGGTGCGGCGAGCACGAGGCCCGCGACGGGGTCCGCCGCGCCGGCGAGCTCGAGGCAATCCGTGCGCCACACCGCGAAGTCGGCCTGCTTGCCGGGCTCGAGCGAGCCGATGTCGTCCCGCTCGAGGACGTCCGCGCCGCCGCGGGTCCCGAGCCGCAAAGCCTGACGGGCGGTCAGCGCGGCAGGCCCACCCCGAATGCGCGCGAGGAGGAGCGCCTGCTTCACCTCGAAGAGGAGGTCGCTGCGCTCGTTCGAGGCCGATCCGTCGACGCCGAGGCCGACCCGCGCTCCGGCCTCGACGAGCTCCCACGCCGGGGCGATTCCCGCGCCGAGCCGCAGGTTCGAGGTCGGGCAGTGCGCGACACCCGTGCCGCTCGACGCGAAGTCCGCGACGTCGTCCGCCGAGAGGTGGACGCAGTGGGCGCACCACACGTCGGCTCCGATCCACCCGACGTCGGTCAGGTACTCGACGGGCGTGCAGCCGTAGAGCTCCATGCAGTAGGCGCTCTCCTCGAGCGTCTCGGCCAGGTGCGTGTGGAGCGGGAGGTCGAGCCGGCGTGCGAGCTCGGCCGACTCCTGCATGAGCCGACGGGTGACGGAGAAGGGAGAGCACGGGGCGACCGCGATCTGGACGCGCGCGCCGGGCCCGGGCTCGTGGAGCTCCTTTGCGAGCCGCTCCGTGTCGGCGAGCACGGCGTCCGGCTCCTCGACGAGCTCGTCCGGCGGGAGGCCGCCGCTCGACCTCCCGAGGTCCATCGAGCCCCGCGCGGCGACGATGCGCACTCCGAGCTCCCGTGCAGCCTGGACCTCGGCCTCGATGAGGCCGTCCCGACCTTCCGGGAAGACATAGTGGTGGTCGAAGGCGGTCGTGCAACCCGAGAGCGCAAGCTCGGCGAGGCCCGTTCGGGCCGCCGCGTACTCGGCCTCGGCGTCGACGCCTGCCCATACCGGGTAGAGCTCACGAAGCCACGTGAAGAGATCGGCCTCCTGGGCCCGAGCCCTGGTGAGGGTCTGGTAGAAGTGGTGGTGGGTGTTGACGAGGCCCGGCGTGACCACCGTGGCCCCGAGGTCGACGCGTTCGTCCGCAGCAGGCTCGTCGCCGTCGCCGACCTCCTGCACGACACCGTCTTCGACGAGCAGCCAGCCGGACGTGTGCTCGGTGCCTCCGTCGTCGCAGGTGACGATCCAGCCACCCGCGTAGAGCGTGCTCATGCAGGCACCGCATCCACCGCCAGCGGGACGAGCTCGAATCGGTCGACGTCCACGAGGCCGCGGTCGGTGATCTTCAGGCTCGGGATGACCGACAATGCGAGGAACGCGAGCGTGAGGAACGGTGTCGCGCCGGTCCAGCCGAGCTCCCTGGCGGCGTCGTTGCACGCCAGGCTGCGCTCGATCACCTCGGCGAGGGGCGCGTCCGCGAGCAGTCCCGCCACGACGAGCGGCAGCTCGGCGCGGACCGTGCCGTTCTCGACGGCGACGATGCCGCCGCCGATCTCGGCGAGACGCGTGACGGCGGCGGCCATGTCCTCGTCGCTCACGCCGACGACGACGATGTTGTGCGCGTCGTGGGCGACCGACGACGCGAGCGCCCCGTGGCCGAGGCCGGATCCCCGCACGAACCCATGACCGATCCGGCCGGTACCGAGATGGCGCTCGACGACGGCGATCTTCACGAGGTCGCGTCCGGGATCCGCGACCGCGAGGCCCTCGGCGGCGGTCGGCCTGTCGACGAGGGACTCGGTGACCACCTGATCCGGGACGAGCCCGATGACGTGTGCGTCGCCGCCGCTCCAGGGGATCCGGAAGTCAGCTGCCGAGACGGGTCGGATGCGGACCGAGTGCTTCACCCACTCGGGCACCTCGGGATGGGGCACCTCGTGGACCTCGTGTCCGCGCTTGAGGACGAGCGAGGGCTGGAACTGCTCGAGGTCGGGGAGGACGAGCAGGTCGGCCTGGTAGCCGGGCGCGACCGCGCCGAGCTGGTCGAGACCGTGCCAGAGCGCGGCGTTGTGCGACGCGAGGACGAGTGCGTCCTCGGGGGCGATTCCGAACGCGACGGCCTTTCGAACCATGTCGTTGATGTGCCCGTTCTCGGCGATATCCTCCGGATCGCGATCGTCGGTGCAGAACGCGATGCGGTTGGTGCCGAACTCCTGGACGAGGGGCAGGAGCGCCTGCAGGTTGCGTGCCATGGACGCCTCCCGGACGAGCAGCCACATCCCCGCCCGCAACCGCTCGCGCCCCTCCTCGAGCGTGAGTGCCTCGTGATCGGAGCGGATCCCGGCCGACACGTACGCGTTCAGCTGCTTCCCGACCACCCCCGGTGCGTGGCCGTCGACGTGCTCGCGCTCCTCCAGGAAGAGCTTCGCGAGCTCCGACTCCTCCCCCGCGATGACGCCGGGGAAGTTCATCATCTCGGCGACGCCGAGCACGCGCCTGCGCCGCAGCAGGCTCTCGAGGTCGCCGGGGGACAGCGGCCGCCGCGGTGACTCGAACGGCGATGCGGGAACGCACGACGACGCCATGAAATAGAAGTCGAGCGGGAGGTCCTCGCACGCGTCGAGGAGCCAGTGCACGCCGTCGGTGCCGAGCACGTTGGCAAGCTCGTGCGGGTCGGCGACGACGGCCGTCGTCCCCATCGGCAGCACGAGCCGCGCGAACTCATCGGGGAGGAGCTTCGTCGACTCGAGGTGCATATGGGCGTCGATGAAGCCGGGCACGACCCAGCTCCGCGATGCGTCGAGCTCCTCCCGCCCCTCGTAGTCCCCGAGGCCGGCGACGACCCCGTCGGCGATCGCGACGTCCGCCTCGAGCCACTCCTTCGTGAAGACGGACAGGACCCGGCCGCCGCGCACGACGAGGTCGGCGGGCTCGTCGCCGCGCGCGACGGCCAGGCGGCGACGCAGGCGTTCCATTGCGCGAAAGCCTAGTACGGTGCCGCACGCTCGTCCGTACTCCCCACGGATTCCCGCTCCCGCGGGCTCCCCTATAGTCGGATCGTCTTTTCGTGCAGTGAACGGAGGGAAGAGATGAGAAGGAAGCACGCACTGACAGGGCTCGCCGTCGTGCTTGCCGCGATCGGTCTCGTCGTTGCTGCCACGGGCTCCGCGAGGTCCGAGCAGTCGACGTTCAAGGCGGCATGGATCTATGTCGGGCCGCACAACGACGGCGGCTGGTCGCAGGCACACGACCGGGGACGACTTGCGGTCCAGAAGGCGCTCGGCTCCAAGGTGAAGACGACCTACAAGGAGCTGGTCCCGGAGGGGCCGCAGACGTGTCAGGTGATCGAGAGCCTCATCCGCGATGGGAACGAGCTCATCTTCGCGACCTCGTTCGGCTTCCAGGCGTGCGTCGTGAGCGAGGCGAGAAAGCATCCGGACGTCAAGTTCGAGATGGCCACCGGCACGACCGTGACGAAGAATCTCGCCGAGTACTTCGGCGCCAGCGAGGACTCGATCTATCTCTCGGGCATGGCTGCCGGTGCAGCGACGAAGAAGGGTTTGATCGGCTACGTGGTGCCGTTCCCGATTCCGGAAGTGATCCGTCACGCGAACGCCTTCGCTCTGGGTGCACGGCTGATGCACCCGGGCGCGAAGGTACGGCTGGTCTGGACTCACGACTGGGTCGACGTTGAGAAGGAGACGAAGGCCGCCCAGAGCCTCGTTGCCGCGGGAGTGGACGTCCTCGGACAGAACGTCGATACCCCTGCGACCGGACAGGTCGCGGAGTCGAAGAAGATCCCGTGGGTCGGGTACAACTCGAACTCGCAGAGGTTTGCGCCCAACTCGTGGCTCACCGCGGCCATATATGACTGGGGCGTCTACTACGTCCCGCGTGTGAGAGCGGCGCTGAACGGTACGTGGAAGACCGGCTTCTACTACGGCTCGATCAAGGACGGCTTCACCGACCTCGCCCCGTACGGCCCGAAGGTCAGCGCGAAGACGAAGGCCGCGATCGCTGCGAAGAGGAAGGGTCTGATCAACGGCACGTTCTATGAGTTCACGGGTCCCCTCTACGACCAGAAGGGGAAGCTGCGCGTTCCGAAGGGCAAGAAGCTCACGGTGAAGTACCTCTACGGCATGGATTGGCTCGTCAAGGGCGTGATCGGAAGCCCGAAGGGCTAGACGCATGGGAGAGGCGACACCACCTCTCCTGCAAGACGACGAAGCGAGAGGCGCCGGTGGGACCGGCGCCTCTCCGCTCCCTGCCGTGTCGATGCGGCAGATCACGAAGCGGTTCCCGGGCGTTCTCGCCAACGACCGGATCGACTTCGAGGCTACGGCGGGCGAGGTGCACGCCTTGCTGGGCGAGAACGGCGCCGGGAAGACGACGTTGATGAACGTCCTCGCCGGCCTGTACCGCCCGGACGAGGGCGAGATCGAGCTCAACGGCAGGCCTGTGCGCTTCGAGCGGCCGCGTGACGCGATCGAGGCGGGGATCGGCATGGTGCACCAGCACTTCCGGCTCGTGCAGCCGCTCACGGTCGCCGAGAACGTCCTGCTCGGCTGGCACACGCCCCGCTTCTGGCTGGACCAGAAGTCGGGTCGCCGGCAGATACGCGAGGTGTCCGAGTCGCTCGGGATGCACGTCGATCCCGACGCGCGCATCTGGCAGCTCTCGGTCGGCGAGCAGCAGCGCGTGGAGATCGTGAAGGCCGTCTTCCGCGGCTCGCACGTCCTGGTGCTCGACGAGCCGACGGCGGTCCTCACCCCTCAGGAGGCCGAAGGGCTCTTCGAGACCCTCCGGATCATGGCGCGCGAAGGACATTCGGTGATCGTCATCACCCACAAGCTGCACGAGGTGATGGCGGTGGCGGACCGCGTGACGGTCCTCCGCGCGGGCGCGAAGGTCACGACCGTGCCGGCGGCCGGCTCGACGCAGCGCTCGCTCGCCGCGCTCATGGTCGGGCGGGAGATCGCCGCCGACCAGCGGCTCGAGCGCAGGTCGCCGGTCGGGGACGTGATGCTCGAGGTCCAGGACGTCAGTGTCATGGGCGACCGTGGCGGCCTGGCGCTGAAGGGTGTATCGCTCGAGGTCCGGGCGGGGGAGACCGTCGCCGTGGCAGGCGTCGCCGGGAACGGGCAGCGCGAGCTCGCCGAGGCCGTCGCCGGCATCCGCAACCTGGAGTCGGGTGCGGTCCGCGTCGGGGGACACGACCTTCGTCCCGGCGACCCGCGGTCAGCGATCGCGGCCGGTGTCGCCTACGTGCCGGAGGACCGGCTCGGGACGGGTCTTGCGCCCAGCCTGAGCGTCGCGACGAATGCTGCGCTGAAGAGCTACCGGGCTCCTCCCCTCTCGCGCGGGCCGCTCCTCCTGCTGCGACGCGTGCGCGACCTCGCCGTCTCCCTCATGCGCCGCTACGACGTGCAGGCGCCGGGTCCAGACACGCCGGTCCGGAACCTCTCCGGAGGCAACCTCCAGAAGCTCGTGCTCGGGAGGGAGTTCGAGGGCGAGCCCCATGTGCTCGTCGCGGGTCAGCCGACCAGGGGACTTGACGTCGGGGCGATCGAGACCGTCCACGCCCATCTCCGCGAGGCGGCCGCAAACGGTCTCGCGGTGCTCATGATCAGCGAGGATCTCGAGGAGATCCTCGCGCTCGCCGACCGGGTCCTCGTGATGTACGAGGGCGAGGTGCGCGGTGAGGTCGACGCCCGGACGGCGACGATCGAGGAGATCGGGTACCTGATGGCCGGAGGCGAGGCATGAGGCTCGAGCGCAGGCTCGGGCAGCCGCGCTGGCTCCTCGTGGCCGTCCCCGTCGGCTCCATCGCGTTCGCCTTCGTCCTGATGGCGATCGTCCTTCTCGCGACCGGTCACGACCCGGCGGCGACGTACCGCCGGCTGTTCGACTCCGCGTTCTTCGCCGACGGCGCGCTCACGTCGACGCTCGTGTTCGCGACCCCGATCGTGTTCACCGGCCTGGCCGCAGCCGCAGCGTTCCGGATGCAGCTCTACAACATCGGCGGCGAGGGGCAGTTCTATCTCGGCGCGATCGCGGCGGTCGGGATCGCGCTCTATCTCGGCGACCTGGGCGTCGACTCGACGACGCTCAACATCGCGGCCATGGTTGCGGCAGGCGCGCTCGCGGGCGCCGCGTGGGCGGCGATCCCCGCGATCCTCCGGGCGTTCGCGCACACGAACGAGATCATCACGTCGTTGATGCTGAACTACGTCGCAGGCCTGCTGCTGACGTACCTGATCATCGACAGTCACTCCTACTGGCGCGACGTCGAGTCGTTCGAGGGGCAGACGTTCCCGCTCGGCAAGGCCATCCCGGAGGAGGCGAAGTGGCCGAGCGCCACGATCGGCGCGGCGGGCGGGATCCTCGTGCCTCTCGGGTTCATGCTGGCGATCGTCGTCGCGTTCGCCCTCTGGGCCCTCTACTCGCGGACGCGCTTCGGCTTCGAGCTGCAGGTGATCGGGGACTCGGCGCGGACGGCGCGGTTTGCCGGGATGCGTCTTCGGCGCAAGATCCTCGCCGTCATGTGCATCTCCGGGGGCGCCGCGGGGCTCGGCGGGGCGAGCTTCGAGGGGGACTTCGCATACCAGATCGACCCCACGGGCCTGCAGAGCTCGTTCTACGGCTACACCGGGATCGTGGTGGCGGCGCTCGCCCGCTACAACCCGATCGCCGTCGTGCCGGTCGGGTTCTTCATCGGCGGGCTGCAGAACGCCGGCTTCACACTCCAGGGTGCGGACTTCCCGGCCGGCCTCGTCGGCGTCATGCAGGGGCTGATCCTGTTCTGCGCGCTGGGCGGCGAGGTGCTCGTGCGGTACAGGGTTCGCTTCGGGCGCGCGACGAGGGGGCCCTCGCCGGACGACGTCGCCGCAGAGGTGGCCTCGTGACCTGCGGGCTCGTGGCGAGCGGGGTCAATGAGAGCTTCCTCGTCGTGATCGGAGCCGCGGCGGTGCTGTACGGGACGCCGCTCCTCTTCGCGGCGCTCGGCGAGCTCCTCGCGGAGCGCTCCGGCGTCCTCAATCTCGGCGTGGAGGGAATGATGCTGGTCGGCGCGGTTATGGGGTTCTGGGCCGTCCAGCACTTCGACGTCGCGTCGTCCGCGTCGCTCGCGCTCGCCCTGAGTGTCGCTGCCGTCGCGGGCGCCGCGATGGCGCTGATCCACGCCTTCCTCGTCATCACGCTTCGCTCGAACCAGATCGTGTCCGGGCTCGCGCTCACGATCTTCGCGGGCGCCGCGGGCTTGTCGGCCTATCTGGGAAACGACCTTGACCTGAGCGGAGCTCCTGCCGAGCACGCCTTTCCGGCGCTCGACGTCCTCGGCC
>JBOHBB010000310.1:0-3917 GCA_050698135.1 Gaiellaceae bacterium
CGGCTTCGTCGAGCGCGCAGCGCCGCTCCCGACCGTGCAGGAGCTGCTCCGCTCGAAGCGGGTCGAAGAGGCCGAGGTGCCCGACCTGATCACGATCTCGTCGCACCAGAAGGTCGGCGAGGCGATCGACGTGATGCAGCGCTACTCGATCTCGCAGCTGCCGGTCGTCCGCGACGGGGACCTCGACTCGCTGGCCGACGTGATCGGCTCGCTCCAGGACCGCGACCTCCTCGACCGCGTCTTCAAGAACCCCGACGCGCTGCACGAGGACGTGGTGTCCGCGATGCAGCCGCCGCTCGCCGCGATCGACGCCGGCGAGCCTCTCGACGAGGTCTTCTCCACGCTCAGCGGCCGGACGAACGCCGTCGTCGTGGCCCAGGCGGGCCGGCCGGTCGGCGTCCTTACCCGCACAGACCTGCTCGAGTACCTGGCCCACAACCGCTAGTTGCGAGTCGCGCTCTTCTCGGACGTCCACGGAAACGCGGTCGCGTTCGACGCGTTTCTCGCCGACCTCGACGAGCAGCGGGTCGACATCGTCGTCTGCTTAGGCGACCACGCCCAGGGAGGCCCGCAACCGGCGGAGTGCCTGGAGCGGCTGCGCGATCTCGACTGCCCTGCCGTGATGGGCAACTCCGACCACTTCCTGCTCACACTTGACCCTGGCGACGAGCCCGCGACAGAGGCTCAGCTCGAGACTGCCCGCTGGTCGCAGGCGCAGCTCTCGGAAGAGCAGCTCGACTTCCACCGGAGCTTCCATCCGACCGTCGAGCTCGACGTAGGCGGCGATAGCTCGCTGCTCGCCTTCCACGGTACGCCGCGTTCGCGCGACGAGATCGTCGGCCCGTGGATGGACGAGGAGGCGTTTCGCGAGCCCTTCGCCGCCGTCGACGCGACGGTGCTCGCGGGTGGACATACGCACCAGCAGTGGGCGCGCCGCCTCGGTGACCGCTACTACGTGAACCCGGGCAGCGTCGGCCTCGCGTACGACCACCACCAGCCGGAGGAGAGCTTCCGCACCGACCCGTGCGCGGAGTATGCGGTGCTGACCGTCAACGGCTCGGGAGTGGGTTTCGAGTTCCGGCGGGTCCCGTTCGACGCCGGTGCAGTGATCGGAGCGATCGAGGCCAGCGGGATGCCGCACCCCGACCGGGCGGCCCGCTTCTGGCGCTAGCGGGGAACGCCGACGTAGCGAAAGCCCAGGCCTGGGACGTCGACCCCGTCGACCGGGTACGGCCGCCATTCGAAGAACTGCTCCTCGAACCGCGCGTCGAGCTCGGCCCTCATCGCTCCGTAGCCGTGCAGACCCTCGTGCTCCTCCTCCCACTCGGGCGTCATCGGGTCGAGGCGGTCCCACGCGTGCTCGTTCAGGATCAGTAGGCCGCGCAGGAGGCGGACGAGCTTGTCGAGCGCTGCGCCGAGGTCGTGGACGTGGTGGAGCGAGAGGCTGGCGAAAACCGCGTCGAATGGGCCTGGTTCGTCGAGCGCCTCGATCGTGGTCCTCTGGAAAGATCGGGCCGTCCGGCGCCTCGGGATCGATCGCGACCACCTCGTAGCCCGCGGCGGCAAGAGCGAGCGCGACCTCGCCCTCGCCGCAGCCGACCTCGAGCACGCGGCGCGGCGGCGGCGGGAGTTGCGAGAGTACGAAGTCGATGAGCTCCGCCACAGGGGTCGAGGTTACGCAGGACGAGGCGCGGAGGATCGCGGTACGCGCGCAGCTCCTGGACGGCTCGGCGGACGGCGTCCTGGACACGGTACGCCGGCTCGGCTTCCTCCAGATCGACCCCATCTCGTCGGTCGCGCCGCCGCAGTACCTCATCCTGTGGAGCCGACTGGGGCCATATGACCGGGCCGAGCTCGACCGGTTGCTCGTGCAGCGGAAGCTCTACGAGTGGAACGCGTTCATCTGGCCGCGTGAGGATCTCCCGCTCATTCGGGCGCAGATGCGCGAACGCTGGCGCCGCACCATGCGCGACCAATGGGCTATGGAGTTCTTGAAGGAGCAGTCGACGCTCCGACGGTATGTCCTCCGTGAGCTGAAGCGGCGCGGCCCGCTGCCTTCACGTGAGCTCGCGCACACGGACGCGCGGTTCCATGAGCGAACCGTCTGGTGGGGTACACGAGCTCAACTTATGTGGATGCTCGAGCTCCTGCACCAGCGCGGCTTCATCGCCGTGGCCGGCCGGGACGGAACCCACCGTCTGTGGGATCTCGCGGAGCGCGTTTACCCGAAGGACGAGACCGTGCCTGCCGCCGCTGCACGACAGGCCCGCGAGGAGAAGCGGTTCCGCTCGCTCGGCGTGAAGCTCGAGAGGGGGCGCTTGCTCGCGCACCCGGAGGCCGACGCACGGCCCGTCGGGAACGATGTCACGTTCCTGTCCCCCTTCGACCGTCTCGTCCACGACCGCAACCGTGCCGAGGCGCTGTGGGGCTTCCACTACCGGCTCGAGATGTACGTGCCGAAGGCGAAACGCGAGTACGGCTACTACGTCCTGCCGATCCTGCGCGGCGACGACATCGTCGGGCGGATCGAGCCGGTCTTCGACCGCAAGACCGGTGTCCTGCGCGTGAACGGCATCTGGTGGGAGCCCGGCAAGAAAGAGGTACCGCTCGACAAAACGCTCCGCTCGCTCGCCGCGTTTCTCGGCGCCGATACCATCGACGCCTAGTGGAATTCGAGACCAGAGCGATCCACGACGGCCAGGAGCCGGATCCCGCGACCGGCTCGGTCACCGTGCCGATCTACCAGACGTCGACGTTCGTGCAGGACGCGGTCGGTGTCAACAAGGGCTACGACTACGCGCGGGTCGCGAACCCGACGCGCACCGCGCTGCAGGTCTGCCTCGCCTCTCTCGAGAACGCGGAGTTCGGCGCCGCGTACGCCTCCGGAATCGCGGCCACGACGACGCTCATGCACCTCGTCCACCCGAGCGAGAAGGTCGTCTGCGTCAACGATGTCTACGGCGGCGTCTACCGGCTCTTCACCCAGGTGTACGAGCCCAAGGGCTACTCGTTCGAGTTCCTCGATGTGGACACGATCAACTCGTCGCTCGCCGAGCACATTGACGAGCAGACGCGGATCGTCTGGCTCGAGACACCGACGAACCCGCTTCTGAACGTCGTCGACATCGCAGCGGCTGCCAAGGCGGCGCACGAGGTCGGGGCGATGGTCGTCGTCGACAACACGTTCGCGACCCCGTACCTCCAGCGCCCGCTCGACCTCGGCGCCGACGTCGTCCTCCACTCGCTGACGAAGTACCTCGGCGGCCACTCCGACATGGTCGGCGGCTTCGTCGCAACGAGCGACCCGACGGTCGCGGAGCGCCTGTACTTCCTTCAGAAGTCGCTCGGCGCCATCCTGGGCCCGATGGACTGTTGGCTCGTCCTCCGCGGTGTCAAGACGCTCGCGATCCGGATGCAGAAGCACTCCGAGAACGGGCGCCGGGTCGCGGAGTACCTCGCGGAGCACGATGCCGTCGAGTCGGTGCTCTACCCGGGCCTGCCCGGCCATCCCGGCCACGAGATCGCCGCGCGTCAGATGGACGACTTCGGCGGGATGGTCTCGTTCCTCGTCGGGTCCGAGGACGAGGCCGTCGAGCTCGTCGCGCGGACAAGGATCTTCCTGCTGGCGGAAAGCCTCGGCGGTGTCGAGAGCCTGATCGAACACCCGGCCCGGATGACGCACGCCTCCACCGCGGACGCACCGTTCGCGACGCCGAAGAACCTGATCCGCCTCTCCGTCGGGATCGAGTCGGGGGACGACCTGATCGAGGATCTCGAGCAGGCGCTCGTGCGGTCGCCCAGTGCCTCGGTTTCTGGCTGAGCTCAAGCGCCGCGGGCCCGGCAACTTCGTCGACATCCCGTTCGACCCCCGCGAGGTCTTCGGCGAAGCACGGCCGCCTGTCCGGGGGACAGTGAAC
>JBOHBB010000311.1:0-12144 GCA_050698135.1 Gaiellaceae bacterium
GCCCAGGATCCCAGGCCCTCCCTTTCCGGGATCGACCCGGAAGACCGTCGACCACGATCCATCGAGCTCGAGACGCCTGATCTCGCCGAGGAGGGCGAGGCCGACGTACATCGTGCCCCCGGCGCCGAACGCGATCCCTCCCGGCAGCTCATCCCGCCAGGCATCGAACCGAGCCACCGTCTCGACCCGCACGGCTGTCACGTCGATCGGGGGAAGGCGCTACTCGAGTCGGTGTCTTCGTTCCCACGACCTTACGAAACGGGGAAGCCCGGTACCCCGACGTTCGCCTGGGTAATCCCGGGTCCCGGCCCACCGGGAATGTTGAGGAAGTTGCCGTTCGCGACGTACACGCTCTTCTGGTCCCGTGCACCCCGTCCGAAGGCCAGGCTGAGAGGCACGTCGAACTCGCCGAACTCGCTCGGATCGACAGTCGAGATGTCGCCGGTGGCCGGGTCGACGCGCACGAGCGGGGATGTCCCGAGAACCACGAACGCCGGAATGGCGCCGTGGATCTGGCCCGTCGCGTCGACGGCGAGCCCATCGACCGTCAGGAGTTCGAACGCCTGCGCGACCAGCGTCGGCTCTCCCGCGCTGCCGTCTGAAAGGTTGACGGGAACATGTGCGATCAGGCCCTTCTCCGTGTTCGCGAGGTACAGGTGGTTGGGCGGAGAGAAGGCGATCCCGTTCGCTCCCGGGAGAGGGATCCCGGCCGGATCGAACGGGAACGGCTCGAGCAGCTCGTGCTCGATCCAGAGCGACCCGCTCTCGCTGTGCGGGAAGCGCCAGACGGCGCCGTCGAAGCTGTCGGTCACGTACAGGTTGCCGCGTGGATCGAAGGCGAGCGCGTTGGGGAAGCCCATCTGCTCGGAGCCCTGAAGCCGTGAGCGCTCCGATCCGTCGGCAGTGATCCGCCACACGCCGTGCAGCGCCGGGTCGAACGAGACGATCGCCGCGTACACGTTTCCGGGAGGATCCGTCGCCAGGCCGAGCAGGCCGCGTCCAGTCGGGTCGGATCCGGCCTCCGTCCCGAGAAGTGCGAGGGTCGAGACGTCGTTCTCTGGGGAGATCCTCAGGATCTCGTACGTGACGTCGGTTCCCTCGAGCCGGCGGTTGCCGAGGTAGACGTTTCCCGATCGGTCGAGTGCGATGCCCTCGGGGAAGTTGCCGGCCGGAAGGCCGAAGATGAACTGGGCCTCTCCCACGGGGAGGCCTTTCGTTCCCAGTGACCCGGCCGGCGCTACCGCGCTCAGCCCTACTGCCAAGGTCATCGTCGCCAAGGCCCTTGCCCAGCGACGTCGGTTGCGGGTGCGCTCGAACATGCTCGGCACGCTAGGAGCGAGGCGGTCGGGACGAAAGTCAGGAAATCCCTACTCTTTGCTCGTCCACCATCCGGCGCGCGAGCTCCGTACGCGAGTGAATGCCGAGCTTCGCGTACATGCGGGACAACCTCGTCTCGACCGTCTTCGGCGTCACGAACAGCGCAGCTGCGACCTCCCTGTTCGTGCGCCCCTCTGCCACGAGCTCGGCGATCCGCCGCTCGGACGCCGTCAGCTCGCCCGAGCGCGTGCGCCCCCCGATACGGGCGAGCTCCGCGCGGGCTTTCTCCGCCCAGAGCGCAGCGGAGAGCCGCTCGAACTCGTCGAGCGCTTCCTGGAGCACTCGCCTGGACTCGCGCAGACGCTTCGCACGCCGCAGCGCCGTCCCCTGGCAGAGCAACGTGCGTGCCCGCTCGAACGGGTTGTCCACCTCGGCGTGCTGGACGAGCGCCGCATCGAATGCGCGCCGGGCGCCGGGCAGGTCGCCTTCCACCGCAAGGAGCAGGCCACGGCAACGTGCAGCGGCAGCGAGCTCCAGCGGGACACCGTAGTCACCGGCGAGCTGCTCGTAGCTCGCGAGATGATCCCTGGCGGGTTGGAGGTCTCCGAGCCCGATCATGACTTCGATCGGATTGGCCCACCCCGTGACGTGGGGTGGTACAGACCCTCGGATCGAGGCGGGAATCTCGCGCAGATGCCGGTCGGCCGATCGCAGGTCGCCGAGGGAGAGCTCGAGGAAGCCGAGCACCGCGTGAAGTTCACGATCCAGGTCCCAGGCCCTCGTGACCGCTGAGAGCACGCGCCCCGCGGCCGCCCTGGCCTTGTCGACTTCTCCGAGGTACGCGGCGATACGGGCCTTCGCGACGAGGAACCGCTGAACGTTCACGTCAGCCGCGTCGGCGAGCTCGAAGCCTTCGTCCGCATGCCGGGCGGCCTCCTCGAACGCACCCACGCCCACCTCCAACCACGACAGGTTCCAGAGAATTCTGAGCCGAGCCCACTCGTCGCCTCGGTCGTCGGCGTCCCCCAGGAGCTCCGCGAACAGCCCCCGCGCCTCATCGTCTCGGCCCAGGTGCTGGAGTCGACGCGCGGCCGTGATGCGCGGGCTGTCGATGAGGCGGACGGCGGTCCGCGGCTCGAGCTCCAGCGCGCGCTCGAGCAGCTCGCCCGCAAGGTCTACACGTCCCACCGCGTACTCACGCTCTGCCGTGATTGCCAGCGCACTCACGAGAAGCTCATCGTCGCCGACCAGCTCCGCGAGCTCGAGCGCCTTCCGCGCGTGTGCGAGCCTGCCGCGCGCACCATCGGCCGTGTGGGCGTACGCGAGCAGGCGGTGGATCCGGACAGACCGCGCAGGGTCGGCGAGCGACTCAGCCAGTGCTTGCTCCGCGAGCTCCGCGGTGGTGTCCGAGTCGTCTTCCGCATCGGCGAGACGGAAGAGAGCGTCGGCCCGCTCGGGGCCGGGCGCCGCCCGCCCGAGCGCCGCCTGGAACCAGGTGCGCGCACTCCGGGCGTCGCCGGACATGAGGTGGTAGTCACCGGCCTGAAGTTCTCTGCGAACCACAACGGCGCTCGGTTCCGTCGGCGTATGTGCAAGCGCGAGTTCCGCGAGCTCCGCGCCGGTCTCCGGCGCACCGCGAGCGGAGGCGTGTAGCGCGGCGTCCTCGAGTGCCGCTGCGACCTCCTCGTCAGCGCCCTCGGCCGAGAGCGCCAGGTGACGCGCACGCTCCTCGGGATCCTCGACCGCTCGTGCAAGTAGGAGATGGGTCCGCCTGCGGCGATCCACGGTTGCCGACCCGTAGCAGGCGGAAGCGAGCAGCGGGTGCGAGAAGGTCACGCCTTGCAGGTTCATCGTGACGACTCCCGCCGCCGTCGCCTCCTCCAGCGCCGCGCGAACGCGCCGCCGTGTGTACGCCCGATCGAGCACGTCGATCGCGGGCTCGGCGAGCGCGCTCGCCCCGAGGAGCACGTCGCCGGTGTCCGGACGGAGGCACTCGAGCCGGTCGCGAACGAGGGAGTCGAGCGTTCGAGGGAGGTGGATCGGCTCATCAGGACGGCGCTCCCGAGGGCGGTGCGAGAGATCCCGGCCGAGCTCGAGCGCGTAGAAGGGATTCCCGCCCGAGACCTCATGGATCTTCCGGAGCACCGGTCGCGGGAACGACGAGCCGAGCCGGGAGCGGAGCAGGCCGTGCACCGCGCCGAGGCTCAACGGCTCGACGTCGAGTCGTTTCACGCGCAAGCCAGCGTGGGCGCGGTCGAGCCCGAGCGGGAGCTCTTCGGTCGCCTCCCCACGGCGTGCGACGACGAACGCGACGCGCTCGTCGCGGAGCCGGCGCAGCGCGAACGCAAGGGCGAGCCGCGACGGAGCGTCGAGCCACTGCACGTCGTCAATTCCGACCATGAGCGCAGATCCCTTCGAGAGCGCGCGGAGAGCGTTGAGGAAGCCAGACCTCACGGACAACTGGTCCGGTGGCCGCTCGGTGTCCAGTCGCCGAAGCGCGACCTCGAGCGCCGCTGCCTGCGGCGCCGGCACATCGGACAGCACGTCGTCGAGGACGTCGTTCAGCAGGTCGGCCATGCCGGCGAACGAGAGCGAGGTCTCGGCTTCGGTCGGGCTGCAGGTGAGGACGCGAAACGATGAGCGTTCGGCGCACGCGACGGCCTCGCGCCAAAGCGTCGTCTTCCCGATCCCGGCCTCGCCCACGATGACCAGCGCGACCGGCGACGCGGCCGCTTCCCGGACGAACTCGGCGACGGCGGCGAGTTCGTCGTCTCTGCCGAAGACCTCTCCGTGCCCCACGGCGCTCGCTACGAATGATACGACCGGCTGGGAGCGGCGACGGCACGAATCCGGAATCGGTCCGCGGTACCACGAGTGACCCCTTCGGCGTCTTCGAGCGTGAGCCCGCCGGGGACTGGGTCATCCACGACACCCGGGGCGAGGCTGGTGCGAACCTGTGACGCTGCGCCTCCGTGGCGGCGACGTGACATACGCTCACGCATGACCCGTTGAGCCAACCGACCGAACAGCCCACCGACCAGGGCGAGCGCCTTCGCATCCTCGTCGACGCCGGCATCTCGCTGAGCGCGGAGCTCTCGCTCGACGCTCTTCTCCAGCGGATCGTCGAGACGGCAGCGGAGCTCACAGGAGCCCGATATGCCGCGCTCGGAGTCGTCCATCCGTCGGGGCGCGGGCTCGAGCGGTTTCTGACGACGGGCATCGACGAGAAGACGTACGCCGCGATCGGCGACATTCCCCGCGGGCGCGGGCTGCTCGGCGTCGTCATCCGCGAGGGGAAGCCGCTCCGCCTCCACGAGATCGCCGACGACCCGCGTTCCGTCGGCGTCCCGGCGAACCATCCGCCGATGCACACGTTCCTCGGCGTCCCGATCCTGCTGCGCGGCGCCGCGTTCGGGAACCTCTACCTGAGCGAGAAGCACGGCGGCGGCGACTTCTCCGAGGAGGACGAGGACGTCATCCAGCTCCTCGCGGCGCAGGCGGCGGTCGCGATCGAGAACGCCCGTCTGTACGAGTCGTCGACCCGCTGGCTTCGCCAGCTCGAGTCGATCAACGAGATCGGCAACGCGCTCGCCTCGCAGCTCGAGCTCGAGCCGCTGCTCGCGATCGTGGCGGGCCGCCTGCGCGAGCTCGTCCACGCCCGACTCGTGCTGATCGCGCTCCCGGACACGGACGAGGCGCTCCGCGTTGCCGCGGCGGACGGCGAGATCGCTGCGGCGCAGGTGGGCACGCGCCTCGAGCTGCGCGGATCCAAGGTCGGCCGAGTGCTGGAGCGCGGGCGCACCGAACGAGTCGACTCGGTGCTCGACGATCCCGAGGTGGACCAGCGGACCGCGCGGGAGCTCGGGGTGACGACAGCGCTCTACGTGCCGCTGATCGTCCACGGTCGCGCGATCGGCGTCGTCGCGGCGCACGACAAGGTCGGCGACGACCCCCGCTTCGACGACGACGACACGCGCCTGGCCGAGTCCCTCGCGGCGCGGGCGGCGATCGCCGTCGATCTCTCGGAGCGCGTCACGCGCGATGCGATGCGCAGGGTCGTCGAGGCGCAGGAGCTCGAGCGGAAGCGGCTCGCCCGCGAGCTCCACGACGAGACCGGGCAGGCGCTCACGTCCATCCTGCTCGGCCTGAAGTCCCTCGAGCGAGCCGTCGACTCGGAAGAAGGCCGCGAGGGCGTGTCGTCACTCCGGGACCTCGTCGTGTCGACCCTTCAGGATGTACGGCGGCTCGCGGTCGAGCTCCGGCCGTCCGCGCTCGACGACTTCGGACTTGCACCCGCACTCGAACGGCTCGTGGACACCTACCGCCAGCAAGCATCGGTACCCGCGCACCTCGAGATCTACCTCGGGGACGAGCGGTTGTCGTCCGAGATCGAGACGACGCTGTACCGGATGGTCCAGGAGGCGCTCACGAACGTCGCCAAGCACGCGGGTGCGACGTCGGTGAGCATCCTGCTCACGCGAACGCCGTCGTCGGTCAGGCTCGTCGTCGAGGACGACGGCGAGGGATTCGACCCGGGCACCGCCCGCGACGGGGGTCTCGGGCTCCCCGGGATGCGCGAGCGCGTCGCCCTGCTCGATGGCCGGCTCCGCATCGAGTCGGCACCCGGGAAGGGGACGACGCTCGCTGCGGAGGTCCCGCTCCGGTGACGATCCGCGTCCTCGTCGTGGACGACCACGCAGTCGTGCGGAGCGGCCTTCGCCGGGTTCTCGATGCGGAGAAGGACATCCAGACCGTTGCCGAGGCCGCAAGCGCCGAGCGGGCCGTGTTCGAGGCGCTCGAGCACAAGCCGGACGTCGTCCTCCTCGACGTCGTGATGCCCGGAAAGAGCGGGATCGAGGGTCTCCCCGCCCTCCTGCAGGCCGTTCCCGAGGCGAGGGTGCTCGTCCTCTCGATGCAGGACGACCCGCACTACGTGCGCGAGGCATTCGAGGCCGGTGCGAGCGGCTACGTGCTCAAGGAGGCCGCCGACACGGAGGTCGTCGGCGCCGTCCGCGCGGTCGCCCAGGGCGAGCGCTACGTGCACCCAGCGCTCGGGGCGCGCCTCGTCGCCGCCGAGACAGAGGAACGCAAGCGGGTCGAGTCGGACCCGCTCTCCGAGCGTGAGCGGGAGGTGCTGGCGCTGCTCGCCCTCGGCCACACGAACCAGGAGATCGCCGCGCTGCTCTACATCTCGGTGCGAACCGCCGAGACGCACCGGGCACACATCATGCAGAAGCTCGGGCTCGCGAGCCGTGCGGAGCTCGTCCGCTACGCGCTCGACCACGGCTTGATCGAGCGCTGACCGAGCCCCCACCGGGCCTGAACGGTGCTCAGCGGATCACGAGGACGTCGCACGGCGCGTCGCGCACGACATCGGCGCTGACCGAGCCCGGCAGCGGCTCGTCCGAGCCGCCACTGCTCCGGCGCCCGACGACGACGAGATCCATGCCGAGCTCCCGCGCGGCCGCGACGAGCTCCACGGCCGGCGTACCCACCTTCTCGATGTACGTCGCCGTCACCTGGTGGCCGAGCAGGCGTTCGCGCGCCTTCTCGAAAAGCACGTGGACGCTCCCGTTCCCGTCACGCACGACGCTGACGACGGCGAGCGTCGACCCGTAGCCGATCATGCCCGCCGCGACGTCGAGCGCCCGCCACGATGCGTCGGAGCCGTCGAAGCCGACGAGGATGCGCCTTGCCTGCACGACCATGCTCCGGAGGATGCCGTGGCGCCGACGCCCCTACGTCAGCGCCCGGCCCGATCCCCGCGCGGGAAACTACGCAAACCGAAGGGGGCGGCAGGGCCGCCCCCTGTTCGGTACTCCGGGAGGTCGGAGCTCTTTCGACCCGGGACCTCCCGCTTCCCGGATCAGCTTGTGACAGTCGTGGTCGGGATCCGCGTCGCCGTAGGCTCCGTCGCCGGCGCCCGGCCGAAGACCGCGAAGGCGACGATCACGAGGCCGACGCCCGTGAGCAGCAGCGCGACCCCGACGACGAGCCCGAAGATCGACAGCTGCTCGGCCATGAAGCTCATGTTGAGCGCCGTCGTGATCGCGACCGCCGTCACCCAGCTCTGCCGTGCGCTGTTCGAGATCGGCTCACCGTTCTCGTCCTTCGCGGCGGCCTCCTCGTCGCTCGTGCCCGCGGGATCGTCCGGGTTCGCGGCCGACTGGTAGCGGCCCATCTCGGCATACGTCAGCTCGCCGGTCCGCTCGAGCTGGTGCGAGCGCATGATCTTCGCGAACGCGCGCGCCTGCTCACCCGTCTTCACCTGCTCGCCGTACCACTGGGATGCGTACTGGTCTGTCGCCGCGTCCCCGTCTTCCTGCGTGCTGAAGACGATGTTCTCGTCCTTGATGCTGTCCCGGACGGTCGTGTAGCCGTCGACGCCCATGTAGATGGCGACGACGCCGAATGCGATCAGGACGGCGCCGGCAACGAACCCGCCGATCTCCCAAAACCTTCTGCCTGGCATCTTGCTCCACCTCCCGGTTAGTGCCGTGTCGATTGGACAGCAGTGTCCTTCGTCACGACTCCGCGGTCATCGCGGAAACAACGACTGCGTATGGGTCGAAAGCCCCCTTTCTCGTGCGGACAAGTACGTACTCCCGCTCACCAGGACTTCGCCCGCGCGGCGAGCTCGACGTGCTGCACGCGCACGCGCGCATCCACGGCGACACACCGGTCCGCGAGCGCAAAGACCGGGTTGAGGTCGAGCTCCGCGAGCGAGGGCTGGTCCTCTCCGAGCCGCGCGAGCCGATGCACGAGGTCGGTGAGCGCCGGCACGTTGGCTGCCGGTCCGCCGCGGAACCCCGCGACGAGTCGGCCCGCCTTCCCCCCGGTGACCAGCTCCTCGGCGTCGACATCCGTCAGCGGTGCGATCCGGAACCGGGCCTCTCCGATGAGCTCTGCGAAGACGCCACCCGGCCCGAACGCCACGAGCGGCCCGAAGACGGGGTCCTGGACGACACCCGCGAGGAGCTCCGCCCCGCTCGCGATCATCGGCTGGACGATCACCGGCGCACCGATCCGCTCGACGGCGTCACGGACGGCCGCCTCGTCGCCGAGGTCGAGCGCGATGCCGCCGGTCTCGGTCTTGTGCGCCCCTGGGGTCGCGGTCTTGACGACAACGGGGAACCCGACCTCGTGCGCGGCGGCGATCGCCTCGTCCACCGACTTCGCGACCCGCTCGGGGACGAGCGGTATCCCGTAGGCGAGCAGCAGCTCTCGTGTCGCCGCCGGGTCGAGCCAGATCTCCTCCGAGCCCGCGAGAGCTCGCTCGATGACCGTGTGCGCGGCGTCGCGGTCGATGCCGTCGAGCTCCGGGATCGTTCCCTGCGGGCGGCGCAGCCACTCAGCGCGCTCCGCGGCGCGCCCGAGCGCTCTCGCGGCCGACTCCGGGTACGCGAACGCGGCCACGTGGCGCGACCCGCGCAGCGCGGCGGGGACGCCCTCCGAGGACATGACGACCGCCAGCACGGGCTTGCCCGCCCCCGCCTCCCTGGCCGTACGCTCGACCACCTCGGCCACCTCGTCCGCGGTCCCGCTGACGGCGGGCACGAAGAGGACGATGACCGCGTCGATCGCTGGGTCGGCGAGCAGAAGTGGGAGCACGGTCGCGTAGGTCTGCGGCGTCGCCCCTCCGAGCATGTCGACCGGGTTGGCGACGCTCGCCTCTGCTGCGAGCTCGGCGCGCAGCGCTGCGATCGTCTCGTCGCCGAGCGACAGGAGCTCGAGCCCGGCAGCTTCGCACGCGTCGGCCGCCAGGATCCCGAGCCCGCCCGCGTTCGTCAGCAACGCGACCGAGCGGCCGGAGAGGCGCGGCTGGCTAGATAGCATGGTCGTCGCGTCGACGAGCTCCTCGAGCGACGTCGCGCGGATGACGCCAGCCTGCCGGAAGAGCGCGTTCGCCGCCGCCTCCGACCCGGCCAGGGCCGCGGTGTGCGAGCTGGCGGCACGCTGCCCGCTCGCCGAGGTCCCCGCCTTCAGGGCGAGGATCGGCTTGCGGCGGGCGACCCGGCGCGCGAGCCGACCGAAGCGGCGCGGATTTCCGAAGGACTCCACATAGAGAATGATCGCCTCGGTGGCCGTGTCGTCCTCCCACCACTCGAGGAGGTCGTTCGTCGACACGTCGGCCTTGTTCCCGATCGAGACGAACGCGGAGAGGCCGAGGCCGCGGGTCACCGCTGCCTCGAGCAGCGCGAGCCCGAGTGCGCCGCTCTGCGACGAGAAGCCGATGTTGCCCGGCGGCGCCGCCCGGCTCGCGAAGGTCGCGTTCAGGCTCGGCCCGGCGACCGAGATGCCCAGACAGTTCGGGCCGATGAGGCGAGCGCCGTGCGCCCGGACCAGCGCGAGCAGCTCCTCCTGCCGCTCGAGGCCCTCGGCCCCGACCTCGGCGAAGCCCGCCGAGATGACGACGAGCGCCCGCACCCCCTTGCGCAGGGCGTCCGCGGCGGACTCGAGCACCGCACCGGCCGGGACGCTGATCACGGCGAGGTCGACCTCGTCGGGGATCTCCGCCACTGAGCGGTAGCCGCGCACTCCCGCAACCGGGCTGCCATCCCGGTTCACCGGGTAGGCGATGCCGGCGAAGTCGGCCTCGAGGATGTTGCGAAAGAGCTCGCCGCCGATCGAGCCGCGCCTGCGCGAGGCGCCGACGACGGCGACGCTCCGCGGCTCGAAGAACGGGCGAAGCGACGCGGTCACGGCGACGTGGTCGCGCTCGTCCTGCCGCGCTTCGTATCGCTCGGTGCGGGCGATCGGGAACTGGATCTCGATCTCGCCGCCGGCGAGCTCTCGCGTCAGCTCGAAGCCGAGCCCCTCGAAGACCCCGAGCATGTCTCGGTTGTCGGCGAGCACCTCCGCGACGAAGCGGTCGATCCCTTGCCGGCCGGCGCGGTCGGCCAGCTGTTCCACGAGCCGCGTGCCGATACCTCGGCGCTGGAAAGGATCCGCGACCGCGAAGGCCGCCTCGGCAGCGGCAGGGTCACGGAGCCGCTCGTAGTTGCCGACGGCGACGACCACCTCGCGTCCGTTCTCGGCGAACGTCCCGAGGAGCGCTCCGTGCTCGACCCAGTCCGGGTCGAGAAGCTGCTCGACGAGTTCCGGCCCGAGGCTCGGGAAGCCGTGGAAGCGCAGGTACAGGCTTCGCTCCGAGAGGGCGCCGAAGAACTCGACGAGCTGGCGCTCGTCCTCCCGTCGCGGCGGGCGCAGGCGCAACGTCGTGCCGTCGCGGAGGATGACGTCGGAGACGTCGGCGCTCACGGCCCCATTCTTGCGCGTCCGACACCGCCGGCATCGGGGCTCGCGCCCGTCCCCGTTCGGGTTATCACGGATCGTGAAGCCATCCCGCCCTCTCGACTCCGCGCGGGCGGCGTCCGGCCGCTCACTGGCCGTCGAAGCCTTCGAGCGCCGCCTGCACGAGCCCCGGGAGCGTCTCGAGGTTGTAGCCGCCCTCGAGGACGACCCCGATCCGGGGAGCGAGAGCGGCGCAGCGGCCCGCGAGCTCGCGGAATCCGTCCGCCGTCACCTCCATCCCCGCGAGCGGGTCCGCCTCGTGCGCATCGAACCCCGCCGACACCAATACGACGTCCGGCGCGAACGAGCCGACCGCGGGCTCGACGAGGTCGACGAACGCGTGCTCGTACTCGGCGTCGCCGGAACCCGCGGCAAGAGGCACGTTGAGCGTGTGCTCGTCGCTCGTTCCGGGCCCGCCGCTTCCCGGCCAGAACGGCCACTGATGCAGGGAGACGACGAGGACCGACGGATCTCCTCTGAAGAGCGCCTCGGTCCCGTTGCCGTGATGGACGTCGAAGTCCACGATCGCGACCCGCTCGAGCCCCAGGTCCGCCTGCGCGTGACGGGCCGCGATCGCGACGTTGTTGAAGATGCAGAACCCCATCGCGCACGCGTGCAGCGCGTGGTGCCCCGGAGGACGGACGAGCGCGAACCCCTCGACCTCGACAGCCCGGATCGAGCACCCGGCCGCGAGGCGTGCGGCCTCCCATGTCGTCGGCCCCGCGAACGTGTCGCCGTCGAGCCACACGTCGTCGCGGAGGGCGTCGACCGCCTCGACGTACGCGCCCGAGTGGACCCGCTCGACCTGTGCGCGCGTGGCCGGCACGCCCTCCGTGAACCCAGCGAAGTGGCCGTGCAGCCGCTGGATCCGGTTCGGGCTCTCGGGATGGACGTGCGCCCCGGTGGGATGCAGATGGGCGAGCGCGGGATGGCTTATCAGCTCCACGTCGCCGCCTCCTGGAACCTGCGCGCCTGACCTTCGAGCCCGAGCGCGCGCACGTGCGCAGCTGCCGCGTTCCAGTCCGGATCGACATCCGGGAGCGGAGGCAGCGGTGCGGTGCGGTCGACCGTCGCCATGCTCCGGAAGAGACGGAGAGCGTCCGCCTCGGCCTCGAACCTCCCGGCCTCGAGCAGTGCCTCGAGCGAGCCGTACTGCGCGAGCAGCTCGGCTGCACGCTTCTCACCGATGCCGCGCGCACCAGGGATCTTGTCGGAGGGGTCACCGCGCAGGGCGATGAAGTCCGGGACCTGCTCCGGCTCGACGTGGTACCGCTCGCGCACCTCGGCGGGGCCGATATGCGTCGGTGCCTCGCCCCGCACGGGCTGGAGAATCGTCGTTCGCTCGCTCGCCAGCTGAAATGCGTCCCGGTCCGACGTTGCGACCAGCGCCGTGCCGCCGGCCGCCTCCTCGGACGCGACCGCGGCGCCGAGGAAGTCGTCGGCCTCGTAGCCCGGCTCCTTCGCGCAGGCGAAGCCCGCCGACGCGACGACATCGGGCAGGAGATCGAGCTGCTCGAGGAGCTCGTCGTCGAA
>JBOHBB010000312.1:0-5606 GCA_050698135.1 Gaiellaceae bacterium
GTTGACCCACCAGAGGTAGCCATACGCGTGTCCGCTGGGAACGCGGACCTGGACGCGTGTCGAGTCTCGAACCCAGGCCGTGGGAACGATCTGGCGTCCATTCCGGCGGCCCTGCTCGAGGTAGAGCCCTGCTCGGCGCGCGACGTCGAGGCGGAACTTCGGCTCCGGCGCGGGCGCGCGATCGGTGTGCGTCCCTCCGCAGCCGACCAGCAAGAAGGCGGCCGCAAGGACGACCGCGCGGCTCACCGCCCGTCCTGCGGAACGGTTGCGGCGGGTGCGGACGTCGCCGCCAGCTGCCCGCAGGCCGCCTCGATGTCGCGTCCCCGGGTGAGCCGGACGGTCGCGGGGATCCGGGCGCGTTCGAGCACGCTCTTGAACTCCTCGATCACGTCTCGCGACGAGCCCTCGAACATCCCGGTCGGGTTGTACGGGATCAGGTTGACCTTGAATGTCCGCCCGTCCAGGAGCGAGGCGAGCAGCCGGGCGTCGGCCGGTGAGTCGTTGACGCCGGCGAGCATGACGTACTCGACGAAGACCTTGCGCCGGCGGAGCGCGACGTAGCGCCGGCACTCGGCGAGCACCTCGTCCAGCGGGTAGCGGTCGTTCACGGGCATGAGCTCGGACCGGAGCGCAGGATCGGCGGCGTGCAGCGAGAGCGCCAGGCGGATCGGCTCCGCGAGCTCGTCGACGAAACGGCTCAGGCCGGGCAGCCAGCCGATCGTGGAGATCGTCGTCCGGCGATGGGTGACGCCGAGATCGGGGAGGAGGCGTGCGGACGTGAGGACGCTCTCGGAATTGAGGAACGGCTCGCCCATGCCCATGTAGACGGCGTGGTTCACGGGCTCGCGGCGGCGGAAGTGCAGCGCCTGGTCGAGGATCTCCCACGCGCTCAGGTTGCGTCCGAAGCGCATCTGCCCCGTCGCGCAGAACGTGCAGGTCAGCGGACAGCCCGACTGCGAGGAGAGGCAGACCGAGCGCCGCCCGTCGCGGTAGCGCATCAACACCGCCTCGACCGGGTGGCCGTCGTGCGTGCGGAAGAGCGTCTTCACGGTCCCGTCACGCGACTCCCGCTCGGTCACGACCTCGAGCGTGGAGAAGGGGACCTCGCGTTCGAGCTCCGACCGGAGCGGTCTCGGGAGCGTCGTCATCGCGTCGTACGAGGGCGCGCCGCGCGCTGCCCACTCCCATGCCTGGCGCGCCCGGTACGCAGGCTCGCCTCGGTCGGCAAGGGACTGCTCGAGGAGGCCGAGATCCATTCCCGGACGGTAGCGTGCTGGTCGTGATCGACCTCCGCTCCGACACGGTCACGGTCCCGACGCCCGAGATGCGCGCCGCGATCGCCGCCGCGGTCGTGGGCGACGAGCAGAAGCGCGAGGACCCGACGGTGCTCGAGCTCGAGCGGCGTGTGGCGGAGCTCCTCGGACAGGAGGCCGCCCTATTCCTCCCGACCGCAACGATGGCGAACCAGGTCGCCCTGAAGCTGCACGGAAGGCCGGGCGACGTCCTGCTCGCCGAGGAGCACTCGCACGTGCTCGTCTTCGAGTACGGCGGCGTCGCCGCGCATGCGGGGCTCATGACGCGCGGGCTTCGGGGCGTCGCTGGGAGGTTCTCGGCCGAGCAGGTCCGCGCCGCGTCTGCCCCGAGCGCGAAGGGCGCCGACCAGCGCGTGACGGTCCTCTCGCTCGAGGACACGCACAACAACGCGGGCGGGCGGGTCTGGCCGCTCGTCGAGCTCGACGATGTCGTCTCGGCTGGCCGTGCCGTCGGTCTCGCCGTGCACCTCGACGGCGCGCGCCTGCTGAATGCCGCGGTCGCGCAGGGGGTCGCGCCCGCGGAGATCGCGGCCCGCTTCGACACCGTGACCCTGTGCCTCTCGAAGGGCCTCGGTTGCCCGCTCGGCGCGCTCCTCGCAGGCTCGCACGACGTGATCGAGCGGGCGTGGAGGGAGAAGCACCTCTTCGGCGGAGCGATGCGGCAGGCCGGGATCGTCGCGGCCGCGGGCGTCTACGCGCTCGACCACCACGTCGAGCGGTTCACCGACGACCACGCGCGTGCGCGCAAGCTCGCCGAGGCGCTCCATGCCGCGGGTCTTCCCGTCGATCTCGAGCAGGTCGAGACGAACTTCGTGCAAGTGGACCTCGCGCCGCTCGGGCTCGGCCGCGACGAGGCGATCGGTCGTCTCCGCGAAGCGGGCGTCGGGCTCTCGGCGACGATCCACCCGACTGTGCTGCGGGCGGTGACGCATCTCGGCGTCTCGGACGACGACGTAGATCACGCCGCGGAGCTCATACCGCGCGCGCTCGGGTCGGCCGTGTCGATCGCCTGACCGGTGGGCGCTAACGGACGACGAGCCGCTACCGGACTACGAGCACTGTGCTCGCAAGCCGGCGCGCCGGGTACCAGATCCGGAGCTTCGCGCCCTTCCGCGCGGCGACCGCCCGGCGGAGGTACCCGCGGGACGACGTCGTGCGCGTGCCGCCGAGGGTGACCCAGCGCGCCCCGACCTGCATCTGGAGCGCGTAGCGCTGGGGCCCGTCGCCGGGCCTGACCTGCCCCCACAGGGTCGTCCGACGGCCGCGCCGCGACACCTGCGTGAACGGAAGCATCGTCGCCGTCAGCGCGGGCTTGGGCCTGCCGTCGATCGTCTCGAGCCCGCTCTGCCAGCGCCCGAGGTCGGGCTCGTCGCGGTACAGGTAGTGAATGAGCATGTCGACCTTCGGCGCGGCGTACACGCGCCGGGCCGACTCGGCGACGTATCGCGCCTGCTCGACCCTGCTCACGCCGAAGTGGTCGGGCGGGTTCGTCTGGTATCCGTACTCCGTCAGCCAGACGCGGGCACTGGGGAACGCGCTGTCCACGAGGCGAAGGAGCCGCTCGAGCGTCGCCATCGTGATCGTCTTGCACGAGCATCCGCCGAGGAACGGCGTGTCCCCCGGGTAGACGGGGTACGGGTGGTGCGCGTAGGCGTCGAGGCGCGCTCCGGCGCGGTCCATCCCGCGGATGAAGTCGACCGGCGACAAGCCGCCTTTCCCGCCTCGCGGCGCGGTCACGCCACCCGCGACGAGTGCGTGCGGGGCGACGTCCTTGATGCCGCGGTAGCCCGGGTTCAGGAGCCGGCCGACGTACGTCAGCGGCGACGCGGGTCGGAGCCACGGAGCCTTGTTCGGCTCGTTCCACACGACCCAGTGCTGGACGAACCCGTACCGGAGCGCGGCCTCGCGCGCGAAGTTCTCGAAGTCGAGGCCGTCGAGCGGAGCGACGTTCGGGCCTGCTCCCCCGTTCGCCCAGGCCGGCGTGCCCCACAGGGTCACGACCGGGGTGAGCCCGCGCGCACGGAGCGCCTTCAGCAGCCGGTCCGGCCGCTGCCAACGATAGGCGCCTGCCCGCGGCTCGATCCGGTGCCAGTCGAGCGTGACGCGGACGACGTCGAGGCCTAGGCGGTCCAACGTGGCGACCCTGCTCGAGAGGGTGCCAGGACCGTGCTCGAGCCACGCGTCGTCCTGGATCCCGAACTGGACGCCTGGTGCCGCGGCGACCGGGGCAGCGCTCACGGCGAGCAAGAGCGCGCAGGCGGCGACGAAGGCGACGACGATGCGCATCCAGCAGGTGTACCCGATTACGCACCGTCGGAACACGGTCTTCAGACCTTCCTTACGAGCTCCTCCGACTTCGCGGACGGTCGATCAGCGGTCGCCGGCGACGAAGAAGGCCACGACGACGACGGCGTACCCGGCGAGCAACAGCCCACCGCGTACGCGGCTCGAGCGCCCGTCGAAGAGCACGAGCGTAGTAAAGACGACCGACCCCGCGAGCGCGGCGATCTCCACCGGCCGGAAGCTCAGGGCGATCGGGTCGAGCAGCCACGAGAGCAGGGCGACCGCGGGGATGAGGAAGACGGCAACCTGGGCGGCCGAGGAGAGCGCGATCTCGCCGGCGAGGGCGATCTTGCCCCGGTACGCGACGATGATCGCCCCACCGTGCTCGGCCGCGTTGCCGACGATCGCGACGATGACGGCCGCCACGAAGAACTCGCTGAGGCCGGCCTGGTCCGCGAAGACCTCGAGCGACCCGACGAGGATCTCGGCGACGAGAGCCGTCAGCGCGGTGGCGATCGTGAGCGCCCCGAGTGCGGTGCGGAGCGACCAGGCACGGATCTCCTCGTCGCTCGCGATGTGCATCGCGCTGTGTCGTCGCAGCGAGTACCAGGTGACGATCACGTAGACGACGAGCAGGACGATCGAGACGGGGACGGTGATCACCTCGAGCGAGTGCCGGTCCGGATCGCCCTCCCAGCCTGGGATCGACGGGATCAGGAAGAGCACGGTCGCGAAGGCGAGGAGGCCGAAGGAGAGGAAGCTCGAGTAGCGGTCGAGCTTCCCGCGGCCACCGGCGACGAGTGATGCGCCGAGCACGAGCAGGAGGTTCGAGACCACGCTTCCGGTCAGCGACCCGCGGACGACCTCCGTGAGCCCCTCGTTCACCGCGATCAGGGCGATGATCAGCTCGGGAGCGTTCCCGAACGTCGCGTTCAGGAAGCCGCCGATCCCCGGCCCCGTGTGCTCGGCAGCGTGCTCGGTCGCCTCGCCGATCAGCCACGCGAGGGGGATGAGGGCCGCCGCGGCGAGGACGAACTCGGCCGTCTCCGAGAGGTCGGCGGCGTAGTGCAGGAGGATCGTGAGGGGCGCGAGCGCGAGCGTCCCGAAGAGGATCTTGCGGACCACGGGCGCGAACCCTATCCGGGCCGGTGGGCGGTGCGAGGCCGCTCCTTCGTTCGGGGTCGGCGTCGCCACTGCCTGAAAACCGCCGATTTGTCAAGACTTGCGGCCGGTGCGCCGGTCGGCACACAATCGGCCCATGAACAAGGCTGCGGCCGAGGTCGGCATCCCGCTCCGGGTACAGGACGAGGTCGAGTGCCGCCACTGCGCCGTCCACTGCGAGAAGGTGGTGTACCCCGGCGCGTGCATCCGCATGGCCTGTCCGTTCGTCTACGCCTACGAGGCGTGGGGGCGCACGTACATGGGCTGTCTCCAGAAGGTGTTCGACGTGGAGATCGACCTCACGCTGCTCCAGGCGGCCGAGGCGGAACGCGGAGGATTCGGCGCGGTTCGTGCACGGCGCGCGCCCCTGCCTGCGTGCGAGGTCGAGGTCGTCGAGTGCTACGCGGGCCGCGAGGACGAGCTCGGATGCAGGAACCCCGAGTTCCACGAGCTTCCTCGCGAGCGAGCGAGCTTCAGGGTCTTCGCGCTCGTCGACGACAGCCGCTGAGGCGGCTCAGCGGCTGCGTCGGCGCTTGCCGCGGCGGCGGAGCGCACGCATCCGGTCGAGATCGTCGGTGTCGGCCCCCGCGTCCACCCAGGTCTCGACGACCGCGGGGAGGGAGTCGAAGGCGGGGTGCGAGAGGAACGTTCCGAGCCCGTCGCCGATGAGTCCTCTCCCGACGAGCTCGTGGCGGTCGCGGTTCGAGCCTAGCGGGGTCGCCGAGTCGTTCACGTGGAGGACCCGAAGCCGCTCGAGTCCGACCCGCCCGTCGAGGTCGCCGAGGGCGGCGTCGAGCTCCGCTGGGTCGGCCACGTCGACCCCCGATGCCCACCAGTGGCACGAGTCGA
>JBOHBB010000313.1:0-20863 GCA_050698135.1 Gaiellaceae bacterium
ACCAAACCGAGGCCCATAAGACGAGAGCCGGAAGCGCGAGCAGCATGAAGACGTCACCGGCGCCGAAGCACAAGAACTCGTCGCCCGTGCAGTCCTCGGCAGAGCTGGCCGCCAGCAGGAGCCAGAGGAACAAACCACCGCCGTTCAGATGAGAGCGGCCGCCCCCGCAGAGATTCGCCGTTTCGGCCAGGGCGCGACCTCGAGCAGCGCCGCGATCGGCGCCTCACCCGTGTCGACTCGCGCCGTGACGAGCGCCTCCCGTCCGTCGGAGAGCTCAACGACGTCGCCGGCCTTGAGGGTCGGCGCTGGGTGCTCGAGGAGCCCCAGGTCGCCTTCCGTCGTGGAGTGGAGGCGGTATGTCGGCACGCGCCGGGATCGTGACACGGCTGGATACAGCTAGGCCCTCTCGCGGGCGACGATCGACGAAAACGGGCGCAGCGAATCTCGCGCTGACGCTTGCGCTCGCCGCCGGCTCGGAGATCGCCGTGGGCGGGCGCGGATGGAGTCTTCATCTCCTAGCTCGAGAGCCCGTTACCACCGCGGCCCTCGGGTTTCTTGGTCACGCTCACCCGCCCTGACCTTCAGTGCGCGTCAGCGTCCGGTGCGGCCGACGGATGCGCCACGCTCCGCCCGAGCCCGCCACGACGAGCGCGAGCACTGCGATCACAAGCGAGACCGGCGCGTACAGCCACCACTCGTACTCCCTGCTGTAGGTGAAGCTCGCCACCGTCTCGACCAGGAAGATCGCCGCCAGCGCCCAGGCGAAGAACCGAATCACGCGATCGGACACGATCGCCTGCTGCCACAACCCGACCCGCGCCAGCACGACCAACACCGCAGCGACGAGCAGCAGCACGACCACGGCGGCCACGACGCGTACACCCGTCGACCACCACCCTTCGGGCGGGCCGCCATCGGAGCTATGGAGCCCCCAGGTGCCGCCCAGCATCCAGTAGACATGCGTGCCGACGGGGCCAGCCGCCAGACCGGCTATCAAGAGAAGCGCGGCAACGCGGACCCCCCTCGTCGCGCCTTCCGCTCCCGCTGTCATCAGAAACCTCCTCTCCGACCAACGGCGACGGTTGCGTCGGACGGCGCAGCGGACGCCGCGATACGGACTCCACCTTTGCACCGCGCGTCCCGAATGACATCAGTAGTTCTGTGCACCTAGGAGGCGGGCAGCGGCGGCGCGACACCCTGAGGCAGGCCACCGCCCCACCCACCCGCATCGCAGTTATTCGCAGGGCTGAACCACGCCCCACCACCCGCATGGCGCTGCGAAAAGACCCGCGGCGCGTTGGCAGCCCTGACAGCGAGGGCGGAGGGTCCGACCTCGGCTCGAGGTTCTCGCCGTGCGTGCAAGCTCGACGACGAGGAACTGCGAGCGCTGTTCGAGCGCGAGGTCGAGTCGCCGCCGGAGCGCGCTCTCCTACCTCGTGTGGCCTGGCGAGGCGCCAGACCCGCGGCTGGTGGACGAGTGGATCCGTTCGACCAGCGGACGCAGTCATCGGTAGAGGGGGGAAACGCTCGCCCCAACCGCCGCCAGGCTAGTGGGCGGCGCTCCCCCACTACCGGAGATGCACCCTGGCGCGGGAACTTGTCCACCGAATGGGGGATTCGGGCACAGGCCGGGCCGGGCGCCGCCTATTCCACGCCTAAGCGCCCGCACAGTACGACAGGTCTCTATGCTCCGACGATGGTTTCGGAGGCCCCGCTCGAGCAGACCGACATGGGGCTGATGCCCGCTGGTGAGGGATGGTTCGTCCTGAACGCGCGCGACGTGTCGTGGATCCGGAGCGATGAGCGGGGGCAGGACACCGACTTCGAAGGGCGGCAGGAGTGGACCCACCTCGGCTTCCGCATCCAGATACTCTCGCCCGGTCAGCGCGGCCTGTACCACGGCGAGCGGGGGCAGGAGGACTTCCTCGTCGTCTCCGGCGAGTGTCTGCTCGTGATCGAAGGTGAGGAGCGCCACCTGAAGGCCTGGGACTTCGTCCACTGCCCGCCGTGGACGAAGCACACCTTCGTCGGCGCCGGTGACGGGCCGTGCGTGATCATCATGGCCGGCAGCCGAGCGGGTGGCTTCGAGGTCGTCTACGCCGTCGACGAGGTGGCCGCGAAGCACGGCGCGAGCGTGCCCGAGGAGACGTCGAAGCCGGACGAGGCCTACGCCCACTTTGGGCCGGAGGAGCGGTCGGCGTACCGCGAAGGGTGGCTGCCGACAGCTGCCCCTATCGTCGACGCTGCGAGCTAAGACCGGCCGTCGCGCCCCGAATCGCCGCCTTGGATGCCGCCGTCAGGCCCCGGTTGCGCCCTGCGCGATGTCGCCGATGATCGCGGCGAGCTCCTGCGGGCGCGACCACATCGGCCAGTGGCTCGTCGGCAGTTCGACCCAGGTCACGTCGCGCAGTTCGGCCAGGCCAGCGAGGAAGGTGTACCCCTCCTTCAACGCTTCCTTGTACTGCTCGGCCGTGTACGCCGTACACACGACCGTGCTCGGCACGTCGAGGCGCGCGTCGTTCCGCAGCTCGGCGGCCTCGCGAAGTGCGGTACCCGGCTCGGGGACGGCCCGCCGCCGGAATGTCTCGAGCTGCTCTTCGCTGAGCCCGTCGAGGTTCTCCTCCGCCGCGAGCTCGTCCGCCGAGGGCAACGCCTTCTCGACCCCGGTGAAATCGGCGTCGAGCGCGCCGATCGCCGGGCCGGTGTCGACGTAGACCATCGCCGCGATCTGGTCCGGGATGCGGTCGGTGACCGCGTAGCCGGGCGCCCCGGCGCCGCTGTGCACGGCGAGCACGACGGGACGGCCCGCCGCCGTCACCGCCGCGCAGATCGCATCGACGTGGTCGGCGAGCGTGACCTGCGACCGGTCGGTGTCGACCGACTCGAGACCGGGCAGCGTCAGCGCCGTGACGTCGTGCCCGTCGGCGCGCAGTGCAGCGGCGACCTCGTCCCACGCCCACGCACCGAGCCAGAACCCGGGAACCAGGACGATCGGTGTCGTGCTCATTGCCCACCAACCTAGCGTCAGCGACATCCGCCCACGAGAAGAGCCCGGATCGAGCGGCCGCGGGAGCTCCCCCGCCTCCCCGAAGCGGCTCGTCCGGGCTCCTTCTCAGGAGGGCGTCCAGTCGGTGTGAACGCTCGCCGTGAACCCTAGGCCCGCGCCGTGCAACGTGCGGTGAAGGGGTCGTCTCGATCTGGCGCATGCGGCCGGTCGGTTCTCTCGGCGCGCCGATGCGCTCGCGAGCTAGGTCGGCTCGCCCGCTTCGAGCTCGCGCTTGGCCAGGCTCGCCGTGACCTCCGCGACGTGCTGGAGTCGAGGCGAGGACTCCGTCAGGTACCTCTCGAGCCAGCGGAGCGCGGCCCGCTCGTACTTCGGCGAGCGTCGGTCTGCATAGAGATGGACGAGTTGCAGCGCGTCCTGGAGCGAGAGCTCGGTGATCTCCCGGGCCGCGTCCTCGGCCGCCCAGAGCGCGCGGTGCTCCAGTGCCCGCTGGAAGCGGGCATACGCGTGCCCCTCCGACGTCACGAACACATGTTCGCATGCGGCTCGCCCGTCGTCCAACGCCCCGTCCTGAGGCCGGTCGCGGCGGGCTAGATCAGGTCGAGCGAGACCGCGATCGCCACGGCCTGAGCCGTCGTCGACGCACCCAGCTTCGAGCGCGTGATCGCGAGCTGCCGCTTGACCGTCTCCGGTGAGATGCCGAGCTCGTCGGCGACCTCCGGCCCGGTCAGCCCGAGCGCGATCTGGCGCAGGACGCGGTGTTGGCCCGGGGTGAGCTCCTGGCCCTCGTACTTGAGCTCGCGCAGCTCACGCGGCAGCGTAGGCATTCGTGCTGCGGTCGAGGAACACGAGCATCACGCGGTCGCACCACTCCTCGGTCAGGTCGCGCTGGCGCGCGTAGCCTCGGATCCGCCGGTACGCCTTTCTGAGCGCCACGACCCGCGGCGTCGCCGAGCGCGGATGCGTCAGACGCGCCAGGGTGGACATGAGCCCCATCAACTCGTCGTCGGGCATGTACCCCTCCTTTCCGTTCTCTTCGCCTGCCCCTTGCGAAGCGCGGGAGGATACAGCCCATCGAGTTGAGTCGGTCCGGCTCAAGATCGCCCGCATTCGGGCGGCGCCTCAGGGGCCGGTGGCAGCCCGCAGCCCGGCGACGGTCGAGCGCACGACGAGGCCGCCGAGGGCGAGCAGGAGGACCGCGGCGACGATCAGAGCGAGGCAGAAGCGCCTGCGCATGGGAAGACACCCGACGGCTCTCGGGCCGCCGATTCGTCGTCCGGACGGCCGATCCCGCCTCGTCCTCGAGGAGGACTTCAGGCGGTGACGGGCTGCTCCAACTCCGCGCTCCACTCGCCGGCGGCGGCGAGGGAATTCATGTGCGCACGGTGGGCGAACGCCGCCTGCGCGGCCTCCGCGTTCGCGGCGTCGCCGGCCCACACCCTGAGAGCAGACGCCTGCAGCGCCCGCCCGTAGGAGAACGAGAGCGGCCAGGGGCCGCCGATCCCGTTGATCGCACTCAGGTTCGCGGTCGCCTCGACCTCGGACTGGCCGCCCGAGAGGAAGACGATCCCGGGGACCGCCGCGGGGACGACCCCGAGGAAGCAGTCGACCGTGGCCTGGGCGATCCGCTCCGAGGACGCCTGCTCCGGGCAGCCCTTGCCCGGGACGACCATGTTCGGCTTGAGCAGCGTGCCCTGCAGGTCGATGCCGAAGTCGTAGAGCTCCGCGAACGTCTCGTGCAGGGTCCGGGTGGTCACCTCCCAGCACACCTCGAGCGTGTTGTCCCCGTCCATGAGCACCTCGGGCTCCACGATCGGGACGATGCCAGCCTCCTGGCACAGCGCCGCGTAGCGCGCGAGCGCGTGCGCATTCGCCCGGATGCAGGCGTCGGTCGGGATGCCCTCGCCGATCGTGATCACCGCGCGCCACTTCGCGAAGCGCGCCCCGAGGCTGGCGTACTCCTCCAGGCGCGGCCGCAGCCCGTCGAGCCCCTCGGTCGCCTTCTCGCCGGGAAAGCCGGCGAGGTCGTGGGCGCCCGTGTCCACCTTGATGCCCGGGATCGAGCCCTTGGACGCGAGGAGCTCGGGGAAGGGCCTGCCGTCGTCGGCCTTCTGGCGGATGGTCTCGTCGTAGAGGATGACCCCGCCGACCGCGTCCTCCATCCCCGGCGTCGTGAAGAGCAGCTGGCGGTAGAAGCGCCGGTTCTCCTCCGTCGACTCGACCCCGATCGAGTCGAACCGCTTCTTGATCGTCCCCGTGCTCTCGTCCGCCGCGAGGATCCCCTTGTGGTCGGCGACGATCGCGCGGGCGGTCTCGTGCAGCTCGGTGGACCCCATCAGCGCGCTCCTTTCATCAGGCTCTGGATCTTGGTCAGTGGATGAGTCGCGACGATGCGCCGGACGGTGCCGGAGCGCGAGCGCATGACGATCGACTCGGTCTCGACATGATCGCCGACGACCCGCACGCCGCGGAGCAGCGCCCCGCCGGTCACGCCCGTCGCCGCGACGAAGACGTTCTCCCCACGGACGAGGTCGTCCGCGGTCAGCACCCGGTCGACCTCGAAGCCGGCGGCGAGGAGCCGCTCGTGTTCGTCCTCGTTGCGCGGCCACAGTTTTCCCTGCATCGCGCCCCCGAGGCACTTGATCGCTGACGCCGAGATCACGCCCTCCGGCGTCCCTCCGATCCCCATGAGCAGGTCGACTCCGGTCCCGCGCTGCGCAGCGGCGATCGCCGGCGCGACGTCGCCGTCGCGAATGAGGTTCACGCGCGCCCCGGCCTCGCGGAGCTCCGCGATGAGGGCGTCGTGACGGTCCCGCTCGAGGACGACGACGGTCAGGTCGTTCACGTCGACGTGCTTCGCCTCCGCGACCCGCTCGAGGTTCTCGGTCGGCGTCGCCTCGATGTCGATCGCGTGCGCCGCGTCCGGGCCGACGGCGATCTTGTCCATGTAGAGGGCGGCGCCCGGGAAGAACATCGTCCCCCGCTCGGCGACCGCGATCACGGAGATCGCGTTCGGCATCCCGAGTGCCGTGAGCCGGGTGCCCTCGAGCGGGTCGACGGCGACGTCCACCTCCGGGCCGCTGCCGTCGCCGACCGCCTCGCCGTTGTAGAGCATCGGCGCCTCGTCCTTCTCGCCCTCCCCGATGACGACCACGCCGCGCATCGAGACGGTGTCGAGCATGAGCCTCATCGCGTCGACCGCGGCCTGGTCGGCCGCATTCTTGTCCCCGCGCCCGATCCAGCGTGAGGCGAACGTCGCCGCCGACTCCGTGACCCGGACGAGCTCGAGCGCGAGGTTCCGGTCGGGTACCGCGCTCACGTCCTCTGATCCTACATCCGTTCCGGAGCCTCGACCCCGACCAGGTCGAGGCAGCGGGCGATCACGAGCTGCACCCCCGCGACGAGCGCGAGCCGGAACGCCTCCTGCTCCGACTCGAGGACGCGGTGCTCGTGGTAGAAGCGGTGGAAGTCGTCGGCGACGCGGATCGCGTACGTCGGGATCGCGTGCGGGGCCCTCCGCTCGGTCGCCTCCGCGACGAGCTCGGGGAGCTCGAGCAGCCGTTTCACCAGCTCGCGCTCTTCGGGCGCGAGTGGCCCGGCGGGCTCGGCGATCGGTGCGGAGTCGCCGGCGTTGCGCATGATCCCAGCGATTCGGGCATGCGCGTACTGGACGTAGTAGACCGGGTTCTTCTGCGTCCGCTGCTTCGCGAGGTCGACGTCGAGCTCGATCGTCTGGTCGTGCCCGCGCGAGACGAGGTACCAGCGGGCGGCATCCACTCCGATCGTGTCCAACAGCTCGTCGAGGAGGACGACGTCGCCGCGGCGCTTGGACATTTTCTTCGCCTCGCCCTGCTCGACGAGGTGCACGAGCTGGTAGATGAGGACCTCCACCCGCGCCGGGTCGTACCCCAGCATGCGCGCCACCGCCGAGTACCAGTTGCGTGTCCCGTGGTGGTCGGCCCCGAGCACGTAGATCGCCCGGTCCAGACCGCGACCGAGCTTGTCCTCGAGGTAGGCGACGTCCACTGCGCGATAGGTCGGCAGCCCGCCCTGCTCGCGCGATCGGATCAACACCCAGTCCTGGTCGTCTCCGTACTCCGACGAGCGCGCCCACAGCGCTCCGTCCCGCTCGTACGTGTCGAGCCGAGGGAGGAGGTCTCGCAGGCGGGTCTCGAGCTCGCTCTGAAGCGCCCACGAGTCGAAGTGGACGCGGAACCTCTCGAGCGTCGCCTCGATCCGCTCGAGCATGTGCGGCACGGGATCCCCGTCGAGCGCCGCGAGCTCGGCGATGTACGCCCCGTGGTACCCGTCCTCTGGCGGCTTCTCCCCCCGCGCGACTGCCTGCACCGAGGCGCGGAAGAGCTCCATCTGCCGGCCGGCGTCGTTGTAGTAGTACTCCCGCGCGACGTCGTGTCCGGCGAACGCCAGCAGCCGGGCGACGGAGTCGCCGTAGGCGCCGTTGCGGGCGTGGGCGACCGTCAGGGGCCCGGTCGGGTTCGCGGACACCATCTCGACCTGCACCCGCTCCAAGCTGTCCGCGGAGCCGCCGCCGAACGCGTCGCCCGCGGCGAGGATCTCCCCGAGCGCCTCCGCGAGCCACGCGTCCGAGACGCGCAGGTTCACGAACCCCGGGCCGGCCGGCTCGGCGGCCTCCACCAGCCCCCGCTCGACCGCCCCGGCCGCGATCTCGGCCGCCAGCTCACGCGGCGTGAGCCCGCGCGAGGGAGCGATCCTGAGCGCGACGTTCGTGGCGTAGTCGCCGTGCTCCGCGCTCCCGGGCCGCTCGAGCTCGACCGCCGAGCCGGCGACCTCCGCGAGCGCCTCCGCGAGGCGCGTCAGGCCCGGGACGTGCGTGCTCGCCACGGCTCCATCCTAGGCAGGCCCGGCGCCGCAGGCCGGCACCCTGCGCCGTCTACCGGGTGCGCCGCTCGACGGACGGGGCGGAGCTGATCGGCACGACGACGCCCTCGCGCTGGAGCGCGGCCTGGACCTCTTCCCGCGCCTTGTAGATGCGCCACTTCACCGTGGCGAGCGTGATCTCGAGCGTCTCGGCGATCTCGGTGTACGAGAGGCCGACGACGTCGCGCAGCAGGAGCGCCATCTTCAAGTCGGGGTTGAGGTTCTCGACGGCGCGCCAGACGGCGTCGATCGTCTCCGCCCGCTCGGCAGGCGCGTCGACGACCTCGAGCGGCGGGATGTCCTCGAGCGCGGCCACCGCCCGCGGCCGCCGTTCGAGCGCGCGGAGCTCGTCGAGGACGCGGTTCTTCGTCACCTGGAAGAGCCAGGTCGTGAACCGCGAACGCAGCGAGAAACCCGGCAGGCCCTGGAAGACCCGCAGGAAGACCTCCTGCGTGAGGTCCTCGGAGAGGGAGCGGTCGCCCGTCAGCCGCAGGACGTAGTTGAAGACCGGCTGCTCGTAGGTCCGGACGATGATCGAGAAGGCACGCTCGTCGCCGCGCTGTGCCTTGCGCAGGACGCCCGGATCGGGTTGCGGGAGTGCCATGAGCGCGCGGAGTATAGAACGGTTTCGGTAAGGGGTTTGTTCGGGAGGATTTACGGCGGCGTTGCGAGGCTCCTCCCGGTCATCTCGACCGGGACGGGAAGCCCGAGCAGCCCCAGGATCGTCGGCGCGAGATCGGACAGCTCCCCGCCCTCGCGCAGCCCGACGTCCCGGGAGGTCACGACGAACGGAACCGGGTTCGACGTGTGCGCCGTGTGCGGGCTCACGCCGTCGGGCTCGAGCATGACCTCTGCGTTCCCGTGGTCCGCGGTCACCAAACACACTCCCTGAGCCTTCCCGACGCAGTCGACGACGCGCCCGAGGCAGCGGTCGGTCGCCTCGACGGCCGCCCGCACGGCTGGGATGAAGCCGGTGTGGCCGACCATGTCCGGGTTTGCGAAGTTCACGATCGCGAAGCGGTAGCCGTTCCCGACCTCGCCGCAGAAGCGGGCGGCGAGCTCGACCGCCGACATCTCGGGCTTCAGGTCGTAGCTCGGCACCTCGCGCGGCGAGGGGACGAGGATCCGTGTCTCCCCTTCCCACTCCTTCTCCTCGCCGCCGTTCAGGAAGTAGGTGACGTGGGCGTACTTCTCCGTCTCCGCCGCGTGCAGCTGGCGGGCCCCCGCGTTCGAGAGCGCCTCCGCGAGCGTGTTCCGGACCACCTGCTCGTCGAAGGCCACCGGGAAGGCGAAGTCGTCGCGGTAGCGCGTCATCGTCGTCAGGTCGAGCCCCGCCTCCCCGAGCCGCTGCGACAGCTGGCGTGCCCGGTCGGGCCGGAAGTTGAAGAAGATGGCCGCGTCGTCGGGGCCGAGCCGGGGCCGTCCGTCGAGGACGACGGGCTCGACGAACTCGTCGGTGACCCCGGCGTCGTAGCTCACGCGGATCGCCTCCACCGGATCCCGCGCCGCTCCGCCCTCTCCCCGGCAGATCGCTCCGAAGGCGCGGTCCGTTCGCTCCCAGCGCTGGTCGCGGTCCATCGCGTAGTAGCGGCCGCAGACGGTCGCGACCTTCTCCGCGGGCAGCTCGGCCAGATCGCTCGCCGCAGCGTGCGGGGAGACGTCTCGCCCGTCGCTGAGCGCGTGGATCCAGGTCCGGTCGGACATGCCCTGCCGTTCCGCGAGCTGGAGCAGCGCGCGGAGGTGGTCGATGTGGGAGTGGACCCCGCCGTACGAGACGAGCCCGAGCAGGTGGACGTCGCCGCCGCGCTCCCGCGCGCGGTGGAACGTGCCGAGCAGGGCGGGGTTCTCGAAGAACGACCCGTCGGCAATGGCGACGTTCACTCGCATCAGGTCCTGGAGCAAGACCCGCCCCGAGCCGATCGTCAGGTGCCCGACCTCGGAGTTCCCCATCTGGCCGGCGGGTAGTCCGACCGCCTCGCCCGAGGCGGCGAGCGTCGTCTGCGGGAAGCGCTCGACGAGGCCGTCGAAGACGGGCGTGTCCGCAAGATCCACCGCGTTGCCCGGTCCGGGCGGAGCGAGCCCCCAGCCGTCGAGGATGACGAGCGCGACGAGCGGTGTCACGCGACTACCTCGGCGCCGGCGAGGCAGATCGCCTCGAACGACACCGGATCGAGCGAGGCGCCGCCGACGAGCGCGCCGTCGACGTCCGGCTGCGCCAGGAGGGTGCGGGCGTTCTCCGGCTTCACCGAGCCGCCGTAGAGGACCGCGGTCGGGTAGAGGGACTTCACGAACGCGTGCGCCTCCTGCGCGGTGTCGGCCGTCGCCGTGCGGCCGGTTCCGATCGCCCACACCGGCTCGTAGGCGATCACGAGTCGCTCGTGGCGCGGAAGGGTCGCGACCTGCCGTTCGAGCACGGCCTCGGTCTGCCCGGCCTCCCGCTCCTCCCCCGTCTCACCCACGCACGCGATCACCGCGAGGCCGGCCTCGAGCGCCGCCTCCGCACGCAGGCGCATGGTCTCGTCCGTCTCGCAGAAGTGCTGGCGCCGCTCCGAGTGTCCGACGAGCGTCCCCGTCACGCCCAGCTCGAGGAGCATCGGCGCCGCAACCTCGCCCGTGTAGGCCCCTTCGAGCTCCCAGTGCACATTCTGGGCGTACACCCGGATCCCCGTCCCCTCGCCGAGCGCCTTGACCGTCGCCTCGAGCGAGACGAACGGTGGGCAGACGACGATGTCGACGCCGGGCGCGTGCTCGGAGGCGCGGCGGAGCTGGGCGGAGAACTCGCGCGCCTGGTGCGCGCCCTTGTACATCTTCCAGTTGCCGGCGATCAGCATCGGCGGCGATCTTAGGCGACCGAGGGCGCACTGCCGGGCGCTGGTAGCCTCGCCCCGGGTGAGCGACGAGTCGACCGCGGCCTGGGAGCAGCGCTTTCGCGCTCCCTTGGCCTTCCTCCCGGCCTGGTCGTCGGCGGTTCCCGACCGGATCGTGTACCCGTCGAACGAGTCCGGTGTCTGGCAGCTTCACGCCCAGGACCTGGCGACGGACATCGTGCGGCAAGTCACCGACCACCCGGTCGGCGTGCTCGACGGCACGGTGACCCTGGACGGGGAGGGCATCCTCTGGTTCCAGGACGAGACCGGCGACGAGTCGGGCGAGTGGCTCGTCCAGCCGTTCCACGGCGGCGAGACGCGGCCGTTCCTCGAGCGTGTGCCGCACGGCTGGAGCGAAGGGCTCGCGCAGGCGCCCGGGATCGTCGTCGTGGCGATCAGCGACAGGGACGGGTTCGCGGTCCACGTGTCCCTCGACGGCGGCCCGGCGACCGAGGTCTACCGCTCCGCGGAGTCCGTCCGGCTCGGCGGCGTCGACGGCGGCGGCTTCCTCCACGGCGCGCTGTCGGAGGACGGGTCGCTGCTCTGCCTCGAGCACGCGGAGCATGGCGACCTCATCCACTCCGCTCTGCGCGTGATCGACCCGCGCACCGGCGCGACCGCGGGGGATCTCGTCGACCCCGGGATGTCCCTCGGCGCGCGGTGCTGGTCACCGATCCCCGGCGACCGACGGCTCGCCTTCGAGCACGAGCGCGAAGGCGACGAGCGGCCCGGGATCTGGGACCTCGCGACCGGGGAGCGAGCCGACCTCTCGCCCGGCCTCGACGGGCCGGTCTTCGTCGAGGACTGGTGGCCCGACGGCTCTGCCCTCCTCCTGAAGAACCGGCACGACGGCCGGGATCGTCTCTACCGGTACGACCTCGCGACGGGCGAGCTCGACGCCGTTCCCAGCGACCCGGGCTTCGTCTGGACCGCGCGGGTGCGGCCGGACGGCCGAGTCTGGTTCCTGCACGAGCAGGGGCATCGCCAGCGCCTCGTCCTCGACGACGTCGGCGCGGAGCTCGTCAAGCCGGCCGAGGGGCTCGGGCCGGCCGGGCGACCGTACGAGTCGTGGCACTTCCCGAACCCGCACGGCCAGCAGGTGCACGGGTTCTACGCGACCCCGGACGACTCCGGCGGCCCGTTCCCCATCCTGATGTTCGTCCACGGCGGGCCGACGTCGCAGGACCTCGACCGCTGGCAGCCCGAGGTGCAGGCGTACGTCGACGCCGGCTTCGCGGTCGGGCTCGTGAACTACCGCGGCTCGACCGGGTACGGACGCGAGTGGCGCGACACCCTGATCGGGGACATCGGCGGCCCGGAGCTCGAGGACGTCAACGCGGGCCTTCGCGACCTCGTCGAACGCGGCCTCGCCGACCCGGAGCGGGCCGTCGTCGCCGGCTACTCGTGGGGCGGGTACGTGACGCTGCTCGAGCTTGGGAAGCACCCGGGGCTGTGGGCCTGCGGCGTCGCGGGCGTCCCGATCGGAGACTACGAGGACGGCTACGAGGAGCTCTCACCGCTTCTGCAGGCCTACGACCGCGCCCTGCTCGAGGGCAGGGAGCCGAAGGACGTGCCCGAGCTCATGCTGGACCGCAACCCGATCAACTTCGCCGACGAGGTCCGCGTCCCGGTCCTCTTCGTCATCGGTCGCAACGACAGCCGCTGCCCCTTCCGGCAGGCGATGCGCTACGTCGAGCGGCTCGCGGCACGCGAGCACCCGCACGAGGTGTACGTGTTCGAGACCGGGCACGGCTCCTTCGACGTCGACGAGCGGGTCCGGCAGATGTCGACGATCCTCCGCTTCCTGGCCCGGCACGTGCCCGGCATCGCCGCGGACGGCGTCTGAGCTAGGAGGGGATCGCCGCCACGCCAGGGAGCTCCTTGCCCTCGAGCAGCTCGAGCGAGGCGCCGCCGCCGGTCGAGACCCACGAGACCCGCTCCGCGAGCCCGAGCTCCTGGACGGCGCGCACCGAGTCGCCACCGCCGACGACCGTGTAGCCGTCCGCGTCCGCGACCGCCTCGGCGACGGCCTTCGTCCCGTCTGCGAAGCCGGGCCACTCGAAGACGCCCATCGGCCCGTTCCAGAACACGGTCCGGGCACCCCGGATCAAGGCTCCGAAGCGCTCGCGCGTCTCGGGCCCGATGTCGAGGCCGAGCCAGCCCTCGGGGAGAGCGTCGTATCGCGTCACGCGCGAATCGGCGTCCTCGGCGAACGCCTCGGCGGCGACGACGTCGGACGGGAGCTCGGCGGCGTACGGAAGCGGGCTCCCGTCGCGGAGCTCCTCCGCCATCTTCCCGCCGACGAGCACCGCGTCGGCGCGGCCGCCGAGGTGCTCGAGGATACCGAGCTTGTCCGTGACCTTCGCCCCGCCCGCGACGAGGACGAACGGGCGCTCGACGTCTCCGAGCAGCCGGCCGAGCATCTCGAGCTCCCGCTCGAGCAGGAAGCCCGCGTAGGCGGGGAGCAGCTCGGCGACGCCGACGGTGGACGCATGCGCGCGGTGAGCCGAGCCGAACGCGTCGTTCACGTACAGGTCCCTGCCCTCGGCAAGGCGCTTCGCCGACTCCGGGTCGTTCTTCGCCTCGCCGGGGTCGAAGCGGGTGTTCTCCAGCACGTGCACCCGTTCGTCCGGGAGAAGCTCGCTGAGACGCTCCGCGACCGGCGCGATCGCGAACGCGGGATCGGGGCCCTTCGGGCGGCCGAGGTGCGAGCAGACCGCGACGCCCGCCGCGCCTTCGTCGAGCAGGTAACGGAGCGTCGGGAGCGAGGCCCGGATCCTCGTGTCGTCGGCGACCCGGCCCTCCTCGAGCGGGACGTTGAGGTCGGCCCGGACGAGGACGTGCATGCCGGCGACGTCCGCCTCGCGGACCGAGCGCGGCCTCCTCACGCCGGGAGCAGGCGGCCGATCAGGTCGACGCACCGGCACGAGTAGCCCCATTCGTTGTCGTACCAGCCGAAGACCTTCACGAAGTTGCCGTGCACCATCGTCAGCTCGCTGTCGAAGATGCACGAGTACGGGTTGCCGTTGATGTCCGTGGAGACGATAAGGTCCTCCGTGTACTGCAGGATCCCGGCGAGCGCGCCCTCGGCCGCGGCGCGGTAGGCCTCGTTCACCTCCTCGACGCTCGTGTCTCGACCGAGCTGGACGACGAGGTCGGTCAACGACCCCGTGGCGACGGGGGCGCGCACCGAGATGCCGTCCACCTTGCCCTGCAGGTCGGGGAGGACGAGCCCGATCGCCTTCGCGGCGCCTGTCGTGGTCGGGATGAGATTGATCGCCGCAGCGCGGGCGCGCCGGAGATCCCTGTGCGGGAAGTCGAGGATCACCTGGTCGTTGGTGTACGCGTGGATCGTCGTCATGAAGCCCGACTCGATCCCGCCGAGCTCGTGCAGCACCTTCGCGAGGGGCGCGACGCAGTTCGTCGTGCAGGAGGCGTTCGAGACGATGTGGTGGGCGTCGGGGTCGTAGTCGGCGTCGTTGACGCCGAGGACGACAGTGACGTCGGGATTCTTGGCGGGAGCGGAGATGAGGACCTTCTTCGCCCCGGCGTCGAGGTGCTTCTGCGCACCCTCGCGGTCGGTGAAGATCCCGGTCGACTCGACGACGACGTCGACGCCGAGGTCGCCCCAGGGAAGAGCCGCCGGATCCCGCTCGGAGAGGATCTTCACGTCCTCCCCCGCGGCGTGCAGGACGCCGTCGGAGAGCCCGACCTCGCCGTCGAAGGGACCGAGGTTCGAGTCGTAGCGGAGCAGGTGCGCCATCGTCCTGGCATCGCCGAGATCGTTCAGCGCGACGATCTCGATGTCCGCCCCGAGCGCGTGCTGTGCCCGGAAGAAGTTCCTTCCGATGCGGCCGAAGCCGTTGATGCCGACGCGAATGCCCATGCCCACGCTCCTCCGTGCCGTCGTTTCCGGTCTGCGGCGAGTCTAACCAGGCCTGCTCGCGGTCAGCCCGGGGAGGGCAGTGGGCCGGGGGAGGAGCTCCGAGGACGACCCCCTCCCCCAGTTGCCGCGCACCGAATCCACGGCAGATGGGGTCTGGATCCACCGCAGCAGGGACGCGAGCCCACGTAGGCGGCAGTATCTCCGATCGTGCGGCTCGGCACAATGCGCGGGGACGCTCAGCCGCGCGCGATATCCTCGAGGCGGCGAAGCCTCCGTTGCATGGCGGCCTTGCTCGCCGGTGGATCGGTGCGCTGGGCGAGCTCCCGGAGCGACTCCGCGGGGTGGCGCAGGCGGAGATCCGCCGCCTCGCGGAGCTCGATCGGCAGCTCCTCCAGCCGTCGCTCGACGCGCAGGAGCTCGACGGCCTCGAGCTGTGCCCGAGCGGCCTTGGTCGTCCGCACGAGATTGGCGTGATCGGCGTTCGCCATCCGGTTTGCCTGCTCGCGCGTCGCGGCCAGCACCACGCGCTCCTCGAGCGCGAGGACCGCCTCGGCCGCCCCGGTCAGGGCGAGCACGGACTCGACGTCGTCCCACGCCTTCGCGTACGCCGCGTGATGCGTCGGACGCTCGACGAGGCCGAGGCCGATCCCGGCGTCCGCGGCCACCTCCTGGAGCACGAGGGCGGCTTCGCGCGTCGCGGTCCGCAGCTCGAGATGGGCCGAGCGCCGGATCGAGAGCGTGCCGCCGCCGAGGAACGCGCCCCGCAGGTACCCCGCCCGGCAGCACGCCCTGGCGACGACCCGCCGGGGCGCCCGCTCGAGCGGCGCGTGGCGGCCGTCGAGCACCCCTGCAGAGGCGAGCACGTCGAGCGCGCGGTCGTCCCCGTCGAGGTGGAGCTGGTACCGCGTTCCGCGATCGAACGCGCGCCGCTGGTACGTCCGGATCTCGGAGCGGAGCCCCTCGTCGCGCAGGAGCGCGAACGCGCGGCGGGCTGCAGCGCCGCTCCCGAGGTCGAGGTGGATCGCCCACTCGCCCTTCCCGCGCAGGTGCAGGCTTCCGGCCGCGTGGAAGAGCGCGGACAGCTCGGCGAGCCGATCGCAGCGCCGGATGTGCGCGATCTGCGCGAGCTCCTCGCGGACGTCCTCGGACGAGATCACGCCGCAAGCCCCGTGACGCCCTCGAGCGCGAGAAGCCGGCGCTTGACCGCGACCCCTGCGCTCCCGTAGCCGCCGATCCCGTCGGCCCCGACCACGCGATGGCATGGGAGCAGGAACGCGAAGCGGTTGCGGGCGCAGAAGGTGCCGACCGCCCGCTGAGCCCCCGGGTAGCCGGCGAGCGCGGCGAGCTCTGCGTAGCTGACCACCGTGCCGCGGGGGACGTCGCGAAGCGTGGCGGCGACCGCGCGCTGGAACGGGGTGCAGTCGTCGAGGTCGAGACGAACCGCGTCGAAGCCGACATCGGCGCCTGCGAGGTACGCGGCAACGCGCGCGACGAGCTCGTGCGGGTCGAGGTCGAGTGAGAGGTCGAGGTCGGGCGGTTGGGCCGCTTCCGGCTCTCGGCGCGAAGTCGGCACGAAGCCGTCCGCCTCCCGCGTGTGTTGCCCCGGTAGCGTGCCGGTTGGGGGGCCGACCGCCCCCTCGAGGGGGCGCGCTGCGAGGAGCTGCTCCGGCTCGAAGGCGAACTCGTGGGCGAGGACCGCCACGCTGGACGTCCACAGCTCGCCGCCGCCCCAGCCTGGTACCACATAGCGCGTCTCCGTGGCACGCACCGCGTGCTCGACTCTAGCCGCCGACCTCCCGGGCGCCGCCACTAGAATCGCGGCATGAGCGCACCCGGCATCTTCGCCCCGCCCGCGCCCGTCAACGAGCCGGTCCGGTCGTATGAACCCGGGTCGCCGGAGCGCGCCGACCTCGAGGCGCGCCTGCGCGAGATGGAGCGGGAGCGGATCCGGATCCCGCTCGTCATCGGCGGCAAGGACGTCTCCACCGGCGAGACGTTCGAGGCCGTGATGCCGCACCGGAAGAGCCACGTCCTCGCCGATGTCGCCAAGGGCGGCCCGGAGCACGTCGCGCAGGCGATCGACGCAGCCCGGGAAGCGCACGCCGACTGGTCGCGAACGCCGTGGAACGAGCGGGCGGCGGTCTTCCTGCGCGCTGCCGAGCTCCTCGCCGGTCCCTGGCGGCAGACGCTGAACGCAGCGACGATGCTGAACCAGTCGAAGACCGCGCACCAGGCCGAGATCGACGCGGTCTGCGAGCTCATCGACTTCTGGCGGTACAACGTCGACTACCTCGTCCGCATCTACTCCGAGCAGCCCTACTCGCCCACCGGCACGTGGAACCGCATGGAGTACCGGCCGCTCGAGGGGTTCGTCTTCGCGGTGAGCCCGTTCAACTTCACGTCGATCGGGGGCAACCTCTCGACCTCGCCGGCCCTGATGGGCAACACGGTCGTGTGGAAGCCCGCGTCGACCGCCGCACTCTCCGCTTACTACCTCATGCGGCTGTTCCAGGCGGCCGGCCTGCCGGACGGGGTGATCAACCTCGTGTACGGCTCGGGGGCGACGATCGGGAACGCGGCGCTCGCGAGCCCGGAGCTCGCCGGGATCCACTTCACCGGCTCGACGGGCGTGTTCAACGGCATGTGGGCGACCGTGGGCGGGAACGTCGGCTCGTACCGGAACTACCCCCGGATCGTCGGCGAGACAGGCGGCAAGGACTTCATCCTCGCCCATCCCTCGGCCGAGGCCGAGGCAGTGGCGACCGCCGTCGTGCGCGGCTCGTTCGAGTACCAGGGCCAGAAGTGCTCGGCTGTCTCGCGTCTGTACGTCCCCTCGAACCTCTGGCCGCAGGTGAAGGAGCGGCTCGTCGAGGACGTGGGCACGATCAGGATGGGCGACGTCGCCGACTTCGGGAACTTCATGGGCGCCGTCATCGACTCGGGAGCGTTCGCGACGCACCGCGACGCGATCGCGGAGGCCCGCTCGGCCGGCGCGGAGATCCTCACGGGTGGCACGACCGACGACTCCGAGGGCTACTTCGTGGAGCCGACGGTGATCGCGACGGAGGACAGCGGCTTCCGGCTGCTCCGCGACGAGCTCTTCGGCCCCATCGTCACGACGTACGTGTACGACGAGAAGCGCTGGGACGAGACGCTCCGCCTCGTCGACGAGACCGCTCCGTACGGGCTCACGGGCGCCGTCTTCGCGAACGAGCGCGATGCGATCGAGGAGGCGCAGGACGCCCTCCGCTACGCAGCCGGCAACTTCTACGTCAACGACAAGCCGACCGGCGCGGTCGTCGGGCAGCAGCCGTTCGGCGGCTCTCGCGCGAGCGGCACGAACGACAAGGCCGGCTCGATGTGGAACCTGATCCGGTGGGTGTCGCCGCGGACGATCAAGGAGACGTTCGTCCCCGCGACCGACTACCGCTACCCGTTCCTCGGGGCGAACGGCGACCGGAAGAGCTAGGAACGGGTACACCGAGGCGTGACCCGCGTCCTCGACGGGATCGACGCCTTCCTCGACCAGCTCGGGTCGGTCGACTTCGTCCCGCTCATCCTCGCCGTCGCCTGCCACCTCCTGAAGATGGCGTGCACGAGCCGCGCCTGGCGCAACGTGCTCGCGGCGGCCTACCCGGACGAGAGGGTTCCGTGGACGTCGATCTATGCCGCGTACCTGGCCGGCGTCGGGGTGAATGCGATCATCCCTGCGCGGGCGGGTGACGCGGTGCGGATCTACCTCGCGCACCGTGCGGTTCGGGGCAGCTCGTACACGACGGTGATCTCGAGCACGCTCGTGCTCTCGATCTTCGACGTCACCGCCGCCACGCTGCTGCTCTCCTGGGCGATCGCGATCGGTGCGCTCCCGGGCCTCGACCTGCTGCCGCGGCTCGAGGGCTTCGACTTCGCGTTCCTCCTCGACCGGCCGCTCGCGTTCCAGCTGACGCTGGCCGCGATCCTCGTCGGGTTCATGATCCTGGGCGTGTGGGTACACGGGCACGTCGTCGACTTCTGGGACCGGGTCAGGCAGGCGTTCTCGGTCCTGCGGTCGCCGACGCGTTATCTCCGCTCGGTCGCGGCCTGGCAGGCGGCCGACTGGGGCCTCCGGCTCCTGACGATCTGGTTCCTGCTGGACGCATTCGACATCCCGCAGTCCCTCCACAACGCTGCGCTCGTCCAGGTCTCCCAGTCCACCGCGACGATGCTCCCGATCACGCCCGGCGGCCTCGGGACCGAGCAGGCGTTCCTGCTCTACGTGCTCAACGGGCTCGCGCCCGCGGCCGTCCTGCTCGCGTTCAGCGTCGGCGCGCGGCTCACGATCACGACGGTCAACGTGATCGCGGGCTTCACCGCGATCGGCATCACGATGCGTACCTTCCGCTACTCGAAGGCGATGCGGCCCTCGGGGGAGGCCCAGGGCTCCTAGGAGGGACCGGCCTTGTGGAGCTGGCCGTATAGCGCCCGCGCGGTCTTCTGAGGCAGGCCGGGCACCCCCTCGAGCTCCTCCTGCGACGCGTCGAGAAACCGCTCGACGGAGCCGAAGTGGCGGAGGATCGCCCGCCGCCGCACGGGCCCGACCCCGTCGAGGGTCTCGAAGATCGTCTCCATCGCCCGCGTGCCACGGCGCTTGCGGTGATAGCGGAGCGCGACGCGGTGGGCCTCGTCGCGTGCCCGCTGGAGCAGCTGCAACGCGGCGCCCGTGCGGTCGAGCCTGATCGGCTGCGTCGAGCCGGGGACGAACACCTCCTCCTCGCGCTTCGCGAGCGCGATGACCGCGACGCGGGGGAGGCCGAGCTCCTCCATCGCCGCGAGCGCGGCGGCGAGCTGGCCGCGTCCCCCGTCCACGACGACGAGGTTCGGCATCCGCGAGAAGCTCTCGTCGGGCTCGCCTTCGCGCGCCCGCGCGAACCGCCGCGCGATCACCTCCCGCATCGCGCCGACGTCGTCGGCGGCGCCGTGGACGCCCCGGATCGCAAACGTGCGGTAGTGGGCGTTCTTCGGCCTGCCGTCGAGGAACACGACCATCGAGGCGACGATCGCCTCGCCCTGGATGTTCGAGACGTCGAAGCACTCGATCCGCACCGGAAGGCTCTCGAGGTTCAGGCACTCGCGGAGGTCCTCCAGGGCGGCCACGCGGCGGAGCCGCTGCTGCTCCCGCTGCGCCGTGTCGGACTCGAGCGCGAGCCGCGCGTTCTCCACGGCCAGCTCCACGAGGCGGCGCTTCTCGCCGCGGGCTGGCGCTCGCACGTCGACCCGCGACCCGCGCCGCTCCGTGAGGAACTCCGCCAGCGGCGCGAGATCCCCGCTCCCTTCCGGCACGAGCACCTGCGGGGGGACGCTCGGCGCCGACCCGTAGAACTCGACCACGAACGCGTCGAGCACGGACTGGGCGTCTCCCTCGACGACGTTCTCGAGGTGGAACCCGTAGCGGTCGATCATCTTCCCGTCGCGCAGCGGGAAGACCTGCACCGCCGCCTCGCTCCCTTCGACCGCGAGGCCGATGACGTCCACGGTCCCGACCGCCCGTTGGTCGGCCGCCTGGCGCTCGGCGAGGTGCCTGATCGAGAAGAGCCGGTTGCGGTACCGCGCGGCCTCCTCGAAGCGCTCGTCCGCCGCCGCCTCGCGCATTCGCTCCTCGAGCTCCCGCTGGATCGGCCTCGTCTCCCCGCCGAGGAACTCGATCACGCCGTCGATGATCTGCCCGTACTCCTCCTGCGAGATCGCCTGGATGCAGGGGGCGAAGCAGCGGTCGATGTGGAAGTCGAGGCAGGGGATGCCCGCGTGCCTGCCCGGGCGCGGCCCCTCACAGGGGCGGAAGCGGAAGACACGGTTCAGGACGTCGAGCGTCTCGCGGACCTTCTTCGCGTTCGCATATGGGCCGAAGTAGACGGTGCCCCGGCGGTGGCGCTCCCGCGTGAACATGACCCGCGGGTACTCGTCCTCGAGGGTTACGGCGATGTACGGGAACGACTTGTCGTCGCGGAGCCGGATGTTGAACGGCGGGCGGTGGCGCTTGACGAGGTTCTGCTCGAGGTGGAGGGCCTCGGCCTCGTTCCTCGTGACGATGACCTCGACGTCCGCGGTTCGCGCCGCGAGCTGGTCCATCCCGGGGCGCGCGTCGCCCCGCTGGAAGTAGGTGCGCACGCGGGAGCGCAGCGACTTCGCCTTTCCCACGTAGAGGACCGCGCCGGCCTCGTCGCGGAACAG
>JBOHBB010000314.1:0-5697 GCA_050698135.1 Gaiellaceae bacterium
CGCCCAGGCTGCGTAGTCGTACCCTCCGCGCGGGATCCGGCGTCAGGCCGACTGCGCTGCCGGCCCCCGGCTACGCCGTCCGCTTGACGCGGCCTCGCCGATCACGGAGAAGTTCCTTGGACACTCGATCAGGAGGTCGGCCCGTGCTCGACGCTCGGGACAGCGACACATCCGGGGACGCGCTCGAGCGGCTGCGCACGGAGGTAGCCGAGCTCCGTGTGTCCCGGGAGCGGCTCGTCCTGTCCGCCGACGCCGACCTCCGCCGGATCGAACGCGACCTGCACGAGGGCGTGCAGCAGCACGTGGTCGCGCTCGCGGTCAACCTCCAGCTCGCGGAGTCGCTGGCGGTCCCCGATCCGGCTGCGGCGAAGACGCTCCTCGAGGAGATGCGGCGTGACGTGCAGCAGGCGATCGACGAGGCGGCCCGGCTGGCGGAGCGCATCTACTCACAGTCGCTGGAAATGGGCAACCTCGCGGCGGCGCTGCGTGCGGCCGCAGTGAGCGGACAGACTCCGGCATCGGTCGAAGTAGCGATGGACTCGCGCTGCCCACCCGAGGTCGCGAGGACCGTCTACCTGTGCTGGCTCGAGGCGCTCGAGCACCACCACAGCGAGACCCGCGCCACGATCTCGGTGCGAGAGGGGGAGGGAGTGCTCGCCTTCGAGGTCGTCGCCGATACGGGCTCGGATGCGGGATTGGAAGAGGTGCGCGACCGGGTCGAGGCGCTGGGCGGCCGGCTGACGATCCGACCGGAGCCCGGCCACGAGGTCCGCCTCACCGGCTCGCTCCCGCTCTCGCGCTGATCCCTAGCCGCTCTCCGCCAGGTAGAGGATCACGGCCTTCACGCGCTTGTGGACTGCCGTCTCCCAGGTCAGGCCGAGCTTGAGGAAGATCGAGTGGATGACCTTCTCGACCGACCTCTGCGTCAGGAAGAGCGCTTCGGCGATCGCGGCGTTGTTCTTCCCCTCGGCCATCTCGCGCAGCACGTCGCGCTCACGGGGCGTCAGCTCGTTCAGCGGCGAGTCGTCGGCGCGTGCGTTCTCGGCGACGAGCGCCTCGACGACCTTCGGATCCATGACCGAGCTGCCCTCGGCGACCGCGTGAATCGCGCCGAGGAGCTGGTCGAGATCCTTCACGCGCTCCTTCAGCAGGTAGGCGCGCCCCTCGCTGCCGTTCTCGAGGAGGGCGAGCACGTAGCTCGGAGTCGCGTACTGGCTCAGCACGACGACGCCCACATCGGGATGCGTCTCGCGCAGTCGCGCGGCAGCCCGGATCCCTTCGTCGCTGCTGTCCGGAGGCATGCGAATGTCGGTGACGACCACGTCGGGCCGCTCCGCGTCGACGGCGGCGAGCAGCGACTCGAGGTCGTCGCACACAGCTGCGACCTCGAGCTCCTCCTGGGCCTCGAGGAGGCGCCGAAGCCCCTCGCGGACGAGGTACTGGTCCTCGGCGAGGACGAGGCGGATCGGCATGGGGTGAGAATACGGCCGTGACGTCCGCTTCTCCAGACTCCCGATCCGGGCCAACCGAAGCGGGCGACCCGCTCGTCCTCGTCGTCGACGACGACGAGCGAAACCTGAGGCTTGCCCGGGACGTGCTCCGCGCGGCCGGGCTGCGGACGCTGGAAGCGGCGACGGGGCGCGCGGCGATCGCGCTCGCGACTGCGGAGCGGCCCGACGTGATCCTGCTGGACCTCCGGCTCCCGGACCTGGACGGCGCCGCGGTCGCTCGCGAGCTCCGGGGCGATCCGCGAACGGCCGAGATCCCGGTCGTCGCCCTCAGCGCGCTCCAGGCCCGGGGCGACGAGGACTGGCTGCTCGCGGCCGGCTTCGCGGGCTACCTCGCGAAGCCGATCGACGTCGGCGACTTCCCGGGCCAGGTCCGCGGGTACTGCACGGGCGTCGCGTCGTAGACCGTCGCCGGGCGCAGCCCTCCGCCGACGGTGCGCCAGCACGCGGCCGACATGCAGGCGAGCACGGTTGGTGCCCGCAGCGAGGGGACCTAGGGTCGGTGTGTGAGCCCGGCGCCGTCCCTGAGACACGTCGGGGGCCAAGCGAGGAATGGAGGAGGAGTGAAGTACGCACGCATGCGAGCCGTTGCCGCCGCGCTGGCCGCCGCGCTCGCGGTCGCCGTCGCAGTACTCGGTCTCGGGGCCGGGGCCGGGTCGGCGCTCCCGGGCGACAACGCCGTCGTCCACTGGAGCTCCGTCGCAGAGCAGGCGATCTCGGCCGGAGGAAGGCCGCCAGCGAGCTCCCAGGTCCTGTCGGGGATCGTGCACTCGGCGATCTACGACGCCGTCTCCGCCACCGACGGAGGCCTCGAGCCGTTCCTCGTCGCACCGCAGGCGGCCGCAGGAGCGCTGCCGGATGCCGCCGTGGCGAAGGCCGCCCGCGACGTGCTCATCGCGCGTGTCCCGGGGCAAGCGGGTGCGGTCGCCGGCGCGTACACCGCATTCGTTGACGCGATCCCGGACTCGCAGGCGAAGACCGACGGCATCGCCGCGGGCGCTGCCATCGCAGCGGCGACGCTCGCGCTCCGTGCCGACGACAACTTCGACGACGTGGTCACCTGGGTCCAGCCCACGCCGGGGCCGGGCGTCTTCGAGCCCTTCTCCGTGCCGCCGGTGGACCTCAAGCTGACGAAGGTCGTCCCGTACACGTTCGGGTCTCCGTCCGACTTCCGGCCGAACGCCCCGGTCAGCCTCGGGAGCGGCGAGTACGCGTCGTCGTTCGAGGAAGTGAGGGACTACGGCGGGGGGGCGGGACTCCCGACGCTGCGCACCGCCGAGCAGACCGACACGGTGACGTTCTGGACCGACCCTACCTTCGTCCAGTGGAGCCGCACGCTTCGCTGGTTGGCGGCGACGGAGCAGCTCGACCTGCGGGACTCGGCCAGGCTGTTCGGCCTCGTGCACGTGGCAGCCGCGGACACGATGATCGCCTGCTGGGATGCGAAGTATCACTACAACCTCTGGCGGCCGCTCCACGCGATCCGCCGTGCAGACACGGACGGCAACCACAAGACGCAGAAGGACGCGAGCTGGTCGCACCTCGTGGCCGGGAACCACCCCGAGTACCCGTCCGGCCACGCCTGCTTCACCGGGGCCTACGCCGAGGCTCTGCAGACCTACTTCCACACCGACCGGGTGCGTCTCGAGATGGAGAGCACGCGGTTCGCGGTCGGTGACCCACGCCGGACGAGGATCTTCGACGGGCTCACCGACGTGCAGGCAGACGTCGCCGACGCCCGCGTCTGGGGTGGTCTCCACTTCCGCAGCACGATGGAGGAGAGCCCGAAGCTCAGCGACCGGGTCGTGGCTCAGGTCGCCGCTCATCACTTCCGGGAGAGCCGGGGGAACGGGTAGTCGAGACAGCGGATCGGGCGACCCCCTGGCCGGGGTCGCCCGCTCCCGTTCACGCGGTGAGCCAGCATCCCACGCACGGACAGGCGCCCCTGGTTGTGACACGAGCGACCAGGTCGTAAGGTCCGCTGCGTGGACGGCAGGCATCCGCACACGAAGGAGGCCCCATGTCACGTGTCAGCCATGCGATCCGGTCCCGAAGCGCGCTAGCGCTCGCCACTGCCGTCCTCGCCACTCTCGCCGCACTCACCGCCGGCTGTGCAGGCTCGGACGACGAGGGCGCCGACGGGCAGGCCCTCCGCACCGTCGGCCTCATGCACGTGGGCACCGATCACGTCCCGTCGTCCCTCGCCGCGCTTACCAGCCAGCTCGAGGCGGAGTTCGGTTGGGACCTACCGGAGCTCGAGATCGACCGCTGTGTCGAGGAGAAGGCGGCGAGTTGCAGCTTCGAGGGCGAGAACCTCGAGCTCATTTGGAGGAACCTGGAGCCCGAAGAAGCGGACCCGCAGGCCGAGGTCTTCGTCGGGCAGGACGTCGACGTCATCGTCGCGTTCGAGGACACGTCCATCGAAGCTGCGCAGAAGGCCACTGCCGAGGACGCCGGCCGCATCCCGATCGTCTTCCTCCATCCCTCGGACCCCGTCCGTGACGGCTTGGTGAATAGCGTCGCGCGTCCCGACCGGAACCTGACGGGCCTGTACGGGGCCAGAGACGAGGTCGCCAAGCAGCTCGAGCTCTACCAGCTGCTCGTGCCGCGGCTTCATCGCGTGCTCACGCTGATCGACCCGACGGACACGAGGACCGAGAGGCTCCTCGAGGCCACCGAGAGCGCCGTCGCGACGCTGGAGCGGCCGCTCGAGCTGGACGTCCGGGAGGCGTCGAGCGCGAAGGACCTGAGGCGCATCTTCCGGTCGCTCCGCCGGGGCGAGGTCGACGGCGCCTTCCTGCTCTCGCCGAGCCTCAGGCTCAACCACTCGGCGCTGACCATTCAGCTCGCCAGGAAGGCACGGCTCCCGGTTCAGGCGCACCGAAAGGAGTGGGTCGAGCAGGGAGCGCTCTTCTCGTACGGCATCGACCTCCCGCTCATCGGGCGCGAAGGGGCGCGCTACGTCGACAGCCTGCTCAGGGGCAAGGCCCCGGGCGACCTGCCCGTGCGGGAGGTCTCGAAGATCGAGCTCGCGATCAACCTCGACACGGCCGCCAGGCTCGGCATCAAGGTGCCGCAGGAGATGATCATCCGCGCCGACGAGGCCTATCGCGGAGGCCCGTAAGTGCAGCAACGCCGCCGGCGTCGCCGCCTGATCTGGAAGTACACGTCGGTCGTCGTGGCGCTCGTCGCCGCGGCGACCGTCTCCGTCGGTCTCACGGAGCTCTACTTCTCGTACCAGGACTCGAAGCGCGCGTTGACGCGCGTCGAGCAAGACCGCGCCGCCGTCGCCGCAGCAGCAATCGAGCAGACGATGCAGGACGTGCTCCGCGAGCTCGAGGGTCTCGCCCAGCCGACCGAGGATGCGGGAAAGGCCGGGCTGACGGAGCGCAACCAGGACTTCCACCGCCTCCTCGCGCGTCAGAAGCTCGTCAGCGAGCTGACCTACCTGGACGCGACCGGCAAGGAGCGCGTCCGAACCTCTCCGCTCGAGCTCGATCGGATCGACAGCGGGATCGACTTCTCCGAGCGGGAGGCATTCGTCCGTGCGCGCGCCGAGCAGCACTTCATCGGGGACGTCTACTTCCAGCACGAATCCCAGCCGCACATGACGATGGCCGTCGCCGAGCCTGGCGGACGCGGCGTCGTGGTGGCCGAGATCGACCTCGACTTCGTCAGCCCGATCATCGACCGGGCGCGTATCGGGACCGAGGGCTACGCGTATGCCGTCGACCGGCTCGGCCGCCTCATTGCGCATCCGGACATCGACCTCGTCCTCCGGAAGACCAACCTCAACTCGCTGCCGCAGGTGCGAGCCGCGCTCGATGCGGCCGCAGGCGGCTCGGCAGACGCGGTGACGACAGGGCGCGATCCGGGCGGCACGGAGGTGCTCAGCGCCGTGCAGCCGATCGAGTCGCTCGGCTGGCACGTCTTCGTCGAGGAGCCGTTGAGCGAAGCGTACGGGCCCCTGGAGTCTGCGATCTGGCGCACCTCGCTGCTGCTCGTCGCCTTCCTGGTCCTCGCGATCGGCACCAGCGTCCTGCTCGCTCGCAGGCTCGTCCGCCCGATCGAGTCGATCCAGGCTGCGGCGGCGAAGATCGGCTCGGGCGCGCTGGACGAGCGGATCGAGGTCGCGACCAACGACGAGCTCGGCGCGCTTGCCGAGGAGTTCAATCGCATGGCGGCGCAG
>JBOHBB010000315.1:0-17136 GCA_050698135.1 Gaiellaceae bacterium
GCTCGATCCGGGACTAGTCGGTCTTCGGCGTCTTCCACTCCTGCGCGAGCCTGTCGAGCAGGAAGGTGCGCGCGCCCGAGATCGGCACCCGCTCCTGCGCGAGCGAGTCGCGGTCGCGGATCGTGACCGTGTCGTCCTCGAGCGTCTGCTCGTCGATCGTGAGCGCGTACGGCGTCCCGATCTCGTCCTGGCGGCGGTAGCGACGGCCGATCTGGCCCGAGTCGTCGTACTCGGCGACGACTGCGCGGCGGAGGTCCTCGTACAGGGCGCGTGCCTTCCCGGCGATGTCCTCGTTCCGCGGGATGAGGGGGAGGACGGCCACCTTCACCGGAGCGAGCTGCGGATGGAGCCGCAGCACGGTCCGCTCGCGCTCGGCGACGACCTCCTCGTCGTAGGCGTCGACGAGGAACGTGAGCATCGAGCGGTTGACGCCGAGGGCGGGCTCGACGACATGCGGCGTGTAGCGCTCGTCGCCGTCCGACCACTCGAGCTTCGTGCCCGAGGCCTCCGTGTGGACGCGGAGGTCGAAGTCGCCGCGGTACGCGATGCCCTCGAGCTCCGACCACCCGATCGGGAAGAGGTACTCGATGTCGCTCGTCATCGTCGAGTAGTGCGAGAGCTCGTCGGCCTCGTGCTCGCGAACGCGCAGGTGGCTCGGACGCACGCCGTAGCGCACGTGCCAGCCGAGGCGCTCCTCGACCCAGATGCGGAACCACTCGTCGGCCTCCGCGGGCGGGACGAAGAACTCCATCTCCATCTGCTCGAACTCGAGCGTGCGAAAGATGAAGTTGCCGGGCGTGATCTCGTTCCGGAACGCCTTCCCGATCTGCGCGATCCCGAACGGAGGCTTGCGACGTGCGATCTGGGCGACGTTCTTGAAGTTGAGGAAGATCCCCTGCGCCGTCTCCGGCCGCAGGTAGGCGTCCTGGCCCGACTCCTCGAGCGCGCCGATCCGCGTCTGGAACATGAGATTGAACAGGCGCGGCTCGGTGAGGTCGCACTCGGGGGTCTCGCCCGGGCGCTTGCTCGGCTTGCGGCCGCATCGCAGCTCCTCGTGCTCGGCATCCGCGACGTGGTCCGCGCGAAAGCGCAGCTTGCATGTCCGGCAGTCGACGAGCGGGTCGGCGAACCCCTCCACGTGGCCCGACACCTCCCACACGCGGGGGTGGAGGATGATCGAGGAGTCGAGCGCGACGATGTCGTCCCGCTCGCGCACCATCGCCTCGAGCCAGCGTGCCTTGACGTTCTCCTTCAGGAGGACGCCGTAGTGCCCGTAGTCGTACGCGGACGCGAGCCCGCCGTAGATCTCCGACGAGGGGAACACGAACCCGCGGCGCCGCGCGAGTGAGACGATCTTGTCCATGGTGACCGTGTCAGGCACCCGCGAGACGTTACTCGACTGCATGCCGGCGCTAGCCTGCCGCGGATGAGCGCCGCCGAGGCCGAGCACGAGCCCGTCGAGCTCCACATCGTTTCGGACGCGACGGGCGAGACCGCAGCGCGGCTCGTCCTCGCCCTCGAGGCGCAGTTCCCGGACCAGGCGTTCGTCGAGATCCGCCATCCCCGGGTCGAGAACGCGGAGGATCTCCTCATCGCCGTGCAGCAGGCGCGAGGGCGGCCGGCGGTCATGGTCTACACCCTCGTCGAGCCGGGGCTCCGCGATGCGATGCGGCAGCTCTGCCGGCGGGCGCGCGTCCACTACTGCGACCTCCTCGGCCACCCGATCGACTCGATCTCGAGAGTCGCGGGAGTCGCCGCCAGGATGAAGCCGGGCGTGCGGGCCCCGCTCGACGCCCAGTACTTCAAGCGGATCGAGGCGATCGAGTTCGCGGTGAAGTACGACGACGGGGTCGGCCGCGGGCTCGACGAGGCGGACATCGTCCTCGTCGGCGTCTCCCGGACGTCCAAGACCCCGCTCTCGATCTACCTCGGCTACCTCGGGCACAAGGCCGCGAACGTGCCGGTGGTGAAGGGAATCGAGCTCCCGCACGAGCTGTTCGAGATCGACCCGGCGAAGATCGTCGGCCTCACGATCGACGCCGAGCGGCTCGCGGACATCCGCACCGCGCGGGTCCGGAGCATGGGCGCCCCCAGGAAGCGCTACGCGGAGCTCGAGTCGATCTACGGCGAGCTCGAGGAGGCTGCGGCGATGCACCGCCGGCTGCGCTGCCCGGTCATCGACGTTTCCGAGCTCTCGGTCGAGGAGACCGCGATGCGCATCATCCGGCTCGTCGAGCGCCGGCGGCGGGCGGCGGCGCGATGAGCGACGAGGTGCGCCCCGCGAGCCCGTACGGAGCGCCGGGCGAGCCGCCGCTCCCGCAGCCCTGGCGCCCTCCCCCCGGAGGCGTGGGCGATCTGCGGGAGAAGGGCTGGGCGCCGCCCTGGCGTCTCGCGGCCTGGGGGGTCCTCCTTCTCGTCGCCGACGTCGTCTTCTACGTCCTCCTGACGCCGATCTGGCTCGGCCTGCGCGGCGCGGCGTGGGTGGCCGAGCTCAGGTCTCGGATGCGTCGCTGAGGAACCGGTCCACCTCGCGCTGGCTGCGGAGCCGGACGACGGGGAAGCGGGCGAGCTCGGCCTCGTAGCGCTGTTGCCGCTCCCTGTACCCACGGATCGCATAGGCGACGACGGAGTTGTGGGGATGAAGCGCGTCTCGCAGTCGCTCGCGATTGCCGTTCCAGAGCTCCTCGCGGTGGACGATGCGCGAGGCAGTCCTCCGGAGGAGCCGCGGGAGCCAGACGCGCATGGGCAGGTCCAGCCAGACGACGGTGTCCGCGGCCTCGAGCACGAGGTCGCCGATCTTGCCGCGATAGGCGCCGTCGATGACCCAGGCGTCCGACGCCACGATCGGCTCGACCCTCGCCCGGAGCTCCTCGGGTGTCGCCTCCGTCCAGTTCGGGCCGTGGTGGAGGGCGTCGAGCTCGTGGAAGGCGATGCCGAGCGACGTAGCCAGCGCCCGGCCGACGGTCGTCTTCCCGTTGCCGCTCGCGCTCGAGAGGATGGCGATCTTCCTCACAGGCGTCGCGGCTCGATCGGCGTCTCCGCGCGCGGCTCGACGCGGTACGCGAAGGCCCCGTCCCGCGACGCCACGACCTCGCGCAGCTCAGTCCCGACGAAGTGGAGCGCCGCGCCGTCGTCCGCCGCGTAGCCGGCCGGGAAGCCGTCCCCGACGAGCTCGGTGTACACGGGCCGGCGCCGCTCCTCGCCGTCGTAGTGCGGACAGAAGCTTCCCGGCAGGAGGCCGAGCCCGTCGACGAGCGGGCCGAGCTGGGGGCCGAACGAGTCGGTGACGCACGCCTCGAACCAGCAGTTCGCGCCGGCGCTGACGCCGCCGAGGACGGCCCCGCGCCCCCAGGCCTCGCGCAGCGCGCGGTCGATGCCGTGCAGGCGCCACAGGGCGAGGGCGTTCGCGGTGTTCCCGCCGGAGACATAGACCACGTCCTGACCCGCGAGCAGCTCAGCGGGACGCTCGGGAGTACCGAACAGGCGCAGGCAGCTCGGCTCGCAGTCACGGGGCGCGAACGTCTCGAAGAACGCCGCGATCGCACGGTCGCCGTCGCCGGCAGGAGTAGGCAGGAAGCAGACCCGCGGACGCGCCCGCGGCGACAGCGACAGCAGGAAGTCGTCGAGCGGCGAGCGCTCGTCCATCATGAACCCGCCTCCGCCCATGGCAACGATGTGGCCGGGCACGCAGTTGCTTTATACCGCTCGCTCGTCGGAGCCGAGTGTGGATTCCCCCCGCAAATACGCTGCTCGTGAGCAGGTGCGGGATTGCGCCGCATTTTCGCCGCTCATGTCACACCGGTGCCACACCAGAGCGGCGCAGAACGCCCGCGAAACGCTCCTCGGCGACCTCCGCGCGGGCACACCCGACTGATGCCAGAGCGTGAGCCGTCGGTGTCGCAGGTCGTGCGGCGAGTAGTGCGGGATCTCGGCGAGACGGCACGCCCGACTCATCGCCTGCCGTGCGGCCGAGACCGTGAGCCCCTGGAACACGAGCCGCTCAGGCCACTCGAGCCTCAAGCGGGCAGGTGTCCTCGATCGCCTGCATGAGCCAGGGGGGAGCTGCACCCAGCGCGGCGTTGCTGATAGTCGCCATGACTCCCTCCCTAGATCGGAGCCCCTAGACGACGTCAGCATCCAACGAGGCGGACACGGAGGGAGCCTTGTCTAGGGGTTCCACCCGATGCCCGCCTCGAGCTCACGACGGTACGTCGTGCTTGGAGAACGTCCTCGCCTCGAGGTAGGCGGCGACGTCGGCGCGGCGGACGTAGACCTTCCGCAGCCCCTCGATCTGCACGGTCGGAAGCCGGCGCATGATCGCCTCGGCCGCGGCGCGGGTGATGCCGAGCTCGGCCTGGAGCGCCTTCGCGTCGAGGAGCTCGGGAGAAGGTCGCTCACCGCCCACCTGCCATAGTGGTGAAGTGAGCGAGAAGACCTTCGGCGTCTCGCTCGTCTCGGAGGACTCGACCGACGTGTTCTTCAAGTACCGCGGCGAGCATCTTCCCGAGGAGGGCGACGTCATCGACGTGGTGCGCTTCATTCGCGGCCGCCCAGTTCGCGCCCGCGTAACGAGCGTCGACGCCAACCTCACCCCGCCGATCGCGGCCACCACGATCTAGCTCGGCAGCGGGCGTCCAGACGATCGTCGGGGTCATCGTGCCGCCTCTGGGGAAGGCTGGCGGCTCATCCTCGAACGAGCGCCACTTGCCGTCACGGACGAGCCATTCGGACGGGCTCGTCACCGTCGCGTGCATGTGGAACATCCCGAACATGTGGAACATCGGCTTGGCTTAGCGGTGGGGATGTTCCGGATGAAGCAGCCACGCGAGTGCTCGCGGTGCGCCCTGCTTCGTCGTTGCGGTCGTCGGGTCGACCCACCACTCGCCCCATGGCGACTCTTCGCGGCGCGCGAGGTAGAGGATGAGGTCGGCAGTCGTCAGCAGAAGCGCGGCAGTCTCCTCGAAGACGTCGCGAATGTCGCCGAGCAGGAGCAGCCCGAGCGACGGCTCCTCGACGTTGCCGGTGCTCAGCGTGAGCACGGCTCGCCGGGCTCGGGTCGCCCAGGGCTCGCCGTCGAGCTCGGCGATCGCGAGCAAGAGGCTACTGGAGCGACGGCACGGGCGAGCTCCTTCCGTTCTGCCCGGAGTGCGGTAGGCGTGAGTTCGCGTCCGACGCTCCCGCGAGCGCTGCATCGCCTCACGTTCAGAGTCGCGGCGCCAGTATCCCGGGTTCTTCGTCTTGATCCAGCCGCGCCGGGTTGCCCCGTAGCGGCTGCGCACGTCCTTCGCAACGACGCCCTCGAGCCCGAGCACGCACACCGCTTCGAAGAGGGCCGGGCCGTCGTCGAAGACCTCGCAGGTCGTCCATGCCGCGCCGTCCAGGCCGAGATTCACCAGCTCGCGTCGCCGCTCCTCGTATGGCTGCCCGGTGAGGTCGGCCCCGTCGAGGCGCAAGAGGTCGAAGGCGACGAACATCACCGCATCGACATATCCCGGTTCAACACCTGCCGTCCGACGAGCGGGAAGTAGGGCTCGCTCCCCTTCCAGGCGACGAGCTCGCCGTCGACGACGAGTCCGCTCGGCAGGTAGCGCAGCTCCAGCAGGACGGTCGTCATGTCCCAGCCGCGACGGCTGCGTATTCGCGGGCCGTCCTCGGTCGGGACGAGCGCGCGGAAGCCATCCCACTTGAGCTCGAATGACCACCCCGTGCCGGAGGGGCAGTGGCCCGGGGCGGGACAGCATCGGGTTGGGCAGCCGCAGAGCCGACAACGCCAGCCGAGTTTGCGCGCGAGCGGCTAGATCTTCAGCCTTCGTAGTACGCGATCAATACGACGGTCATCACGACCGCGGCCACGACAGCCAAGGCGACAGCGACGGCCAGGAACAGAAGCAACGGCGTTGCTGCACTGTCACCTTCCTCGACAACGGCTTCGAGACGCTTCATCTCGGCGATCGGATGGTGGACGAGCCGATCCGCCTCTTCCCTGATCTCCTGTACAAGGAGATCCGTGCCGTCCCGGTCATTAGGAGACGCGCTCATTCGATGCTCCTCACGTTGCCGGTACCTCGAAGTGTTTCAGAGCGGCCTTGGTCGCCGCAGGAGGCCTGACCCGCGGGTCGATGCCCTCTCGGCGATAGTTCGTGAATCCGTACCGCACTTCGGCGCGCCGTCTGCTTCGTACTCCTGCCACTCCTGCCCGTGGGCGCATTAGCCGTGACACCGGCCGGGCCACCCAAGAGTGGCCCACTGCGAGTTGGCTCAACCATGCGATTTGCAGGCACTTATGCACGGGTCAGTCTGAAATCGGCTCGCGTTTCCAGTCGTGCGTAGTCGACTCCCGCCACGCTCGCCAACCGAGAGGAAGATCGGAGAGCGCCGAAAGCGAGGAATCAAGATCAAGGACGTGCTCGACGTGAACCACCATCCCGGACTCGGAACCGTCGGTGTCGCCCCATCCGTTTACGAATTGCCATGCTCCGTCGTCAGCGTCGTGGGTGACCAGCAGCACGGGCCAGTTCTCGTGCATGACCTGCCGCGTCGTAATGACTCCTCCGTGCGGTGTGTAGAAAGGCGTTTCCTCCATCGCGCGAGCAGATGACTCCAGAGCAGTATCGGCGCTGCCGGTCACCCGGCGTCAGCGCACCCGAATCTGCGGCGGCGTGAAGGTGCGACGAATACGCCCGCTCATGACCGGCCCACCGGCGATGGCGCGATCGGATGTCTCGGTCGGGTGGACCGTCAGCACCTGGGCGAGAGGCTCGGCGGGCTCGCGCCCAGGGCTCAACAGCGATACCTCGCTGATCAGCCCACGGCGCGCTTATCCCGCATCCGAACACGTCGTGGCTTGTGCCGGCGGGCTTATAGGCGAACGACGCCTTGGTGTCGTACTTCCTGAGCCAGCCGGGAAGGTCGGCGATCTCCGCGATGCAGGCGAGCCAGGGGTCGTCGGTGTCCTCGTAGCGTGTGAGGGTGTGAACGGTGCCGATGCGGCGGCCGTGGTCGACAAGCAGCGGCGCGCTGGTCCGGCCTGGCGCGAGCGTGAGGGCACCGTGGTCGTACATGGTTCTGCCTCGTCGCTTCCACGCCGGGTCGTTGACCCGCTCGAGCGTCGTTAGTGGCGCGAACCGGATGAACGCCGTGTAGTTCACCGACCTCGCCTCGCTCGCCGCGCGACGACCTCAGACCACGTCCTCGGGTGCGCGTGCTCGAAGAAGGTCAGCTCGCCGCGGTCGTCGACCGTGAAGACATCTCCACCTGCTCATTGAAGCTCGGCTTAGCCTGACCCGTGGCGAGGATCGCCCCGCGATAGACGATGAACAACTCATCGCTCTCGGCGTCGACGTAGTACGCGGGAGGACGCGAACGAGTGCCGCCTCTTCGACTTCGACCCAGCATCGATTGGCCCGAGCTGCCTGGTCACGAAGCCGCCGCATCTCGTCCTCGGCGCTCGGTGGCGGGGCGAGCCCGATCGCGGCTTTGAAGCTCACGGGTCCTCGGTGTCGACGGCGGGTTCCCCTCGGAGGCGCAGGAACCTTGCCTGGTATCGATAGATTCCCCCCGCAAATGCGCTTCGTCTACGACTTCGACGAGGACTCGGGCGGCGGTCGCGAGCTCCTCGGCGGCAAGGGGATCGGCCTCGCCGAGATGACACAGCTGGGGATCCCCGTGCCGGGAGGATTCACGATCACGACCGACGCCTGCCGCGCCTACATGGCGGAAGGCGGTCAGGTCCCCGACGGGCTCGACGACGAGGTCGACCGCCACGTCTCCGCACTCGAGGAGCGAACGGGGAAGCAGTTCGGCGACTCCGGCGACCCGCTCCTCGTCTCCGTTCGATCCGGGGCCGCGATCTCGATGCCGGGGATGATGGACACGGTCCTCAACCTCGGCCTCAACGACGTCTCCGTCGAAGGGCTCTCGGCGACGACCGGGAACCCCCGCTTCGCGCTCGACTCCTACCGCCGCCTGATCCAGATGTACGGCGAGGTCGTCGACGGGGTCGACGGCCACCGGTTCGAGCAGGCGCTCTCCGACCTCAAGGCCGCGCGCGGGATGGCGCAGGACGTCGACCTCTCCGCGGACGACCTGCGCGAGCTCGTCGAGACGTTCAAGGCGATCCACGAGGACGGGACCGGGCGGCCATTCCCGCAGGGCCCTCGCGAGCAGCTGCGGCGTGCCTATCGAGCGGTGTTCGAGTCGTGGGACGCGCCGCGCGCGCAGGTGTACCGGCGTACGTACGAGATCCCGGACGACCTCGGAACGGCCGTGAACGTCGTCCAGATGGTCTTCGGGAACCGCGGCGAGCGGTCGAGCACCGGGGTCTGCTTCACACGCGACCCTGCGACCGGCGAGCGCGTGCTCTTCGGCGAGTTCCTGCTGAACGCACAGGGTGAGGATGTCGTCGCGGGGATCCGGACGCCCGAGCCCATCACGCGCATGCGGGAGCTGCTTCCCGACGCGTACGACCGCCTCGTCGACACCCTCGAGCACCTCGAGGGGCACTACCGCGACATGCAGGACATCGAGTTCACGGTCGAGGAGGGCACGCTGTACCTCCTGCAGACGCGCACGGGGAAGCGCACGGCCGCTGCTGCGCTGAGAATCGCCGCCGAGATGGTCGAGGAGGGCCTCATCTCCCGCGAGGAGGCGGTCGCGAGGATCGACCCCGGCCAGCTCGACCAGCTGCTCCACCCCCGGATCGACCCGGACGCGAACTACGAGGTCGCCGCGAAGGGGCTCAATGCCTCGCCAGGCGCCGCGGTCGGCGCGATCGTCCTCGACGCCGACACGGCCGAGGCGCGCGGGCAGGACGGCGAGGACGTGATCCTCGTCCGCTGGGAGACGACGCCCGACGACATCCACGGGCTGATCCATGCCCGCGGCGTGCTGACGGCGCATGGCGGGATGACGTCCCATGCCGCGGTGGTCGCCCGCGGGATGGGGAAGCCGTGCGTCGCGGGCTGCGAGGGGCTCGCGATCGACGTCGCGGCAGGCACCGTGAGGATCGGAGATCGGGAGCTCCGCGCGGGCGACGTGATCTCGATCGACGGGGGCACCGGGAGCGTGATCGTCGGAGCCGTCCCGCTCGTCCCGCCCGCGATCGACGAGAACTTCGGCACGATCCTCGGCTGGGCGGACGACCTCCGCCGGTTGCGGGTGCGGGCGAACGCCGACACGCCCGAGGATGCCGCGAAGGCGCGCGAGTTCGGCGCGGAGGGCATCGGGCTCTGCCGGACGGAGCACATGTTCATGGCCGACGACCGCCTGCCCGTCGTGCGCGAAATGATCCTCGCCCGCGAGGAGGACGAGCGCCGCGCAGCTCTCGACCGGCTGCTCCCGCTCCAGCAGGGCGACTTCGAGGGGATCTTCGAGGCGATGGCCGGGCTCCCGGTCACGATCAGGCTCCTCGACCCTCCCCTCCACGAGTTCCTCCCGCCGCTCGAGGAGGCGACCTCGGACGCGATGCGAGACCGGATCCGCCAGCTGCACGAGGCGAACCCGATGCTCGGCACGAGGGGCTGCCGCCTCGGGCTGCAGTTCCCGGAGATCTACGAGATGCAGGTGCGGGCGATCGTTCGTGCCGCGCGGGCGGTCGCCGAGCGCACGGGCGAGGCGCCGATCGTCGAGATCATGCACCCGCTCGTCGGCTTCCGCGAGGAGCTCGCGCGGCTGCGGGAGCTCACGGACCGGGTCGCGGCGGAGGAGCCGACGGTCTCCTACCTCTGCGGGACGATGATCGAGCTGCCGCGGGCGGCGATCCGCGCCGACGAGATCGCGGAGGAGGCCGACTTCTTCTCGTTCGGGACGAACGACCTCACCCAGACCGCGCTCGGGTTCTCGCGTGACGACGCAGAAGGGAAGTTCCTCACCTTCTACCTCGAGCACGGGCTCCTCGAGCGCAACCCCTTCGAGGTGCTGGACGAGGAAGGCGTCGGCGACCTCATGCGGATCGCGGTCGAGCGGGGGAGGGGCGTGAAGCCGGGCATCAAGCTCGGGATCTGCGGCGAGCACGGCGGCGAGCCGCGCTCGGTCGGCTTCTGCCACCGTCTCGGGCTCGACTACGTGTCGTGCTCGCCGTTCCGCGTGCCCCTCGCGCGTCTCGCGGCGGCACAGGCGGCGCTCGCCGAGGCGGGCGTCACTGCGGTGGCGATCGGCGGCTGAGCCCGATGACGTGGTCGTCGCCGTCGACGCCACGGCAGGTCTTCGAGGCGATGGCGGACGGCGAGGAGCCCGTCGCGCCAGGGACCGCGATGCTGTTGCGCCGGTGCGCAAGGGACCGAGTCGCGCTGTCGCTCGTCCCAGCGCAGCCGACATGGGACATGCCGCACCGACTGCTCGCAGGCGCGCGCTGGCTCGTCCTCTCGGGCGCCGTCGAGGACTTTGAGGCCGCCGATGACCCGTGGAGCTCGTTCCACGCCGTCCTGGTCGAGCACGGCGCGTGGCTGGCGACGTTCGTACGGGAGCGTCCGGTGCAGCACAACGAGGTGCAGCGGTGCTGGGCGTTGGTGCCGATCTTCCTCACCGTCGCGCAGAACGTCGCTCGCCCGCTCGACCTCGTCGAGCTTGGGACGAGCGCGGGCCTCAACCTCCTCTGGGACCGCTACGGGTACCGCTACGCAGCCGGCACGTGGGGCGACCGGGTCTCGCCGCTCCAGCTCGCCGGTGAGGAGAGGACCGCCGTGCCAGGATGCTTGCTCGAGACGCTCGTGGAGGTGAGACGCCGTCGTGGCATCGACCTCGATCCCGTGGACGCGACGAGCGAGGACGGCTTGCGGCTGCTCAAGACGTACTCTCGGCACGAGGCGTACCGTAGGCGTCTCGAGTGCGCGATCGAAGTGCTCCGCGAGTCCCCGCCGGAGCTGATCCGCGGCGACTACCTCGATCTCCTCCCCGAACTGCTCCGCGACCGCGACGCCGCCGCTCTCACGGTCGTGTTCCAGACCCTCTCGACCGTGTATCTGTCGGACGAGGAGCGCGGCCGCCTGCGGGAGATCGTCGACGCTGCCGGCGAGGAGGGGCCGCTCGCCTGGATCTCGACGCCGACGCCCGAGGAGCAGGGACAGCACCGCGGGGACTATCCGCTCGAGCTCGCGATCTGGCCCGGCGGCGAGCGACGATTCGTCGCCAGGATGAACGTGCGCGGCGAGTGGCTCGAGTGGGTCGGCTGACGCTACGCCACTTGGGCGATCGCGACGGCGACGCTCAGGAGGCCGACCGCGACGACGGAGGCGGTGGCGAGGGCCGGGATGCGCCTGAAGCTGGAGAACGCGAGGGCGCACAGACCTCCCCCGACGAGGCCGCCGACGTGCCCGCCGATCGAGATCCCGGGGATGAGGAAGGTCAGCGCGAGGTTGAGGACGACGAGTCCCATCGCCTGTCCGCCGAAGACGTAGATCCGGCGCGCCTCGAGGACGAGCGCCGCCCCCATGATCCCCCAGATCGCTCCCGATGCGCCCACCGTCAGGGAGTCGGGGGACCAGATCAGCGCCCCCGCGGAGCCCGCGAGGCCCGACACGAGGTAGACGAGGGCGTAGCGGCCGTGGCCGAAGTACTCCTCGAGCGGCGGTCCGATGAACCACAGGACGAGCATGTTCATCCCGAGGTGCAGCGGCCCGTAGTGGAGGAACGCGGCCGTGATGAGGCGCCACCACTCGCCCTCGGCCACGCCGACGACCTGACCCGACGAATCGATCGCGGTCGACACGAGCACGCCGTGCTCGTAGATCCAGCCGGTCCGCGCAGTCAGTCCGGCGCCCATGAGGAGCTGGAGGATGTAGACGCCGACGTTGATCGCGATCAGCGCCTGCGTGACGTACGGCCCCCGCCGCGAGAGCGACACGCTCGCCCGGCGGACTGCCTGCTTCGGGGCCGCGACCCTGCCGGTCGCGCTCGCATGGTCCGGGCAGCGGATCCCGACCGGGCCGAAGCTCATGCAGTCGGGGCAGAGCCCGCGCCCGCACTCGGCACACGAGACGTACGTCTCCCGCTCGGGATGCCGGTAGCAGCGGAGGGGCTCGTCCACCGCGGCTAGCGTACCCCCGTGCTGGTTCACGTCGCGTACACACCGGACGAGGGCGGTGCCGCCCCGACCGGGATCGTGATCGACGTCATCCGCGCGACCTCGACGATGTGCCAGGCGCTCGAGTCCGGGTACGAGCGTGTTTTCTGCACGGCGGAGATCGAGGACGCTCGCGCGCTCCGGGACCGGCTGGGCGAGGGTGTCCTCGGGGGCGAGCGGAACGCTGTCCGCATCCCCGGCTTCGACCTCGGGAACTCACCTCGGGAGTACGTGGAGGCGGCGGCGACGACGCTCGTCCTGTCGACGACGAACGGGACCCGCGCGGTCGTCGCCGCGGCCGAGCGCTGCGAGCGCGTGCTCGTCGCGTCCCTTCTCAACCTCGCTGCGGTCGTCGAGGAGACGCGCCGAGCAGGTGACGACGCGTTCGTCGTATGCGCAGGCGTGCAGGGCACGCTCGCGCTCGACGACGCCTACGTCGCGGGGCGAATCGTCGACGCGCTCCGGTGGGACCGGACCGACGCCGCGGAGGCGGCGGCGCGACTCGCTGCGACGTGGGGTGGGGCGGAGGAGGCCTTGCGCGCGTCGAAGAGCGGCCGCAACCTGCTCGAGAACGCTCCCGAGCTCGAGCCCGACATCCCGTTCTGCGCCCGCGAGAGCGTGCTCGACGTCGTGCCGCGCCTCGTCGAGCTCCGGGACGGCGCCGCCGAGATCTCGCGATGAGCACCAATCGCGACCCGAGGACGCGGGGACATCCGTCGGTCTTTGCCGAGGTCGCCGGGGCCTACGAGCGCGGGCGTCCCGGATATCCGGAAGCGGCTGTCCGCTGGCTCGCCGGGGACGAGCCCCGCGACGTCGTCGACCTCGGGGCCGGGACGGGGAAGCTGAGCCGGGCGCTCGTGTCGCTCGGTCATCGGGTGACCGCGATCGAGCCGTTGCCGGAGATGCTCGACCTCTTCCCCGGCGCCGCTCCCGGGGCGAGCGCGATCCTCGGCACGGCCGAGATCATCCCGCTTCCGGACGCGTTCGCTGACGTCGTCGTCTCCGGCCAGGCGTTCCACTGGTTCGACCACGCGCTCGCGATGCCCGAGATCGCCCGTGTCCTCCGTCCCGCCGGGAGGCTCGGGCTCGTCTGGAACACGCGGGACGACGACGACCCGTTCATGGCGCGGCTCTCCGCCGTGATCGGGAACGAGCGGCTCGGGGGCGACCAGAGCTACCTCGCGGTCGACGAGAGCCGCCTCTTCGGGCCCGTCGAGACCGCCGCGTTCCGCCACGAGCAGGTCGCCGACCGGGCTACGCTGCTCGACCTCGTCCTCTCGAGGAGCCACTGCGCCAAGCTGCCGCTCGCCGCCCGCGAGCCCGTCCTCGAGGCCGTCGGGCGGCTCTACGACGACGCCGCCGGCACGGACGGTGTGCGGCTGCCCTACGTCACCGAGTGCTACCGGGCGACGAAGAAAGGAGAGCGATGACCGGCCTTCCGCGCCGCCTGCTTCACCTCGAGGGGCTCACCGTCCTCATTGGCGCCCTCGTCCTCTACTTCGACGCGGGCTACGGCTGGCTCCTCCTCGTCGTGCTCGCCCTCGCCCCCGACCTCTCGATGCTCGGCTACCTGGCCGGGCCTCGTGTGGGCGCGCTCGCCTACGACCTCGCCCACACGTACGCGGGCCCGGTCGCGCTCGGCGTCGCCGGCGTCGTGTCCGGCGCCGACCTCGCGACCCAGCTCGCGCTCATCTGGCTCGCCCACATCGGCGCCGACCGCCTGCTCGGGTACGGGCTCAAGTACCCGACGGGCTTCAAGGACACGCACCTGCAGCGGGTCTAGCCGAGCTCGCGGCAGACCGCCTCGACGTTGTTGCCGTCGGGGTCGAGCACGAACGCCGCGTAGTAGCGGCCGCCCTCGGGCGAGCTGTACTGCTCCCGGACGCCCGGCGGGCCGTTGTCGGTGCCGCCGGCATCGATCCCGGCCCGGTGGAACGCCTCGACCTGCTCACGCGAGTCGGCGACGAACGCGACGTGGGTGGGGCCGCTTCGCTCGTCGCGGGCGACGACGACGAGGTTCGCGAACTGCGCGCCCTGCTCCGACTCCCAGAGCGGCGGGATGCCGAGGGGCTCGAGCAGCGCCTTGTAGAAGGCGATGCTCGACGCAGCGTCGCGAACGGAGAGCTGGACGTGGTCGATGACGACTCTCGTCCAGTCCCACTCCACGACCCGACCCTACCGGCTTGGTCGCTCAGGCCCTGGTGGGCACGAGGAGCACGTCCTCGCCGGGCGCAAGGCAGGGCACCTCGCTCATGTCGTGCGGGTGGCGGAGCACGATCCGGCTTCCATCCGGCAGCTGCATCTCGTTCCGGCAGCGTGAGACCATCCGCGCGTCCGGTGCGCAGTCCGTGTCGGTCAGCACCTTCGCCGTCATCGGCCCGCCTGGCATTGCGCCGCCCTCGAGCATTGCCGAGAGACGCCGGGCGTGCGCCGAGGGCAGCGGCATGGTTGCCGAGACGGCGACCGTCCGCATGTCTTCGGGAACGACCGCGGAATGCTCCGAGACGTACTGCTCGCCGGCACCCGAGTCGCGGCCGAGAAGCCCCCAGGCTCCGCCGAGGGCGACGAGAGCGACGAACGCGAGCAGTAGGAAGCGTGCGCGCAAGATTCCTTTTCGATCGACTGGTCAATGCTCGTTCGGCGTCTACGCGTCGGCGTCCCCGGGAACCCGCACCTTCGCTGCGGGTCTGTACGATCTGGGGCTTGACAGGAGAACGTGTGTTCGTATAGAACATGTGTTCGAATGGTCGCGTGTCTCCTCGTTCCGGGATTCGAGCTGAGAGCGGCGCTGCGCCTGCGGCCGAGGCTCGCGACCTGCCCAGCCGCGCTCGCCCCGGAGCCGGGAGAGGAGCCGCTCCTCGGCCCGGTGACCGCGGCTGCGGAGGCTGCGGGCGTCAAGCCCGGGATGCGCCTGGGGGAGGCGCTCGCCACGTGCCCGTCGCTCGTCCTCGTCGACCGCGACCCCGCGACGGTCGAGCGGGAGTGGGAGGGGGCCCTGCGGCGCCTCGAGGACGCCGGCTTCGCCGTCGAGCCCGTCGAGCAGGGCGTCGTCGTCTTCGAGACGAAGGGAGTCGAGCGGCTCTACGGAGGCGTCCGCCCCGCGCTCGCGCGCGCGCTCGACGCGATCGGCTCGGGCTGGGACCCGCGTGTCGGCGCCGCAGCGCTCCGCTTCACCGCCCTCGCCGCGGCGAGCGTCGCTCGGCCCGGCCAGATCCTGATCGTCGCGGAGAAGGAGGAGGAGTCGTTCCTCGAGCCGCTCCCGCTCTCGCTGCTCCCGCTGCCTCCCGACCGCTACGCCGAGCTCGAAGGCCTCGGCCTGCGGAAGCTCGGGGAGCTCGCGGAGCTTCCCGGAGGAGCGGTCGCGGAGAGGCTGGGAGTGGAGGGCAGGGACGCGTGGCGGCTCGCCCGCGGCGGTCGCAGGGCGAAGGTGCGCCGGCGCAAGCCGGCGTTCGATCTCGCCGAGGCCCTCGCGTTCCCGGAGGCGGTGGCCAACGAGCTCACGCTCCGGCGGGCGCTCGGCTCCCTCCTCGAGCGCCTGCTGGCCCGCCCCGAGCGGGCGGGGCGTCCGTTCCGCAAGCTGGCGCTCGCCGCCCGGCTCGTCGACGGGGGCTCCTGGAGGCGCGCGATCACGCTCCGCGACGCGACTGCCGAGCCTGCTCGCCTTCGCTCGGCGCTCGGGCCGAAGCTCGTCGAGCTCCCCGGCCCCATCGTCGAGCTCCGTCTCGAGGCGGTCGAGCTCGCCGAGCACATGGGCCAGCAGCTCGCGCTCGTCGAGCCGGCGGGCGAGGAGGCCGGCGTGCGGCTACGTGAAGGCCTGCGACAGGTGCGCGCGAGCACGGGGACGGGCTCGGTGTGTGCCGTGGTGGAGGTGGCGCCGTGGTCGCGGATTCCGGAAGCGCGAGCGCTCGTCGTTCCGCGGGACGTCTGAACGCGCCGCGTCCCGCGCTCGTCGAGGCGGGGCTGGGCGGGGCGCCGATGGTCGTGAACCGCGAGGAGGTGACGCTCGTGCGCGAGGAGTGGCGTGTCGTCGACCGCTGGTGGACGGAGGACCCGGTCGACCGGTGCTACTTCGAGGTCGTCCTCGAGAGCGGCCGGAACGTCTGCGTGTATCGCGACCGGGAGGCGGGCTGTTGGTACAGCCAGAAGGCATAGCGGAGGGGGCGGCGAGGTCAGTCGGCGTCGAAGACGTCGTGCCGCTCGTAGAACGCCTCGTCCGGCGCGACGCCCTGTGCCCGGAGCTCGGCCAGCTGCCTGCGGTACTCGGCGAACCCGCCTGGTGTGTGCAGGTTGAGCATCGTCGCGGGCTCGTCGCTCACGTTCCGGAAGAAGTGGACGACTCCAGGGGGAGCGAGCACGTACGCACCCTTCGTCGCGTGGAAGACGTCGTCGCCGACGTGGAACTCGAGCTCTCCCTCGAGGACGTAGAACGAGTCGCTGTGCCGCTTGTGGAAGTGCGGCTGAACGCCGCTTCCCGGGTCGAACGTGACCTCGAGCAACGAGAGCTCGGGACGATCCGCCTTGACAGTGCCCCCCTCGCCGGGCGCCAGTGCGATCGGCTCGTCCATTCAGTCGGAGAGCCGCACCGCGGTCATGGCCGAGGGGTCGAGGCCGCCGTCCGCGGGCGGGTCGTGCTGGTCGAAGCCGGGGTTGCGCCCGCGGAGGTAATCGCCGAACCCGCTCGAGGGCATGTGGAGGTTGTAGCAGCGTGCCGCCGCCACGCTGTCGTTGTCGAAGCCGTGCACGAGGTTCGGAGGGAAGACGACGAGCGTTCCCGCCGGCCCGGTCAGGGGCCCGTCGCGCAGGGCGAAGGCGAACTCGCCCTCGACGACGAGGAAGGCGTCGGCGTGGTCGTGGTGGACGTGCAGCTCCGCGCCGCGCTGGCCCGCCCCGTAGGCGAACTCCGACAGGGTGAGCTCGTCGGCGTCCACGAGCACGGTTGCACGCCGCTCAGGCCGGTCGGTGACCTTTTCGCCCTCCTCGCCGCCCGCGCGGCGGACGACGACGAGCCCGGGATCGCCGGAGGCGTACTCGGGCGCCGGCTGCTGGTCGAACGCGGCCCGCACCGCCCGCAGCTCCTC
>JBOHBB010000316.1:0-1807 GCA_050698135.1 Gaiellaceae bacterium
ACCGTGCCGCCACCGGCGGCGACGATGTGCTTCACCACTGCCAGGCCGAGCCCGGTTCCCCGCGAGCCGCGAACACGATCCGCGCGGAAGAACCGCTCGAAGAGGCGCGGCAGATCCTCCTCGGAGACGCCCGCCCCGTCGTCCGCGACCGTCAGTCGCCCGGGGGCGACGCTGATCGTGAGCGTGCTCCCCGGTCCCGCATAGCGGATCGAGTTCTGGGCGAGGTTCTCGACGACGACGCGCAGCATTCGGGGTCGAAGCGGCAGCTCCGCCGCGGGATCCCCTTGCGCGCGGACCGCGACGCCCGCGCGGTCCGCGGTCTCCCGAATCCGAGCGAGCACCTCCTCGACGACCGGCAGGGCCCGCGTCGAGCCGAGCGCCACGACCGCACGCCCAGTCTCCAGCTCGCTCAGGAACAGGATGTCGTCGATCAGCTCGCGGATGTGCTCGACCTCCGCCCGCGCCTGCTCGACGAGCGCCGCCGTGTCGTGCCCGGAAAGGGACGCGGTCTCGAGCAGGGCGAGCAGGCGCGCCAACGGCGTCCGGAGCTCGTGCGAGACGGCGGCCGTGAAGCCGGCTCTCAGCTCCTCGTAGGCAGCGAGCTCGCCCGGCGGGCTGAGGTAGAGGAGCGCCTCGCTCCGGCCCTCGACCCCGTACGGCACCCGGACGGGCTCGTGGCGACCCTCGCCGCCAAGAAGCTCGTTCGGCACCGGCCGTCCCTCCTCGATCCCGTCCAGGCCCTGCCGGGCGGCGCGGCTCGCCGCAAGGACGCGGTTCTCGGAGTCGAGGACGAGGAGCATCTCGCGGCTCTCCTCCACGAGCGCGCGCGCCCGCTCGGCGCGGAACCGAAGCTCCTCTGTATCCTCGCCGCGGTCCTCGCGGGCTCTCGCGAAGGGCCACCTCACCGCTCACGAGTATGGCGAAGGTCCTGATCGTCGAAGACGACGCCGTCATCGCCGACGGCATGGCGCACCATCTCAACGCGGCTGGTTTCGACCCGATCCGGGTGGAGAACGGCACCGCCGGTCTCGCCCGCCTGCGCTTCGAGCGGCCCGACGTCTGCGTCGTCGACCTGATGCTCCCGGGGACCGACGGCTGGAAGCTGATCGAGAACGCACGCAGCGAGGGAATCGGGACGCCGATCGTCGTCGTGTCGGCGCGCGGCACCGAGCACGACCGCGTGCACGCGCTCGAGATCGGCGCTGACGACTATCTCGTCAAGCCCTTCTCGATGAAGGAGCTCGTGGCGCGGGTGAAGGCGAACGCCCGCCGCGGGACAAGGGCCGAGCAGAAGCAGCGCGGCGATGCGATCGAGCTCGAAGAGCTGCGGATCGACCCGGCCGCGGTGCAGGCGTTCGTTCACGGTGAGAGCGTGGGCCTCACGCCGACCGAGTTCAGGCTCCTGTATGCCCTCGCACTGGAGGCGGGTCGCGTCGTGACGCGGGACGAGCTCCTCCAGCGGATCTGGGGCCGGCGGGAGACACACCGAGATCGAACCGTCGACGTCTTCGTCCGTAAATTGCGGGAGAAGGTCGATCGGAAGGCCCGAGACCACACGTTCATCCAGACCCGCTACGGCGTGGGCTACAAGCTCGAGCCCCAGCCGAAGTGAACGTCCTCTTCGTCTGCGTCCAGAACGCGGGCCGGTCGCAGATGGCGGAGGCGCTGTTCCGCCAGGTCTCCGGTGGACAGCACGAGGCCCGGTCAGCCGGAAGCGACCCGGCTGAGCGCGTCCACCCAGAGGTCGGCGCCGTGATGCGGGAGCTCGACGTCGACCTCGACGGCCGCGTGCCGCACAAGCTCGACC
>JBOHBB010000317.1:0-11879 GCA_050698135.1 Gaiellaceae bacterium
ATCGCGACCTCGATCCTGGCCAACGGGCTCGGCGCGGCCCCCGTGCTCATCGCCGGGACCGACGCGCAGAAGGAGGAGTGGCTTCCGCCGCTCCTCGAGGAGCCCATCCTCTGCTCGTTCGGGCTCAGCGAGCCGGACGCGGGCTCGGACGTCGCCCGGATGAAGACGACCGCCGAGCGCCGGGGCGACGAGTACGTCCTGAACGGGTCGAAGACCTTCATCACGAACGCCGGCCGCGCGGCCTGGACGGTCGTCTTCGCGAAGACCGACCCGAGCACGGGCCATCGCGGGATGTCGGCGTTCGTGGTCCCCATGGACACGCCGGGCGTGCAGCTCGAGAAGCACCTCGACAAGATGGGCCAGCGGGCCACCGACACCTCCGCGTTCGCGCTCACGGACGTCGTCGTGCCGGCCGAGAACCGGCTCGGCGAGGAAGGGGAGGGCTTCAAGATCGCGATGAAGACCCTCGACTTCACGCGTCCCGGCACGGCGGCAGGCGCCGTCGGCGTGGCACAGGCCGCCTACGAGCTCGCCGTCGAATACGCGAAGGAGCGCGTCACCTTCGACGTCCCGATCGCGATGCACCAGGGCGTCAACTTCCTGATCGCGGACATGGCGACCGAGATCGAGGCAGCGCGGCTCCTCGTCTGGCAGTCCGCGTGGCTGCACGACCAGGGCGAGCGCGCGACCCTGCAGTCGTCGTTCGCGAAGCGCTTCGCCGCGGACACCGCGATGAAGGTGACGACGGACGCGGTCCAGGTCTTCGGCGGCTACGGGTACATGAAGGAGTACCCGGTGGAGAAGCTCATGCGCGACGCGAAGCTCTTCCAGATCTACGAGGGGACCTCGCAGATCCAACGTCTCGTGATCGCGAAGGAGATCTTCCTGCCGCGCGACTGACTCACGCGCCGAGCGCGCGCTGGAAGGGCGGTAGGAAGCCCGGGCTCAGGCGCACGTCTCCGAGCCACGCGGCGAGGCGCGCGGCCTCCTGCCCGACGGCACGGACGGCGTCCGAGCCGACGTCCTCGAGCAACCGGTACACGATCTCCCCGTCGCCTCGCTGCGACCAGCCTCCGACGACCCGGCCCTCCCACCACACGGTCGGGCCGGCGTTGCCGTTCCGGTCGAAGAGGAGCGGGCCATGCGGCCCGAGGTACCACTCGCGCTCCTTCCAGCCCATCGTGGTCGCGTCGAGCGTCGGGAGGAGCGCGGCCGACGGCTCCGGCCGCTGCACCGGTTCGAGGTCGTCCGCGAGCAGGAACCCTCCTTCCCCGTCGAGCTCGACGGGAATCGCGTCGACGGCCACGAGGGCTTCGCGTACCGCTCGCGCAGTGAGCCCCGTCCACCAGCGTAGGTCGAGCTCCGTTCCTGGCCCGTTCGCTCGGAGCCACCGGCGGACGAGGGCGGCTCGCGCCTCACCTCGGGAGGGCAGCTCCTGCTCCTCCCCGAGCCACGCGTGCGTTGTAACCCACCTGTACTGCCCCGAGATCCAGGTGCCGCGCGGACGGCCGCGCAGGAGCCGTCCCTGGGCGGCCAGGAGCATCAGCACGCGCGAGCCGATGCGCTGCTGCACCGTCCAGCGACCGGCGCCGACCTCGATCTTCGTCGCGAGGAGCGGCACCTGGCGTACGAGCTCGGCCGTGGCGGCCCCGTCCGAGGCCACGACGGCAGCGAGCGCCGCCCGCTCTGCCTCGAGGAGCCACGCGTGCGGATCGTCGATGCCGGGAGCCCCTGTCAGCCAGCCCACGAGCCGTGTCCGCTCGCGGTCTGCGATGTCGTCGGCACAGGCCGCCTGCACGAGCGGGCGCGCCGCGCGCGGGACTACGAACAGCGTTCGCCGCATCCCGTGCATGCGCACGGCCGTGCGGTCGTCGTAGAGCTCCTGCTCGATCGCCGGAGGATCGAGCCCCTCGGTCCGCGCCCGGATCGAGAGGAAGACCGTCGCGGCGTCCGTCGAGTGGAGCGCGACGAGGGCCTCCGCGACCGCGGCGACTGACGTCGCACGGGCCTCGGGATCGAGGAGATGACGGCGGACGAGCCGGGCGCGCCGCTCGTCCGTCGTCACCCGGTGCATGCACGTCTTCTATCAACGCGGCAATGCGTAGGATCGGCGACGCATGGCCATCGAGATCGATCTGTCGGGGCGCGTCGCACTCGTCACCGGCGGCTCGCGCGGGCTCGGACGCGCGGACGCCCTGACGCTCGCGCGGGCGGGGGCCGACGTCGTGGTCGCCGACCTCCTCGTCGAGTCGGACGAGTCGGCGGAGGCAGCCGAGAGCGTCGGCGGCTTCGCGCTCGTCGCCCGTGCACAGGGCCTCGTCCACACGGAGGAGACCGCGGAGGCGATCCGCGGGATGGGGCGCCGCGCGCTCGCGCTCAAGTGCGACGTCACCGACCGGGACCAGGTCGCGGCCACCGTCGCCCGCGCCGTCGACGAGCTCGGCTCGGTGGACATCCTCGTGAACAGCGCGGCGACGCTCGACCACGTCGGGCAGTTCCACGATCAGAGCCCGGAGCTCTGGGAGCGCGACCTTCGCGTCAACCTCACCGGCTCGTTCAACTGCGCCCAGGCGGTGTGGCCGCACATGAAGGAGCGGAAGTGGGGACGGATCATCAACATGGCCTCGGTCGCGGGGACGCTCGGCGGGTTCGGGCAGGCGAGCTACTCGACGACCAAGGCTGGCGTCATCGGGCTGACGAAGACGCTCGCCATGGAAGGCGGCCGGCACGGGATCACGTGCAACGCGATCGTACCGGGGATCATCGGCACCGAGATCTTCCACTCCGCGAACGCTGCGATGAACGAGCGGATCGCCAACCGGACGGTGTTCAAGCGCCCCGGCGAGCCCGACGACATCGCGAACGCGATCGCGTTCCTCTGCTCGGACCTCGCGGGCTACGTGACCGGCGTCGAGCTCTACGTCTCCGGAGGCGTCGAGCTGTTCGTCTTCTGACACAGGCTCGCGAGGGGCACCCCGGCCCACCACCCACTGCCGATCCTAGCGACCGACCGCGCACGAGTGGGCGTCGGGGACCGACCGAATCCGTGCCGGAACGAGGTCGTAAACGAGTGGTGAACCAGCCCCGAGAAGCCGGCTCGGCGCCGCTAGACTTGCCGGCTCGGTGCGCGTCGAATCACCCCTCGTCGCGTCCAGTGCGCGTCGTCGTGCTCGCAGTCGCTCGGCGCTCCTGACGCTCGTCGTCGCGGCGGTTCTCGCGGCGGTCGTCGCCCTGCTCTTCGGGCTCGCGTACTCGGGCTCTCAGCGAGAGCTGGCCGAGGGGACGTCGGTGGCCGGCGTCGACGTAGGTGGCCTCACGGAGCAGCAGGCCGCGGTCGTGCTCAGCACCCGGTTCGACGAGCGGGCTGCCGTACCGGTGACCTTCACCGCCGGCCACGAGTCGTTCACCGTTGCCGAGAACCAGCTCGGCGTCCACCCGGACTGGCAGGCCGCCATTGCCGCCGCGGCCCGAGCCGGTGACGGGTTCGGGCCGATCCGCGGGTTCCGGAGGCTTCGCACGCGCTTCTTCGGCGCCGAGGTGCTACCCCCCGTCGCGGTCTCGAACGCGGCGCTCGAGTTCGCGCTCGACAAGGTCGCAGGCAGGGTGGACCAGTCTACCGTGAGCGCCGCGCTCGTGCGCCGAGGGCTGCGCATCGAGACTGTCCCTGGGCGGTCCGGACAGGCGCTCGATCGCGACGCTGCCGCGAACTCCGTCGTACGGACGCTCGCATCGCTCGAGCGCAGCACGACGCCGACCCCCCTTCCGGTGGTCGTCACCGCGCCCGAAGTGACCGCGCGGACGCTCGCGCCGGCCGCCCGCCGCGCACGCATCGCGCTCTCGAGCCCTGTCACGATGACCGGCCCCGATCGTAGCTGGCGGCTGTCCCGCACACGGATCGCGAGGCTTCTGGCCCTGCCGAGCGACGGTGCGCGGAGGCTCGCGATCGCAGGGCCTGCAGCGGCGGCCTACTTCGCGGCGCTCGACGAGCGGGTCGGGAAGCCGGCTCTCGACGCCGGGTTCGCGGTCTCGGGCGAGAGCGTCGAGGTCGTGCCTGCCCGGGCCGGGACGACGTTGAACGTGCCACGGTCGGCGAGCGCCCTGCTCCTGGCCGCGACGTCCAAGGTGAACCGCGTCGCTCGCCTCTCGGTCGTCACGGACCAGCCCGAGCGGTCGACGGCCGAGGCGCTGGCGATGGGGATCGACCGTCGGATGTCGACGTACAAGACCTTCAACTCGGGCACGAGCGACCGGATCACGAACCTGCGGCTCGGGGTCGAGCTCCTCGACGACACGCTCGTCCCGCCGGGGGGCACGTTCTCCCTCAACGAGGCGATCGGAGAGCGGACGGTCGAGCGCGGGTTCCGGGCTGCGCCCGTGATCATCGGGACGGAATACGAGGAGGAGGTCGGCGGCGGCACCTCGCAGGTCGCGACGACCGTGTTCAACGCCGCCTGGGAGGCGGGCCTGAACATCGTCGAGCGCAACCCGCACTCGCTCTACATCAGCCGCTACCAGCTCGGCCGCGACGCGACCGTGTACTGGCCCTCGCTCGACCTCAAGTTCGTCAACGACACGGAGCACTGGGTGCTCGTGAAGGGAACGCCGGAGTGGGACGGGATACGCGTCTCGATCTACGGCGGCGAGTCCCGGCGCGTCGAGAGCTCCTCCGGGACGATGGAGGTCACGGGGAAGGCGCCCGTGGAGCGCGTCAAGGACCCGACGCTCCCGAAGGGGAAGACCGTGGTGGAGGCCCCCGGGACCGCACCGAGCAGGACGTCCGTGACGCGAACGGTGTACGCGGCCGACGGGTCGGTGGTCCGCGAGGAGACCTGGAACACCTCGTACAAGGGCGAGACGCGCGTCATCCGCGTCGGCACGAAGGAGAAGGCGCCTCCGAAGAAGGATCAGAAGCCAGGGACGGGCGACGAGACGACCGCACAGGTCGACGATGGTGCGGCCGTGCCTGCGGCTCGTCCGTAGCCGCGACGTGGTGGTGGCTCAGGCGAGTCCGTCGCCTTCCTCGGGCTCGCCTGGGTGGCGTGGATCGCGGTCGCGTCGGTGGTGCTGCTCGTGGCGCCGCCCGCTCGCCAGTCGGCGCACGGAGGGCCCGCGCGCCGGTGCAGTGCGTGTGGCCCCCTACTCAGTCGACTCGGCCGTGACGATCGCCTCTGCCAGCCAGGCTGGGACCCTGGTCGGCAGGAACGTCTCGCGGTCCATCACCGCGTGCTTCGTGTGGCCGTCGGCGACGAGCTCGCCTTCCCGCTCGACGCGGTACTCGTACCGGAACCGCGCGCCGCGCACGTCGACGCAGCGCGCCCACACCGTGAGCCGCTCGTCGAAGTACACGGCCTGGTGGTAGCGGACGTTCACTTCGGTCGTCAATGCCTCGACGCCCCGGTCGCGGACGGACTGGTAGCCGCCGACGTAGTGCTCGAGATACGCGACGCGGGCGACCTCGAACCAGACGAGGAACGCCGCGTGGTGCGCGATCCCCTGTGCGTCCGTCTCCGCGAAGCGCACCCTCACGTCGGTCGAGAACGGGAAGCCCTCCACGGGACAACCCTAGAATCGCCGCGTGCCCGCTGCGCGCCTAGCCGCGCTCCTTCGCGAGCGGCAACCGTGCGTCGTCCTGACGGGTGCGGGCATGTCGACGGAGAGCGGGATCCCCGATTTCCGGTCGCCGACGGGGATCTGGGCGAGCGTCGACCCGCTGGAGGTCGCCTCGATCCAGGCCTTCCGACGCGACCCGGAGCGGGTCTGGGCGTTCTACCGCGAGCGGATCCACCTCCTGCTCGAGGCTGAGCCGAACCGCGGGCACCACGCGTTGGCGGAGCTCGAACGGCGCGGGCTCGTCCGGGCCGTCGTCACGCAGAACATCGACACTCTCCACTCCCGCGCCGGAAGCCGCGAGGTGGTCGAGGTGCACGGCTCGATCCGCTCGGCCGTCTGCCCGAGGTGCCTGTGGACCGAGGGGGCGGACGCGGTCCTCGCGCAGCTCGAGGAGCACCCTGCGCCACTCTGCGTCCAGTGCGGCGAGATCCTGAAGCCGGGGGTGACCCTCTTCGGCGAGCTTCTCCCGCCGGGGGCCATGGACCGCGCGACCGAGCTCGCGCGCGCCGCGGGGCTGGTTCTCGTCGTCGGCTCGACGCTCGAGGTGTGGCCGGTCGCGGGGCTCCCGCTCGAGGCGCGCGCATTCGCGATCGTCAACCGCGGCCCCACTGCGCTCGACGAGCGGGCGCTCCTGAAGATCGACGCGCCAGCCGGATCGACGCTCGCGGCCGTGGTGGAGGGGCTCGACTAGCCGAGCTTCGCCGAGGACCCTGGACCTGGGCGTCTCGGCCATGTTCGTTCGTGTCGAGCGTGACACACGAGCGCGGACCGGTCCCCGGGTGGTATGACTTCGGCTATGCCAGAGACACAGAAGACGGGCACCTCCACTGCGGCAGGCGAGAAGGACTTCATGACACGGCTCGCCGACGCGGGCGAGGAGGCGCTCCAGCGGCTCACCGAGCTCCCGGGCGGGCAGAAGGCGGTCACGGCGTTCAACGACCTCCGGAACCGAGTCGACGAGCTCGGGAAGAAGGTGCGGGGGATCGACGCGCTCGAGGTGCGCGTGACGAAGCTCGAGAAAGAGCTCGCGTCGCTGAAGAAGGCGTCCCGCAAGCCGGCTTCCGAGAGCACGAGCGACTAGCGCCTCGGCACCCGCAGGCGAAGGGCGCGCGGCAGGATCTCGAACCGGGCCGGGGTCGTCCCAGGCTGCTCGCCGTCGAGCTCGACCGGAAGCGGCTCGTCGGCGTCGACCGTCACCACGCGCCCGCGGAGGAGCTCGAGCCGCGCGTGCGGCAGGTGCTTTCCGCGGTAGGTCTTCGGGAGGACGAAGAGGAGGTCGCGCGTCGTCACGTCGCCGATCAGGAGGACGTCGAAGATTCCGTCGTCGGGCTCGGCCTCGGGGCACAGCATCATCCCCCCGGCGACATAGCGCCCGTTCGCGACCTGGAGGTCGATCATCCTCCCGCCGCGGATCTCCTCGTCCACCGAGACGCGCATCTCGCCTGTCTGCCAGCCCGCATAGACCGCGAGCGTCGACCAGTAGTACGAGACCTTGCCGCCGAAGGCCTTCGACGTCTCGTTCGCACGTTTCGCGATCGCCCCGCTGATCCCCGCGCTGCCGACGTTCGCGAAGTACGCGCGGCTGTCGTGCCCCGCCCAGGACCGGAACGAGACGAGGCCGAGGTCGATCTGTCGCAGCTCGCCCGAGAGCGCGGTCTCGATCGCGGCGTCCAGGTCGCGGCTGATGCCGAGGGAGCGCGCGAAGTCGAACCCCGTTCCCCGGGGGATGACCGCCAGCTCGACCCCGTCGGCCTCCGCGATGCCGTTGACCACCTCGTGCACCGAGCCGTCGCCTCCCACCACGACGAGGCGAGTTGCACCCTCCCGCACCGCCTGGTCCGCGAGCGCGGCGAGCTGGCCCGGCTCCTCGGACAGGAGGGCGTCGCCGACGAGGCCGAGCGCTGCTGCTCGATGGGCGATCTCCGGCCACCGCCGTCCGGTCCCGCCGCCTGCCGAGGCGGGGTTGACGAGGAAGGCGGTGGCGCCGGCGCTAATGGCCGTTCCGGCGGGCGGTGGCGGTCTCGAGCGCGATCCGCGTCATCCGCTCGACCGCGGCGCGCAGCCCGTCGTCCGAGATGTAGACGAACTCGCCCTCGACGATGACGTCGCTCACGGTGAGGAGGCAGCCGGTGAGGACGCCCCTGAGCGCCCCGAGGGTGAAGAGTGCTGCCGCCTCCATCTCCACGGCGAGGATCCCGCGCTTCGACCACCGCTCGTACTGGCCCTTGTCCGGGTTGTAGAAGATGTCGCTCGAGACGATCGGCCCGACGCGGAGGGGCTCGTCGGTCGCTTTCGCGACGTGCACGGCCTCGTGGATGAGCTCCCAGCTCGCGGTCGGGCAGTGCGGCTCGCCGCCCACGAGGTGCGTCGCGGTCGCGTCCGCGGGCACCGCCGAGAGCGCGACGATGAGGTCGCCCAGCGAGTGATCGGGCTGGAGGCCGCCGCAGGTGCCGACGCGGAGAAGCCGCGTCACTCCGAGCTGGATCAGCTCCTCGAAGACGATCGTCGCGCCGGGACAGCCCATCCCCGTTCCCTGCACGGAGACCTCCTTGCCGTCCCAGCGTCCCGTGTAGCCGAGCAGGCCGCGCTCCTCGTTCACCTGGCGGACCTCAGTCAAGAACGTCTCCGCGATGTACTTCGCGCGAAGTGGGTCGCCGGGGAGGAGACAGGCGTCGGCGTAGTCGCCGGGCTCGGCTCGCAGGTGGATCGGCACGGGGACGAACCCTACGGGTTCTCGCGAGGGCGGATCCGGCGAACTGGGGGTTGCGCTTTCTAGAGTCTCCGGCATGTCGGCCCGACTCATCCAGCCGAGGCTGGGCCAGATCCTCCGCTTCTGCGACGAGGACCCGGTCGAGCGCGTCTTCCTCGAGGACGTCGCGAGGCGCGGGCTCGGCCGCTTCGTCGCGCTCCCCGAGGGCGGGGAGCTCCGCGCGCTCTGCCACCTCGGCGTGAACGTCGTCCCGTCGGGCCGCGGTTGCGGGGTCTTCGCCCGCGAGGTCGCCCGCTCGGCACCGCGCATGCTCATCGGGGAGGAGCGCGCGGTCACCGAGCTCTGGGATTCCGCGAGCCCCCGCCTGTCGAGCCCGCGCGAGGACCGTCCCGGCCAGCCGGTGTTCGAGATCCGCGAGCCGCCCCCGGACGGCGAGACCGGGCTCCGGCCCGCCACCAGCGACGACCTCGAGCTCCTCGTCCCAGCGTGCGCGGCGGCGCACGAGCAGGAGCTGGGGGTCGATCCCATGCGTCGCGACCCGGACGGCTTCCGTTGGCGCACGCGCTCCCAGATCGAGGCGGGCCGCTCGTGGCTCTGGGTCGAGGGCGGGGCCATCCGCTTCAAGGCCGAAGCGTCCGCGTGGACGCCGGCGGCCGTCCAGCTGCAGCAGGTCTGGGTCGACCCCGACGTGCGCAGGCAGGGGTTCGGCGCACGCGGGCTCGGCGATCTCTGCCGCCTCCTCCTCGAGCACGTTCCGATCGTCTGCCTCTTCGTCCGCTCCGAGAACGCGCCGGCGATCCGCCTCTACGAGGCGATCGGCATGAAGCACGTGCTCGACTATCGCTCGGTGCTCCTGTAGCGGTGGAGTCGCTCCTCCTCGTCCGGCACGCGTTCGCCGGCTCGAACCGCGACGGGCTCGCGTCGTGCGCCGTGCCCGGTGAGGGCCTGACGGCGGCGGGCGTCGAGCAGGCGAGGGCCCTGCGGACGATGCTCCTGCCGCTCGACATCGCCGTCGGGGTCTCGAGCCAGCTCGCTCGGACACAGGAGACGCTCGCGCTCGCCCTCGAAGGTCGCGACGTCCCCATCGTCGCGCTCGCCGAGCTCAACGAGATCGACTTCGGGTCGTTCGCGGGCGGGCCGCTCGATGCCTACCGCGGATGGGCCGCCTCGTGCCCTCCCGACGAGCCGGCGCCCGGGGGCGGCGACAGTCGGGCGAGCGCCGCGGCGCGCTTCGCGCGTGGCCTGCGAACCGTGCTCGAGCGGCCGGAACCGCAAGTCCTGCTCGTCTGGCACGCGCTCGCGCTCCGCTACGTCCTCGATGCAGCGCGGGGTCTTGCGCCGGCCGCGCTCATCGCGCCGGTGGAGCACGCCGTGCCGCACCCGCTCGCGCGAGACGACGTCGAGCGGGCGGCAAGCCTGCTCGAGGCGTGGAGCCGCTCGCCCCGCTTCCGCGATCCCTCGCTCGTAGGATGAGGAGCTGGCCCGTGGATCCGACGTCCGAACCGATGCGCCTCCGTCTCCGCGGTGCCGCGGTGTTCGCTGCTTCAGCGCTTCTCGCCGCGGGGTGCGGCGGTGGCGGCTCGGGCGCGAGCGGAGCGTCGATCGGGGCCGAGGAGCTCGCCCGGTTCGCGTCGACGAGCGCGGAGGCGGCGAGCGGCCGCTTCTCCTTCGAGATGTCGCTCACGCTCGCCGGCGCCGACGAGGCATTCGCGGTCTCGGGCGAGGGAGCGTTCGACGCCGCGGCCGATCGCACGTCCGCCGCCTTCGACCTGTCCTCGCTCGCGAGGTTCCTCGGAGGTCTCCTCGGTGGCGCCGCCGCGCCGGGCGCGGTGGGCGGCCTGCCGGACTTCCGCGATCCCGCGGGCTGGAAGATCGAGGTCGTCCACGACCATGGCATCGGCTACGTCCGGTTCCCCGCCCTCGACGAGAAGCTCCCGGACGGGAAGTCCTGGTTCCGGGTCGATGAGGGCGACACGTCTGTGGGCGGGCTCGAGTTCGGCGCGCTCGAGCAGTTCACGACGAACGACCCTCGGGAGGTACTGGCGTTCCTGCAGGCGACGACGAGCGAGATCGAGACCGTCGGCACGGAGCGACTCGGAGGCGTCGCGACGACCCACTACCGCGCGGTCGTCGATCCTGCCGAGCTCCATGAGCGGGCGTCGAGCGGCGGGCAACCAGCGCAGTCGCTCGTCGACCGGCTAGTGGCAGAGCCGGGTCTGGACGAGATCCCCGTCGACGTCTGGGTCGACGCCGAGGGCCTCGTCCGGAAGCTGTCGCTCGTACTCTCCCGGGCCGAGCCCGCCACGTCCGGGCCGGGCGAGGTCTCGATGCTGTTCGACCTCTGGGACTACGGAGAGGACGTCGAGATCGACCTCCCACCCCCGTCCCACGTCGCGAACGGGTGACCTCCGGATCGGCGTCTGCGCCAGAATGACCACGTGACGAGGGAACTCGGAGACCGCGTCGAGACGTACATTCGCCGGCACGAGCTGATCGCCCCGGGCGCACAAGTGACCTGCCTCGTCTCCGGCGGCGCCGACTCGACCGCGCTCTGGCACGTCCTCCGCGCGCTCGGCTACCGCGTCTCCGCCGTCCACGTGAACCACGGGCTGCGCGGCGCCGAGTCGGACGAGGATGCGCGCTTCTGTCGTGCGGCCTTCGGCGCGGAGATCGTCGTCGCGCCAGCGGCCGAGACCGAGGCCGCGCTGCGCGAGCTCCGCTACGACCTGACCGAGGGCCGCGGCCTGCGCGCGACGGGGCACACCGCCTCCGACCAGGTCGAGACTGTGCTCTACAGGCTCGTGTCGTCGGGGAGCACGAAGGGCATCAAGCCGCGGCGCGAGGACGGCGTCGTCCGCCCGCTGCTCACGGTGTGGCGCGACGAGACCGAGGCCTACTGTCGGGAGGAGGGTCTCGCGTTCCGCGTGGACTCGTCGAACCACGGCACGAAGCGCGGGCTCGTCCGGGACGAGATCCTCCCGCTGCTCCGGCGCCTGCACCCGGGGGCGGACCGGAACCTCCTCGCGCTCGCCGACGACCGCCCACGGCTTCCGCGGGGGCTCGAGCGAGCCCTCGTCGAGCTCCTCGCCGAGACCGCGGGGACGAAGTCGGCGGACGTCGGCCTCGGCATCCGGGCCGTCCGCGAGTACGACGAGCTGCGGCTCGAGGGAAGCGTTCGCTTCGGGCCCTGGCGCCTCGAGAGCGACCTGCCGGATCTCGTCGTCCGCACGCGCCGGCCCGGTGATCGCCTCGCGGGCCGCCGCAAGAAGGTGCAGGATCTCTTCGTGGACGCGAAGGTGCCGCGCGGCGAGCGGGACTCCTGGCCGCTCGTCGTCTCGAGCGGCGAGGTCGTCGCCGTCCCCGGGGTCGCCGAGGCGCCCGGCTGGGAAGGCGCCGTCCGGGCATGGAAAGATATGGGCGCGTGACTCAGGCCGAGCTCGAGAAGGGCGTCCAGGAGATCCTGATCGAGGAGAGCGCGCTGCAGGCCCGCATCGTCGACCTCGGCGCCGAGATCTCCGCGGACTACGACGGCCGCGACCTCCTGCTCGTGGGCGTCCTC
>JBOHBB010000318.1:0-5066 GCA_050698135.1 Gaiellaceae bacterium
CCGCAGGCCCGGCCGTGCTCGTCGGCGCGTGGGCATTCACGCGGCCGGCGCTCGTCGAGGACGTCGCCCTGCGCTCGGACCGGGAGGCCGACGGCGCCGTGTTCGGCGTGCTCGCGCTCGCCGGCGCGGGTCTCGCAGTGCTGCTGGCGACGCTCGTCCGGCGACGGCTCGGCGAGTCCGCTCGTACGAGGAGTGGCCGCCTCCTCGTCGTTCTGGCCCTCGTCTGCGTCGCCGGAGCGGCCGTCGCGCTCGGGGTCGGGGTCGCGGACGCGGTCTCGTCAGGCCGCTCCTGCGCCGAGGTCGTGAACGACCCGGGCCGGCTCGGGTCGCTCGACCCCAACAACCGCTGGTGCTGGTGGAACGAGGCCTGGGACGTGTACACGGGCAACGCGCCCGAGGGTGCCGGGGCTGGGTCGTTCGAGGTGGCCCGCAAGCGGTACCGGGTGGACGCACGCAACGTGCTCCAGCCGCATAGCGTGCCGCTGCAGCAACTCGCTGACGGCGGGATCGTCGCCCTCGGCCTCTTCCTCGCGCTCGTCGCGTCCGCCGCGTGGGTGTGCGTATGCGCGGTCCGTCGGCTGGACGGCGACGAGCGGGCGGCCGCGGTCGCGCTCGTCGCGGCGCCTGTCGCGTACCTCCTCCACGCGCTCGTGGACTACAGCTGGGACTTCCTCGCCGTGACGGCCCCCACCCTGTTCGCGCTCGGTGTGCTGGCCGCTGCAGGCCGTGGGCGGGGCGCGGTCGTGCGGCGGCCGTGGCTCGCCGTCGGCGCTGCGCTCGTCGCGCTCTGCGTGCTCGCGTCCTTCTCGGCGCCGCGGATCGCCGACCGCGCCGTGCGCGCGTCGACCCGGGCGCTCGACGAGGGCGATTTCGACCGCGCCCGCGACCGGGCGCTCTGGGGTCGCCTCCTCAACCCGCTCTCGGTCGAGCCGCTCTACGCGCTCGCGCGGCTCGAGGAGCGGCGCGGCGTCCCGCGTGCAGCCGAGCGCCGCTACGTCCAGGCCGTCGAGCTCCAGCCGGACAACCCGGAGACGTGGTACGCGCTCGGCCTGTTCGAGTTCGAGGCGCGGGCGAGGATGTGCGCCGCGTACACGTTCCTGAACGAGGCGTACACGCTCGACCCGGCGGGGAGCCAGTGGGTGAAGGGCGGCCCGCTCGACGTCGCCCGCGACGCGGTGAACGCGGGAGCCTGCGAGCCCGGCTAGACGTTCCGTCTACGTGCGCGTCCGTCAGTGCGAACTCGCGGCCGCAGTCTCACACGACACCACCACGACTGCCGCGCCGCAGTGCCGACACTGGACCGTCGTAATACGGTGACGCTTGGCTACGCGCCGAGGATGAACACGACCTGCGCGCGGCCGAGCTCGCTCGCCCGCATCCCGTCGAGCGGGCCGACCTGCTTCACGCCGAGGTCCTTCGCGAGCCTCCGGCCCTCGCCGGCGAAGCCGGGCCGATACATGACGATGCTCCGCACGAAGTCGCTCCGGGACGCGTTGCCGACGCGCCCGACCTTGTATCCGCGGCCCTTCACCCGGGCGGCCGCAGCCGCCGCCGCGCCCGTGCGTCCGTTCCCGTTGAGGACGAGAACAACGGTGCCGGAGCGCGGGCGCTTGGCGGCGGGGGCTGGTTCGGGCTTGCGGGCTGCCGCCTTCGGCGACGCGGACGGCGTGGCGAGCGCACGATCCTTTGCCTCGAGCTGGAGCCGCGCCGAGGCTGCGCCGAGGAGGGCGCCACCGCCGATGACGAGGAGGAGGACGAGCTCGACCGCCGCGATCGCGACGGCGACGTAGGCGGCGGTCCGCCACGGGCGGACGACGGCCTCGGACGCGCTCAGCGGATGGTCCACAGTGCGCTCGTTTCGCGTACCGGCGCTCCACTCCTGCAAGGGGTGGCACTAGGCTTGCGCGGTGCGCGTGCTGCGCCACCCGGCCGGGACGTTCGTGGCCATCCGGCTCGCATATCTCCTCGGGACGGCCCTCACGCTCGTCTGGGTGCTGCCCTCGAGCCAGGCGACGCTCGCGTACGGGGCGTACGACCCCGTCACGGACTACGTGCTCGGCGCGTTCGCGCAGTGGGACAGCGACTGGTACCTCGCGATCGTCGACCGCGGGTACGACGAACAGTCGGCGGCGTTCTTCCCCCTGTTCCCCGCGCTCGTCTACGTCCTCGGCTGGGCGATCGGCTCGAACCTCGCCGCCGGCGTGCTCATCTCGCTCGCGGCCGCGGCCGTCGGCGCCTGGGCGCTCGTCGAGATCGCGAAGCCGTACCTCGGGGAGGCCGGGGCGAAGGACACGGTGCTCCTGCTCGCCCTCTACCCGACGGCGTTCGTCTTCACCTCGGCCTACTCCGAGGGGCTCTTCCTCGCCTTCGCCGCCTGCTCGTTCCTGGCTGCGATGCGCGGGCGACCGTGGCTCGCCGGGCTGCTCGGCGGCCTCGCCGTCGGGACGCGGCTGATCGGGCTCGCGCTCGTCCCCGCCCTCGTCGTGCTCCTCCGGCCGCGGACGCGTGCCGACCTCCTCCGTATCGCGCCCGTCGTCCTGCTCCCGCTGATGGGGCTCGTGGCCGTGACCTTGATGTACGACCTCATGGTCGACGACGCGCTCGCGTTCGCGCATGCGCAGCGCTTCTGGGACCGCAACCCCTCGTACTTCGGGCCGCTCCAGGGCGTGTGGGATGCACTCGCCGTGGTGCCCGACAGCCTGAACGCATTGACCTCGTTGCCACGACGCGTCCGCACGGGCGACGGCGCGCCGTCGACGATCGACGTCCTCGCGATGCAGGCGGCGCAGCTTGCCCTGTGGAACCTCGTCGACCTGGCGGCGCTCGCCGGCGCCGTCGCCCTCACGGTCGTCGCCTACCGGCGCCTCGGGCTCGCGTTCGCGCTCTACTCGGCGGGGCTGCTCGCCTTCGCGACGTCGGCGCCGGAGGCCTCGATCCGGCTCCACAGCATGGTCAGGCTCGTCATGGTCGACTTCCCGATCCTCATGGCCGGAGCGTCCCTGCTCGGGGGCCGCCCGGCGCTCCGGACCGGGGTCCTCGTGACGTTAGGCGCCGTGACCGGGGTCGCCGGTGTGGCGTTCGCCCGCAAGCTCTGGGTCGCCTGAGAGCCACTCCCAGGTCGCCTGCAGCCCGTCCTCGAGACCGACCATCGCGCGGAAGCCGAGCTCGCTCGCGGCGAGCTCCGTGGAGAGGACGCTGCGCTGGAGCTCGCCGAGCCGCGCAGGTGCGTGGACGGCCCCCTGCTCCGACCCGGCGACGCGGCGGCAGAGCTCGTAGAGGTCGACGACCGAGGTCTCCCGTCCGGTCCCGACGTTGAAGACCCCGCCCTCCTGGCCGAGGGCGGACACGGTCGCGCGGGCGACGTCGCCGACGTACACGTAATCGCGGGTCTGGAGCCCGTCGCCGAAGATGCTGGCCTGCTCACCCCGGGCGAGCGCACCGAGGAAGATCGCGACGACCCCGGCCTCGCCGTGCGGATCCTGGCGGGGCCCGTAGACGTTGCCGAAGCGGAGCGAGACGTGGCTCGTCCCGTGGAGCCGGTTGTACGCGCGCAGGTACTCCTCCCCCGCGAGCTTCGCGGTCCCGTACGGGGAGAGCGGGGTGAGCGCCGCGGTCTCCAGCGCCGGCCCGTCGTCGCACTCGCCGTAGATCGCACCGCCCGTGGAGCTGAAGACGACCTGGGCGTCGTGCAGGCGGGCGGCCTCGAGCACGCGGACGGTGCCGAGCACGTTTACATCGGCGTCGTACACGGGCTGCTCGACCGAGACGCGCACGTCGGCCTGCGCGGCGAGGTGGAAGACCGCTTCCGGCTGCAAGTCCTCGAAGACGTCCTCGAGTGGCTCGCGGACGTCGCGGACGTGGAGCATTGCCCCGTCGGGCACGTTCTCCCGCTTCCCCGTGACGAGCGAGTCGACGACGACCACCTCGTCGCCGCGCGCGACGAGCGCATCCACGACGTGGGAGCCGATGAACCCGGCGCCGCCTGTCACCACCATCCGCACCGGGCGCATCCTACGGACGAGCCCGAACCGACCGCCGTAGGATGGCGCTCGATGTTCGTCACGTTCGAGGGCCTCGACGGCTCGGGCAAGTCGACCCAGGCAGAGCTGCTGCGGGCGCGCCTGGAAGCCGACGGGGAGGAGGTCGTCGCGACGCGCGAGCCGGGCGGCACCGAGCTCGGCGAGCGCCTCCGGGACCTCGTGCTGCACGGAGGCCAGGTCACGCCGTGGGCGGAGGCACTGATGTACGCCGCCTCGCGCGCCCAGCACGTGGAGGACGTGATCCGGCCCGCGCTCGAGCGCGGCGCTTCGGTGATCTGCGACCGCTACGTCGACTCCTCGGTCGCATACCAGGGCGCCGGTCGAGGCCTCGGTCTCGCGCGGGTGCTCGAGCTCAACCTCGACGCCGTGGGCGGCCTCCTCCCCGACCGCACGTTCCTGCTCCTGCTCGACCCCACCGAGGCGCCTGCCCGCCTGCGGGGCGAGCACGACCGGCTGGAACGGGAGGGCGACGACTTCCGCGCCCGCGTCGACGCCGGCTACCGGGAGCTCGCGGCCCGTTTTCCCGAGCGCATCGTCGCGCTCGACGGGACACAGCCCGCGGACGATCTCGCCGAGGAGGTGTATGGAGCCCTTCGCGTCCGTTCCTGAGCAGCCCGAGGCGAAGCGGCTGCTCGGCGCGGCCCTCTCCGAGGGCCCCGCGCACGCATACCTCATGCACGGTCCTGCGGGCGTCGGCAAGCGGACCGCCGCGTTCGCCTTCGCGGCTGCGCTGCTCGGCGACGAGCGGCGCGTGCTCGCGAGGACGCACCCCGACCTCTACCTCCTCGAGCCGCTCGGCGAGATGATCCGCATCGACGAGGTGCGGGCGCTCCGCCACGACCTGCACATGCGCCCGTTCGAGGCGGAGCGGCGCGTCTACCTCGTCCTCGACGCACAGCGCATGAACGAGGAGGCTGCCGACGCGCTGCTCAAGGATCTCGAGGAGCCGCCGCCCTACGCCGTCATCGTGCTCGTGGCAAGCGAGCTCGGGCCACTGCCGCCGACAATCCTCTCGCGGTGCCAGCT
>JBOHBB010000319.1:0-4015 GCA_050698135.1 Gaiellaceae bacterium
GCTCACGACCGACGAACGGGGGCTCGAGCGTGTCGGACTTGAGGCTTCCGCCCCGTCCGGCGGTGACGCGGACCGCGCGCCACAACGGGAGCGGCTCCGCCTTCCCCTTCAGCTCGTGCGCGCCCGCGTCTTCGTACGCGATCGCGGCCTCCGACGCGCGTCGCGTCGCCTCGCCGACGAGGACGGCACCCGGCTCTGCGAGGCCCTGGACGCGGGAGGCGGTATTGACGAGATCGCCTGCGACCATCCCCTGGCCCTGAGCGCCGAGTGTGACCGCGGCCTCGCCCGTGAGTACGGCGCCGCGGGCGACAAGCGTCGGAGCCCCCAGCTCGGCGCCGAGCGCGGCGACTGCAGGAGCGAGGTCGAGCGCCGCCCGAACGGCTCGTTCGGCGTCGTCCTCTCGGGCCGTCGGCGTGCCCCAGACGGCCATCACGGCATCGCCGATGAACTTCTCGATCTCGCCGCCGTAGCGTTCGACGATCGTGCGCGCGACGTCGGCGTAGCGCGAGAGCAGGTCGCGCACTTCCTCGACATCACGCTGCTCCGAGAGGGCAGTGTGCCCGACGAGGTCCGCGAAGAGGACGGAGACGAGACGGCGCTCCACGCCCGGTGCGGACGTCGCAGCCTCCGTGGCCGGCACGGCTCCGGGCTCGAGCGCGCGGCCGCACTCGCCGCAGAAGCGCTCGCCCGGCTCGTTCGCCGTGCCGCACGAGGGGCACGAGACGGCGAGCGCAGCACCGCACTCCGAGCAGAACTTCCTCCCCGCGCGGTTGGCGTGCCCGCAGTCCGGGCAGATCGTGCCCATTGAAACCAATTCAGCCACGGCCAGACAATAGGCCCCAGGCAGGGCACCTCCAAGCCCGCGCCGACCGAACTGCCCTACATGCCCATCGCGTGAGGAGAAGGCGCGACCACGTCTCCTCCCATGATGGCAGTCACGCTAGTCAAGTGAGTAACGACCTCGGAATGTGTGCTGTCTAGCCAACCCCGCCGCCCTCACGCCCGAAACTGTCATCACCGGGACCTCACCAGGGCGACACCGGGAGAAGAACGACGGCCGAGCGTGCGCAGCGTGGCATCGTCCGCGAAGCAAGGCTCGCGATGGGAGCCGCTCCCGCGGCTCCCATCGCTGCTGATGTCGTGCGTCGTCCCGCTACGAACACTCCTCCACGGGCGGTGTGGTGACGAGGTGGTTCTCCGACCCGGGAGGCAGGAAGAACGTCGAGTAGATCTCCGCTCCCGACGGACCTGCGATCACACGGTGCACGTGGCCGAAGCCGGGATCGACGAATCCCTGACCCGCCGTGTACGTTCGATTGCGGCAAGCGTTCGGCCCCGCGTCCTGGTAGACGAGCGACCCGCTCCGGACGGTGACGACCACCGGCCCCGGGTGGGTGTGCCATGCGAACACCTGGTTCGCACCCAGGCTCAGGTGTTGGACGAACAGGTCGGCGCCGTTCGCCGCCGACGCCCGCGCGATCCCGGACACCGGAACGTCCGCCACGTAGTTGTGCGCGACGAAGAAGCCCGTCGGCACGGTGGCCGGATCGACCTCCGGCGCATGAGCGGCGATCGCAGCACCGACGCCGACTACGACAGCGCCGGCTGCGGCCACCACTATGACTCTAAGGTGCATCTCGCTCCTCCTTCTCCCAGCCTGCCGAGGCGGTCCCGCCTCCTGGACCGCGGGACTGATCTGTCGAGCACGATGTTTCACCGAGGCCGTTTCAGATCCGTTTCAGACGCGCAACAGGCTGGACGGAGTGGAGGCGAGCCTGCGACGTCAGCCAGGCCGTGCGACGGGCGACGCGCGAGTGCGCGCCGCCCCGCCTCGTCCATCGCGCTACGGAACGGTGAGGAAGCCCTCTTGGCTCTCGCTCCAGGTCCGAGTCCTCGCGGCAGTCGCCCAGCCGGCCCCTCCGCCCCCGGTGACCTGGGCGTACTGGCCCGTCCCGCGCACGACCTTCCACGTGCCGATGGCGACCTCATACCCGTTCCCGGCTCCGACGCCCTCCACCCGTTGGCGGATGACCAAGGTCCCGCGCCTGCCCTCGAGGGTTGTGACCGAGATCGAGATCCCGACCTTCTGCCCGTCGCGCGTCACGTCGCGCGTCGTCCAGGTCGCGGTCTCTGTGCCCGAGTCAGGCTTGAGGGCTCCGGCCCGCAGCGGGGTGAGCACGAACTTGCCAAACGAGGTGGAGTTCCACGCCCCTCCTGCAGTGATCGTCACTCGCTGCTTGGCTGCCTCGGGGGCCGCCGCGCCAACGGAGGTCACGGTGACCGCCGCCGCGATCGCGACGAGAACCGCGTATCGAGCCTTCATTGGTGCCTCCTTTCCGAACAACGTCATCGGCGGCGATGTTCGACCGCGTCCGTTTCAGACACGTTTCAGAGCCGCAACAGTTAGCGTCCTCGCCCAGGAGGCACGTTGGAGTTCCGGATCCTGGGACCGCTCGAGGCGTGGGACGGAGGCCGCGAGGTCACACTCGGCGGGCCCAAGCCGCGGGCGCTCCTCGCGTTGCTCCTCCTCCACCCCAACGAGGTCGTCTCTTCCGACCGGCTGATAGACGAACTGTGGGGCGCGGAGTCGCCCGAAGACGCTGCCGGCGCCCTGCGGGTCAACGTCTCGCGACTGCGCAAGGCGCTCCCGCCGGACGTGTTGACGACGAGGTCGCCCGGCTACGTCGTCCGGGTGGAGCCGGACACGCTCGATCTCCACCGGTTCGAGCGCCTCGTGGACGAGGGAAGGAGCTTGCTCGCTCGCGGCCTGGCGGCAGACGGGTCGGAGAGGCTGCGCGAGGCGCTGTCCTTGTGGAGGGGCCCGGCGCTCGCCGACTTCGCCTACGAGAGCTTCGCCCAGACCGCGATTGCCCGGCTCGAGGAGATTAGGCTGGCGGCGGTCGAGCTCCAGATCGACGCCGACCTCGCCCTTGGGCGTCACGACGAGCTGGTCGGGGAGCTCGAGGCGCTCATCGCCGAGCACCCGCTGCGTGAGCGCCTGCAGAGGTGCCTGATGACTGCGCTGTATCGCTCTGGCAGGCAGGCAGAAGCGCTCGACGCCTACCAGGACGCGCGCCGCGCACTCGTCGACGGGCTGGGGATCGAGCCGGGTGCCGAGCTGAAGGAGCTTGAGCAGGCCATCCTTCGGCACGATCCGTCACTCGATCTGAAAGTGCCTGCACTCGGGTCGGGTCGAGAAGCGGCCGAGCGGGCGATCCTCGTCGTGCTCGCCGACGAGACTCGTGTGGAGGCAGTGCTTGGCGTGGCCGAGCCGCTCGCGCGCCACCCGCCGCGCGTCATGGTCATGGCGAGGCTCGTACCGGATGCGGCCGCGCTCCAAGCCGCGTCGGCATGGCTCGAAGCGCACCGGTCAGGGCTCGAAGCGCGGGGTGTCGTCGCCCGCGCGGCGTCGTTCACGTCGACCGCTCCGGGCTCGGACCTGGCCCGCCTCGCGACCGAGCTGGACGTGGAGCTCCTGCTCGCAGAAGCCCCCGACGCGCTCCTGGCCGAAGGAACTCCCGACGATTACCTCGTCGCCGTCCTGGAGAGGACACTCTGCGACGTGGCGCTTCTCGTTGCACGGGACGCGATCCCCAGAGGGCCGGTGCTCGTCCCGTTCGGCGGCGGCGAGCACGATTGGGCCGCCGTCGAGCTCGGGGCGTGGATCGCGAAGGCGAACGGCGTGCCGCTCCGGCTCGCAGGTGCCACCGCGGCGCCGGAGCACGGCAAGCGGGACGCGAGCCGCCTGCTCTCGCACGGCGCGCTCGCCGTCCAGCGGGTGCTGGGCATCGCGGCCGAGCCGTTGCTCGTCTCGCCCGGCGAGAACGGGATGCTCGAAGCGAGCCACGACGCCGCGCTCGTCGTCTGCGGGCTGTCGGCCCGGTGGCACCGCGAGGGGCTGGGGGACGCTCGCCTCCGGCTCGCGCGAGATGCGACCGCGCCCGTGCTGCTCGTCCGTCGCGGTCTCCGCCCCGGCGGGCTCGCGCCCCCCGCCGCCCTGACCCGCTTCACCTGG
>JBOHBB010000320.1:0-4243 GCA_050698135.1 Gaiellaceae bacterium
CTCTTCAGCCGCCGCCCCGACGCCACCGAGCGCCTGGTCGACTTCGCCGAAAGGATCGCCCGCCAGGAACAGTCGGGCGAGAGCAACGTCCGCGAGGAAGCTTGGCGCGCCGAGTCCGTCGAGGAGCGCCTCAAGCATGCCCTCGTGCACGGGGTCGTCGACTTCATCGAGGAGGACACGGAAGAGGCGAGGCAGGCGGCCGCCCGCCCGCTCGACGTCATCGAGGGCCCGCTCATGGACGGGATGAAGATCGTCGGCGACCTCTTCGGCTCCGGGAAGATGTTCCTCCCGCAGGTCGTGAAGAGCGCGAGGGCGATGAAGCGCGCGGTCGCCTACCTGGAGCCGTACATGGAGGCCGAGAAGACGAGCCGCTCGGCGGCTGCCCGCGTCCTGCTCGCGACCGTCAAGGGCGACGTGCACGACATCGGCAAGAACATCGTCGGCGTCGTCCTCGGCTGCAACGGGTACGAGGTCGTCGACCTGGGGGTCATGGTCCCCGCCGACCGCATCCTCGACACCGCGCTCGAGGAGGGTTGCGACATCGTCGGCCTCTCGGGGCTGATCACGCCCTCCCTCGACGAGATGGTGCACGTCGCGAAGGAGATGGACCGGCGCGGGCTCGACCTACCGCTCCTGATCGGCGGGGCGACGACCTCGAAGCAGCACACCGCGGTCCGGATCGCGCCGGAGTACTCGTCGCCGACCGTCTACGTCCTCGACGCGTCGCGCGTGGTCGGCGTTGTCGGCAACCTCCTCGACGGGGAGCGACGGACGCGACTGGACACGGAGAACCGCGCCGAGCAGGAGCGACTGCGAGCGCTCTTCGCCGAGAGGGGGCGCAAGCCGCTCCTCTCGCTCGCGGACGCGCGCGCCAACCGCACGCCGATCGAGTGGCACGAGGAGGACCTCGCGGCGCCTGCATTCACCGGCTCCCGCGTCGTCGAGCCCGACGTCGCCACGCTTCGCCCCTACGTCGACTGGACCTTCTTCTTCCACGCCTGGGAGCTGAAAGGGCGCTATCCGGCGATCCTCGACGATCCGGAGAAGGGCGCTGCGGCACGCGACCTGTTCGACGCGGCGAACGTCCTGTTCGACGAGATCGTCGCGGGCGGGCTCCTCCGGGCACAGGGCGTGTACGGGTTCTGGCCCGCCCGGGCCGAAGGTGACGATGTCGTCCTCGACGGCGGCGTCCGCTTCCCCATGCTCCGGCAACAGGCGGACCATGCGGACTCGCGGCCGAATCGGTCGCTGGCCGACTTCGTCGCGCCCGCGGACACCGCTCTTGCCGACCACGTCGGCGCGTTCGCTGTCTCGATCCACGGCGGCGAGGAGCTCGCGGAGCGCTTCGCCGCCGAGGCGGACGACTACCGCGCGATCATGGTCCGCGCGCTCTGTGACCGGCTCGCGGAGGCGTTCGCCGAGTGGCTGCACGAGGTCGCCCGCCGCGAGTGGTACGCGCCGGCCGAGCACCTCTCCGGAGGCGAGCTGATCGAGGAGCGTTTCCGGGGGATCCGGCCCGCCTACGGCTACCCCGCCTGCCCCGACCACTCGGAGAAAGGGACGCTCTTCGCGCTGCTCGACGCCGGGCGTGCAGGCGTCTCGCTCACCGAGACGTTCGCGATGATTCCCGCGGCGAGCGTGAGCGGCCTCTACTTCGGCCATCCCCAGGCGCGCTACTTCTCCCTCGGCAGGGTCGACCGCGACCAGGTCGCGGACTACGCCCGACGGAAAGCGATGGAAAAGACCGAGGTCGAGCGCTGGCTCCGGCCGAACCTTGCGTACGAGCCGTGATCCGTATGCTGAGACCCATGCGCCGTCTCGTCGTCTTCGCCGTCCTCGCCACCCTCGTCGCGACCGGCACCGCCCTTGCGGCGCGGGGGGACCCGCAGCGGCGAATCACGCCCGCCGACGAGGCGAGGGCGAAGGCGATGCTCGTCCGCCAGTCCGACCTGCCGGGCTCGACGGCGGGAGCCCCGACCCCCAACGTCGACTTCTACTGCCCGGGGCTCGACGCGTCCGACCTCACGCTCACCGGCGACGCCAACGGGCGCCGCTTCGCGGTCGGCCTCATGATCGTCGCCTCCGCCTCCGAGGTGTACGAGTCGCGGGCCGACGCGGGCGCCGCCTGGCGCCGCGCCACCGGCGCCGAGGGGGTTCAGTGCGCGAAGTCGCTCCTGGGTCGCCAGCTCGCGCAGCAGCGCGGACGCCTCGTGTCCCTGCGCCAGATCCCCTTCCCGCGTATCTCCGACCGGACGATCGCGTTCCGCGCGACGATGACCGCCACGACCCCGCAGGGGGCGGTCACGGCGTACGTGGACGTCATCGCGCTGATGCGCTCGCGCGCGCACGCGACGATCACGGTCGGGTCCGCGCTCACCACGCCGCCACGCTCAGAGGAGCTTCACCTCGCGCGCACCGTGGCGAAGCGAATGGCGAACGCGATGCGCGGAGCTTGACGGCCCCCGCGAGCGCTCCTTCCGGAAGTCTCCCCGGCGGCCACGCCGTCGTCGGACAGGGCCGAAAGAGGCCGTAGAGGGAAGCCGGAGCAGGTGGTAGCGTCACCGCCAGCAGTGGAGAGCACCAGTCGTCTCGGCCTCTTGCGCCGCTCGCCCTCGTTCGGCCTCCTGTTTCTCGCGACCGCAGGGTCCAGCTTCGGGACGTACCTGGCCGCGATCGTCCTCACGGTCGACGTCTACGACCGCACGGGCTCGGGCGTCTGGGTCGCCGCGCTCCTCATCGCCGACTTCCTGCCGATCGTCCTCATCGGGCTCCTGCTGGGGCCGCTCGTCGACCGCCTCTCGCGGCGCAGGCTCATGGTCGTCTCCGACCTTGTCCGCGTCGGCGTCTTCGCCACACTCCCGTTCGTCGACGAGCCGGCAGCGATCGTCGGGCTGGCAGGGGTCGCCGGCATCGCGACCGGGTTCTTCCGGCCCGCCGTGTACGCCGGGCTGCCGAACCTCGTGCCGGACAAGGAGCTCACGAACGCGAACTCGCTCCTCCAGACGGTCGAGACGATCGCCTGGATGATCGGGCCGGTCGTAGGCGGCCTGATGCTGACCACGTGGAGCCCCTCGGTGCCCTACGCCTTGAACGCGGTGACGTTCCTCGCGTCTGCGGTCCTCGTCGCGCGGATCCCCGACCGGGCGCTCCGGTCCGAGGAGTCGCTCACCCGCGGCCACTGGCGCGACGTCGCGGATGGGATCCGCCTCGTGCTGACCTCGCCGCCGCTGCGGACCGTGCTGATCGTCTGGAACGTCGTGCTGCTCGGAAGCGCGGCGATCAACGTGGCCGAGGTCGTGTTCGCGAAGGACACGCTCGAGTCGGGCAATGTCGGGTTCGGGATCCTCGTCGCGGCGAGCGGGGTCGGGCTCGCGATCGGGAGCTACCTCGCCGCGCCATCGCTCGGCGCCCTCGGGCTCCGTCGTCACTACATATTCGCGATCGCCCTGATGGCGCTCGGCTGGGGCGGCGCGGCCGTCAGCCCGACGATCTACATCGTGGTACCGCTCGTCGTCGTCGGTGCCGCGGGGAACGGCGCAGCGATCATCTCGAACCAGCTCCTCGTCCAGCGCGGCGCTCCGGACCGCTACCGCGGGCGGGCGCTCGCGACGATCATGAGCACGAACTACGCGATCCTCGGGCTGGCGATGGCGGCTGCGGGCGTGCTCACCGACGCGTTCGGACCGCGCTGGGTGTGGGGGGCCGCCGGCGTCGTGTATCTCGTGGCCGCGTTGGTGACCGTCGTGGTGACGCGCTGGCTGCCCGTCGCGCAGGCGCAGGAGAGCGAGGTCCTCGACGCGTACTCCGAAGCCGCTGCGAACGCGATCAACGGCACACCGGTCGGTCCCGCACTCACGCTCCCGACGCCGGAGCTCGTCGTCGCGGGCGCGGAGCCGGAGAGGGACGCCTCGGCTCGCGGCGGGCTCGACCGCATCGCCTCGCTGCTCGAGGAGATCGAGCACCGGCGCGAGCGCGAAGCGCGGCGCTCGATGTAGCAGCGGCCGCGAAGCGGACGCCTTCAGGGATCTCGCGCGGAGCGGAGCCCGCGCTGGCGGGATCCGCTCTCGTGCAGAAAAGAGAGTGGCGCTGGGGTCATCGCCGACGCAGCGGCCGCGAAGCGGACGCCTTCAGGGATCTCGCGCGGAGCGGAGCCCGCGCTAGCGGGATCCGCTCTCGTGCAGGGAAGAGAGTGGCGCTGGGTCATCGCCGACGCAGCGGCCGCGAAGCGGACGCCTTCAGGGGT
>JBOHBB010000321.1:0-3919 GCA_050698135.1 Gaiellaceae bacterium
CTCGAGGCTCGCGCGGCGAGCATGCGCCGCGTCGTCCGGGGGGCGGGTCGATCGTGCGAACCACCGCGGCACTACGCGCTTCGGACGCCGCTGCGAGGCCGTATGGCGCAAGGCTGGTCGAGCAGTCGGCGACGACCACGGTTGCCGAGCGGCCCGTCCCGCTGGGTGGTGCCCGGCCTCCAGGCCGCCGGCTGGGGGAGGCTCGATCGGGCCGCATGCTCGCCCGCCCGGCCGCGACGTCCCGTCTGGCGATGCCGGAGCGAGTGGTCGCGAACCAGCGGGATGGCGACGGCGCCCGCGTTCCACCCGGGTGGACGCTCGGCCTCCTTGCCGGTCTGCTCGGGACGTCGTGTCTCGTCGGCCGCTGGCTCCTCCGCGAGCGAGGAGCGGAGCCGCGACTCCCTATCATTCCCGGCCGTGAGCCGGACGACGACACCCAGGAAGATCCTCGTTGCGGTGGCCTGGCCGTATGCGAGCGGGCCACGCCATATCGGCCACGTGGCGGGCTTCGGCGTCCCCTCGGACACGTTCGCCCGCTATCACCGGCTGCGCGGGAACGACGTGCTCATGGTGAGCGGCACGGACGAGCACGGCACCCCGGTCATGGTCGCGGCGGACGCCGCGGGAGAGTCGCCGCGTGAGACCGCCGAGCGATTCAGCACGCTCATCCGCGAGGACCTGCGCGACCTCGGGCTCTCGTACGACCTGTTCACGCGGACGACGACGCAGAATCACTATCGCGTCACGCAGGACCTCTTCCGGACGCTGTACGAGAAGGGTTACGTCGTCGAGCGGGAGACGCTCGGCGCGTTCTCCGCCTCGACGGGTCACACCCTTCCGGATCGCTACGTCGAGGGGACGTGCCCGATCTGCGGGTTCGAGAGCGCACGCGGTGACCAGTGCGACAACTGCGGGAACCAGCTCGACCCGGCCGACCTGATCGACCCACGGTCGAGGATCGACGGCACGCCGCCGGTGTTCGAGACGACGAAGCACCTCTTCCTCGACCTCCCGGCCTTCAAGGAGCAGCTGACCGCGTGGATCGGGTCGCAGGACGACTGGCGGCAGAACGTCAAGCGGTTCTCGCTCAACTTCGTGAAGGAGCTGAAGCAGCGTCCGATCACGCGCGACCTCGACTGGGGCGTGCCGATCCCGGTCCCGGAGTACGAGGACCGCGACGACAAGCGGATCTACGTCTGGTTCGACGCCGTCATCGGCTACCTCTCGGCATCGATCGAGTGGGCCGAGAACCGCGGCACGCCCGACGCCTGGCGCGAGTGGTGGCAGAACCCCGAGGCCGAGCACGCGTACTTCATGGGGAAGGACAACATCGTCTTCCACACGGTCATCTGGCCGAGCACGCTGCTCGGCTACGAGGACGACGGCGTCTACGGAGCCGGGCGCGGCGCGCTCGAGCTCCCCGACAACATCGTGTCGAGCGAGTTCCTGACGATGGAGGGAAGAAGGTTCAGCGTGAGCCGCGGAGTCGTGATCCCCGTGCGCGACTTCCTCAGCCGATACGACCCGGACGCGCTCCGGTACTTCCTCTCGATCGCCGGCCCGGAGACCCAGGACACCGACTTCACGTGGTCCGAGTTCGTGCGGCGGAACAACGACGAGCTCGTCGCAACGTGGGGGAACCTCGTCAACCGGACGTTGCAGAGCGCGTACAAGCACTTCGGTGCGGTGCCCGAGCCGGGAACGCTGGCCGCCGCCGACGAGACCTTGCTTCGGGAGATCGCGAGCGGGTTCGACTCGGTCGGCTCGCTCATCGAGGCGGCCCGCTTCAAGCACGCCCAGCAGGAGGCGATGCGCCTGGCGGCGCTCGGTAACCAGTACGTCGCCGAGCAGGAGCCGTGGGCGAAGCTCGACCCGGATCGGGAGCGCGCGGGGACGATCCTCTACGTCGCGCTCCGCGCGATCGACGATCTCAAGATGCTCTTCCTGCCGTTCCTGCCGTTCTCGTCGCAGCGGCTGCACGAGCTCCTCGGATACGACGACGTGATCGCCGGGCCGCTCGAGGAGCGCACCGTTCGCGAGGGCGACGCCGAGCACGTCGTCCTCACCGGCGAGTACGGGAGCTGGGCCGGACGCTGGGAGCCCGGCTCGCTCCCTCCCGGCCAGCCCCTGCGCGAGCCGTCGCCTCTCTTCACGAAGCTCGACGCGGAGCGCGTCGTCGAGGACGAGCTGGCGCGCCTGGAAGCGGCTGCGGCTGCGTGACGGACACCCACGCGCATCTCGACGCCTGCGTGGAGCCGCCGTCCGCGCTCGTCGAGCGCGCGCACGCGGCCGGCGTGACCCGGATCGTCACGATCGGAACCGGGATCGACTCGTGCCGTGCCGCGCTCGCGATCGCGGAGAAGCACCCCGGCGTCCACGCGGCGCTCGGCGTCGATCCGCACAGCGCGGCTACCGCCGACGCAGACAGGCTCGACGAGCTGCGCGAGCTCCTGGCCCATCCGAAGGCGGTCGCGGTGGGGGAGACCGGCCTCGACGGCGTGCGCCGGCATGCGACATCTGCCGAGCAGCGCCGGCTCTTCGACGCGCAGCTCGCGCTCGCCGACGAGCTCGGCCTGCCGGTCGTGATCCACAGCCGGGAGGCGGCGGCCGACACGTCCGAGGCGCTCTCGTCGTTTCGCGGCACCGTCGTTCTCCACTGCTTCTCGTCGCCCGAGCTGCTGCCGGCCGCGCTCGAGCGCGGTTACTACGTCTCGTTCGCAGGGAACGTCACGTACCCGAAGGCCGACGACCTCCGCCTGGCCGCGGCCGCGGTGCCTCCAGATCGGATCCTCGTCGAGACGGACAGCCCGTACCTCGCGCCGCAGCCTCTCCGCGGCAGGCCGAACGAGCCCGCGCACGTCGTCCACACCGTCGCGGCGCTCGCCGACGCGCGCGGCGAAGGCACGAACGAGCTCGCCGCCAGGGCACACGCGAACGCCACGGCCGCGTTCGGCCTCCCGTGAACGTCAAGCCGAAGAAGTCGCTCGGCCAGCACTTCCTCGTGGACGAGAACATCCTCGGCGTCATCGGGCGGCTCGCAGAGCTGCGTCCGGAGGACGTCGTCCTCGAGGTCGGGCCGGGCCTCGGCGTTCTCACCCGCTACCTCGCCGAGCGCGCCCGCCTCGTCCACGCCGTCGAGCTCGACCGCTCGCTCGAGGCGCCGCTCGCCGACGCCCTCACCGGCTTCGACAACGTTCGAGTCGCGTTCGGAGACGCGCTCGCGGTCGACATCGACGAGCTCGACCCTCGTCCGGGGAAGCTCGTCTCCAACCTCCCGTACAGCATCGCGACGCCGCTCGTCGTGGAGAGCCTCGAGCGTGCACCGTCGCTCGAGCGGTTCGTCGTCATGGTGCAGCGGGAGGTCGCTGACCGCTTCTTCGCCGAGCCACGGACGAAGGCGTACGGCGCCGTCTCCGTGCTCGTGCAGTTGCAGGCGCGGAAGGTCGGCGCACATCCCGTCTCGCCTGCTGTCTTCCGTCCGCGGCCGCGTGTCGAGTCCGCTCTTGTCGCGTTCGTCCGAGTCGACGGCGGCCTGGACGTCGCCGCGGTCAAGGGCGTCGTCGAGGCGGCGTTCGCGCATCGCCGCAAGACGCTCGCGAACTCGGTGGCGCTCACCGGGCTCGCGTCTCGGGCCCGAGTCGAGTCGGCCCTCGCCGAGATCGGCAGGCTCCCACGGGCGCGTGCCGAGGAGCTCGAGCCGCAGGAGTTCGTCGCGCTCGCGAAGGTGTTGGCATGAGCCGTGCTCGGGCGTTCGCGAAGGTCAACCTCGCTCTTGTCGTCGGTCCGCTCCGTCCCGACGGGAAACACGAGGTCCTCACAGTACTCCAGCGGATCGACCTACACGACGACGTCGAGCTCGAGCCTGCTGAGACGCTCGAGGTGGCTGGCTTCCCCGACGACACGCTCGTGCGTGCTGCCC
>JBOHBB010000322.1:0-6417 GCA_050698135.1 Gaiellaceae bacterium
GAGCCGGCAGAGGGCAAGCGCAAGAGCCAGATCGAGGAATACCTCGAGTTTCACGGCGGCCCCGGCGTCCAGCACGTTGCGATGCAGTCGGAGGACATCGTCCGCACGGTCGCCGCGCTGCGCGAGCACGGCGTCCTCTTCATCGCGACGCCTGACACGTACTACGAGGACGTCGAGGAGCGCGTCGGAGAGATCGACCAGGACTGGGCTGCCCTGCGCTCGATGGGGATCCTCGCCGACCGCGATGAGGACGGCTACCTGCTCCAGCTCTTCACGAAGATCGTCCAGGAGCGCGTCGGCGAGATCGACCAGGACTGGGCCGCGCTGCGCTCGATGGGGATCCTCGTCGACCGCGACGAGGACGGGTACCTGCTCCAGCTCTTCACGAAGATCGTCCAGGACCGCCCGACGCTCTTCTTCGAGGTCATCGAGCGCCACGGCTCGCGGGGCTTCGGGATCGGGAACTTCAAGGCGCTCTTCGAGGCGATCGAGCGAGAGCAGGCTCTGCGCGGCAACCTCTGACGCGATGACGCCGCGTACCCGGTACGCGCGGAGCGGGGAGATCGAGCTCGCCTACCAGGTCCTCGGCAAGGGCGAGGTCGACGTCGTGCTCGTCCTCGACTGGGCGAGTCACCTCGAGGCGCTCTGGGAGCAGCCCCTGACCGAGGAGTTCGTCCTCTCGCTCGCCCGCTTCGCCCGCGTTCTCTGGTTCGACATGCGGGGGATCGGGATGTCCGACCCTGTCCCCGGCGGAGCGGCCGCGCCGGAGGACTGGGTCGACGACGTCACCGCCGTGATGGACGCCGTCGGCTCGGAGCGCGCGACGGTCGTGGCGCAGGGGCACGCGGCTCAGATGGCCCTCATGGCAGCCGCGACCCACCCGGAGCGGATCGAGTCGCTCGTCCTGTACAACGGCTTCGCGCGGCTCGCCCGGGCCGACGACTACCCGACGGGCATGCCGGAGAGCGCCCACGAGGCCGTGCTGGAGATGATCGAGACGACCTGGGGAACCGGTGCCCTGGCCGCGAGCCTCGCGCCGTCCGTCGCGGACCGGCCCGGTGTGACCGAGTGGTGGGGACGCGTCGAGCGCTTCGCCGGGACGCCGCGCATGGCGCTGGCCAAGGCGCGGACGATCCACCAGCTCGACCTGCGCCATGTGCTCCCTCTGGTCGCTGCTCCGACGCTCGTGATCCAGAGCCGCGACAACACGTACGTGCGAGCGGGCCATAGCCGGTACCTCGTCGAGCATCTCCCCGACGCCGTGCTCGTCGAGCTCGACAGCGCCGACCACTGGCCGCTCCCGAGCCCCGAGCTGCTGGGCGCGATCGAGGAGTTCGTGACGGGCTCCCGACGCGACGTCGAGGATTCCGACCGGGTCCTCGCGACCGTTCTCGTCGTCGACATCGCCGGGTCCACGGAGAAGGCGATCGCGCTCGGCGACCGGCGGTGGAGCGCCGCTCGCGACCGGTCGAAGCCTCCGCCCGTGAGAAGCTCGAAGCGCACGGCGGCGAGCTCGTCGACGTCGCAGGCGACGGGATCCTCGCGACGTTCGACGGTCCCGCTCGCGCTGTGAGGTGCGCTCACCAGATCGGGCAGGCCGTCCGCGCACAGGGCCTGGAGCTCCGGTCCGGGTTGCACGCGGGCGAGGTCACGCGGCGCGAGGGCGGGATAGCCGGGATCGCGGTGCACATGGCGGCGCGCGTGTCGGCGCTCGCGACGCCCGGCGAGGTGCTCGTGACGCGCACGGTCCGCGATCTCGTCGCCGGGTCCGGGCTCGTGTTCGAGGAGCGCGGCGAGCACGAGCTCAAGGGCGTGCCCGATCGCTGGACGCTCTACGCCGCGACGGGTTGACGCCGTAGCCTTCCGCGCATGTCGCCGCAGCGGCGCACCGCGCTCGTCTCGGTCGGGGCCGCATTCCTCCTGATCGTGATCAAGCTCGTCGCGGGCATCGCGAGCGGGAGCCTCGGGCTGCTCGCCGAGGCCGCCCACTCGGGCACCGATCTCGCGGCCGCGCTGGTCACGTTCTTCGCAGTGTCGGTCGCCGTGCGCCCCGCAGACCGCGGGCACCCGTTCGGGCACGCGAAGGCCCAGAACCTCGCGGCGCTCGCCGAGGCAGGGTTCCTCATCACGGTCAGCCTCGTCATCGCCGGGCTCGCGATCGCGCGGCTCGCAGGCGCCGTCGACTTCGCGGTCGAGCCGACCGTCTGGACGTTCGCCGCGATCGGGCTCGTTCTCGCGATCGACGCCTCGCGGACGCACGTCTCCCGCCGCGCGGCGCGAGAGCACCGGAGCGACGCCCTGCAGGCCAACGCGCTCCACTTCGGGAGCGATCTCGCGGGCACGCTCGCGGTCCTCGTGGGCCTGATCGCAGCCGCCGCCGGCTTCCCTGCCGGCGACTCGATCGCCGCGCTCTTCGTGGCGGTGCTCGTGATCGCCGCCGCAGCGCGGCTCCTCGGCCGGAACGTCGGGGTCCTCATGGACCGCGCCTCGGTGGACGCCGAGGACGAGGCGCGGGCGGCGATCGTGGCGCTCGACCCGCCGGTCGAGCTCCGGCGGCTCCGCGTCCGCGAGGCTGGCGGGGCCCACTTCGCGGACGTCGTCATCGGCGTCGCTCCCGGCGCTGCAGTCGGGCAGGGCCATGCGGCCGCCGACCGGGTCGAGCAGGCGCTCCACGACCGCCTCCCCGACGTCGACGTCGTCGTCCACGTCGAGCCGGGTGGCGCCGAGGGGAGCATCCGCGAGCGGGCGCTCGCCGCAGCCCTCGAGGTCTCCGACGTCCGGGAGATCCACAACCTCGCCGTGCTGGACGTGGACGGGCGCACCGAGATCTCGCTGCACCTCAAGCTCCCGGGCGACCTCGAGCTCGACCGCGCGCACGAGATCGCGGAACAGGTCGAGCGGGCGATCCGGGACGCGGTCCCGGAGGTCGAGGACGTGCGCACGCACCTCGAGCCCCTGACGGAGGCGGCTGAGGCGCGCGAGATCACGATCGATGCGGAGGCTGTCGAGCGGGTCGTCCGACAGGAGACCGGCGCCGCGCCGCGGGAGCTCCGCTTCGTGCGGACGGACGACGGGATCGTCGCGTTCCTCACGCTCGCGCTCGCGGGCGACGAGCCGCTCGCCGACGCGCACGCGCGCGCAAGCGTCGTCGAGGAGCGCATTCGCCGAGCTGTCCCCGAGATCGCCGACGTCGTCGTCCACACGGAGCCGTAGGTGCGGCTCTGCATGTTCCACCCGGTGGATCACCCGCTCGAGCGCGGATGGGTCGGCAGGGTCGACGGCGATCGCGTGATCCATCTCGCGGCGCAGACGCTGCAGTCGTTCTTCACGGGCGGTGGCGGTGCGCGGGAGCATGCGGTGTACGCGCTCGAGGACGTCTGTGTCCTCGCACCCGTGCTCCATCCGCCAGCGGTGAGGGTGTTCGACCGTCAGCTCTCGTTCGCGTTCGCGAACCCGGCTGCGATCGTCGGGCCGCGCGCGGAGATCGGCACCGGCGCGGCGACGCTCGGTCTGCACGCGAGGCTCGCGGCGGTGATCGGGGCGGAGGGCGCGCTCGGCGGCCTGACGATCTTCGCCGATTGGCGGGATCCGGAGCGCTCTCCTCCGAAGGACCGCGACTTCGCCCTCGGTCTCGGGCCGTTCCTCGTGACGTGGGACGCGCTCGAGGCGGACCGGTTCGAGGCGGTCGTCCGGGTCGGGGGCGACGAGCGCCTGCGCGGCCGCTTCGCGGGCTTCGACTGGGCGGCTGCACGGGAGCTCGCCGCCGCCGGCACGACGCTGCGTCCGGGCGACCTGCTCGCCGGCCCGGCGCTCGGCCCCGTCGAGGGCATCGCCCCCGGGAGCGCTGTCGAGGTCGAGGTGGCCGGCATCGGAGCCCTCGTCCAGACCGTCTCGGCATGAAGGTCGTCCTCGACTGGGATGGCACGGTCACCGAGGTCGACGGGCTCCACCTCGTGCTCGAGGAGTTCGGCGACGCGGCGATCTACGACGAGGCGGAGAACCGGCTCGGGCGGGAGCTCACGCTGCACGAGGTCATCGCGTGGGAGTTCCGGAGCGTCCGCGCCTCGCTCGACGACGTCGTGGGCTGGGTACTCGAGAACGTCCGGGTGCGGGACGGCTTCGCCGGGTTCGCACGCGAGCATCGGCCACTCGTCGTCTCCAGCGGCTTCCACGAGCTCATCGAGCCCGTCCTGGCCCGGGAGGGTGTCGCGCTCGAGGTCCGCGCCAACCGGCTCGACGCCCGCGCCGACGGCTGGCTCGCGCTGTTCCGGAACGAGGAGGCGTGCGCTGTGTGCGGCGAGCCCTGCAAGCGCGCGGACGTCGCCGGCCTCGACGGCTTCGCCTACGCCGGCGACGGGTTCTCCGATCGCTGCGTCTCCCTCGCCGCCTCGCGGGTCTTCGCGCGGGACGGCCTCGCCCGCTACCTCGCGGCCTCCGGGGCGCCGTTCGAGCCGTTCGAGGACTTCCACGACCTCGCGCGAGCGCTCTGAGCGGCCGTGCACCTGCGCGTCCCCGAGCCGTACGACTTCTCATTCTCGACCGCCCGCTTCCGGGACTTCGGGACGGACGGCGCGACGGTGCTCCACGACGGAGGGCTCCACCGCGTCGTTCGGGGCGGGGAGATTCGGATCGAGCCCACGGACGGCGGTGTGCTGCTCGACCCCGGAAGCGCTGCCATCGCCGCGGAGGTCGGCCACCTGCTCGGGCTGCCATTCGACCTCGAGCCGTTCCGCGCCTGGGCGCTCCCGCACGCCGTGCTGGGCACGATCGTTCGCGCGATTCCGGGCTTCCGGCCGCCGCTGCATCCGAACCCGTTCGAGGCGCTCGTCGTCGCCGTGACGACGCAGCAGATCTCGTTGCTCGCCGCGGCCGCGATCCGTGGGCGGTTCGTGGAGCGGTTCGGGGTCCGGCACGAGTTGGCCTGGGAGTTCCCGACCCGTGAGCGGGTCGCCTCGTCCCACCCCGACGAGTACCCGTCCCTCGGCTTCTCGCGGCGCAAGGCCGAGTACGTCGTCGGCATCGCGCGCTCGGACCTCGACCTCGACGCGCTCGCGGCGCTCCCTGACGACGAGGTCGTCGAGACCCTCACCGCGCTTCCCGGGATCGGCCGCTGGACCGCCGACTGGTTCCTCGCGCGCCACCTGGCGCGGCCGGAGGCATGGCCCGCGGGCGACCTCGGCCTGCGCAAGGCGGTGTCCCTCTTCGTCGCCGACGGCAGGCCGCTCTCGATCGGGGAGGTCCGCGAGCTCGGGGAGCGCTTCGCGCCCTACCGCAACCTGTCGGCGCACTACCTGCTCGCGGCCGCGAGAATGGCGGGGTGACGACTCGCGTGCGGCCCGCGTTCGTGGGAGAAACCGTGTCTCCCCCACGCGCCCCCGTTTTCCGGAGAGCGTGGGGAACCTCCCGGTTCCCCACGCCCCTACCCGTTCAAGCGCCACGGAGCGGTTCATGAGCACTCGCCGCGCCGGCCCCGACGACTTCGACGCGATCGCCGAGATGTGGCGGGAGCTCGACCACGAGATCCCGCCCCCGATCCACGAGGGGCCTGCGGACCAGGAGACGGAGCTCGCGGAGGTGGCCGAGATCCTGGCCTCGGAGGTGGCGCTCGTGGCCGAGGAGGACGGGCGCCCGGTCGGCTTCGCGCTCGCGAGGCAGCGCACTCCGTCGCTCGCGACCCTCACCGACCTCTACGTCAGGAAGGACGCGCGCCGCTCCGGGGTCGCCACCGAGCTGATGCGCGAGGTGCTGGTCGCCGTCGCCGAGCGCGGGACCGAGCTCCTCGACCTCGAGGTGATGGCGTCCAACACCGTCGCTCGCTCGCTGTACGCGAGATGGGGGTTTCGCGACGAGGTGGTCGTCATGACCCAGTCGGTCGCCGACCTCGAGGCGCGACTCGGTCGCCAGGAGGCCGCTTCGTTCGGCTCGATCCACGTCCAGTCCGACGACCTGAGCGCCGTGGAGCAGGCCGTCCGCCAGTTCGTGCCCCGCCTTCCCGGCGCCTCGCGCGGGTCCGTCCTCGCCCCGCCGCGCCGCGGCTGGATCGCCATCTACGACGATGTCTGCGACCGGAGCCCCGAGATGCTCAGGCGGCTCGCCCGGGAGATCTCGGACCGAACGGGAGCGGTGGTGCTGCTCCTCGGCGTCGAGCGTGACGATCTCCTCCGCATGATCCTCTTCGAGCGCGGCAGCATCGTGGACGAGTACCTCTCGGTTCCCGAGTTCTATGGACCGCTGCCCCCCGGCGACGTCGTCGGTCTCGCCGCCAACCCGAGGGTCGTGAGTCGGCTCACAGGTGCCGATCCCGAGGCTGTGAGGCGCATCGCACGAACCGCTCCCGCGCCGGCGGACCTGCCGCCGGCGCGCGACCTGCTCGCCGAGCTCGCCGCGGCGCTCGGAGTCGAGGGCGCCGGCCACGGG
>JBOHBB010000323.1:0-9872 GCA_050698135.1 Gaiellaceae bacterium
GCCTCGCCCTCTCGAGCACGACCGGTGCGGTCGCCGGCACCCCGACCACTCCCGGGACGTACGCCTTCACGGTCCGCGCGGACGACTCCGGGACGCCCGCTCGGAGCGACACGCAGGCGCTCTCGATCCAGGTCCTGCCGTCGACGACGCTCGCTGTCACGACGGCTACCCTCCCGGACGGCATCATGGGCGCTGCCTACTCGGCCACGCTCGCGGCCGCGGGTGGCGTAACCCCGTACACCTGGGCCGTCGTCTCCGGCGCGCTTCCGCCCGGGATCACGCTCACGGCGGCGACGGGCGCCCTCGCCGGGACGCCGACGAAGCAGGGCCGGTACACGTTCACGGTCCGGGTGACGGACGCGAACGGCGCTCAGGCCACGAGAGTGCTGTCGATCAGGATCAGGCGCTGAGTCACTCCGAGTAGGCTCCGGCGTATGCCCGACGGCATCGTCGAGCGCTTGGCGCAGCTCACGCTCTTCGCCGACCTGCGCTGGCCCGAGCTCGAGGCGGTCGCCCACACCTTCGAGGAGGAGGTCTTCGGGGCGGGCCAGCGCGTGCTTCGGCAGGGCATCTCCGGCGGTGCGTTCTACGTCATCCTCGAAGGCGAGGCGGTGGTCGTGATCGACGAGCACGAGCGGTCGCGGCTCGGGCGCGGTGAGTACTTCGGGGAGATCTCCGCGCTAACGGGCGGTGTCCCGATCGCCGACATCCGGGCGGAGACGCTCCTCCGCTGCCTCTCGCTGCCGGGGCCCCAGCTCGAGCCGTTCCTCCTCGAGCGCCCGACCGTGATGCTTCGCATGTTGCAGGCGGAGGCCAGGCGGCTGCGCGACTCCAATCGGTGGCAGTAGGCGCTTCACCCTTTCCCCCGGGCGACTACGACGTCGTCGTGGTGGGCAGTGGGCCGGGAGGCCTGCAGACGAGCTACTTCCTGGGTCGGCTCGGCGTCCGGTACGCGGTCCTCTCGGCCGACGAGGGCCCCGGCGGGATGTTCCGGCGTTTCCCGCTCTTCGAGCGGCTGATCAGCTGGACGCACTCCACGGCCGACGTCCCGCTCTCGAGCCGGGAGTTCGAGGCGCACGACCAGAACAGCCTCGTCGCCGACGAGCCGGAACTCAGGGCGCTCGTGCCCGCGGTGCTTGCGGAAGGCCGGCGCCGCCCCGCACGGGAGGAGATGGAGGCGTCCCTGCGCACGTTCGCGGAGCGGGCGGGGATCGGCGTGCGCTACGGGAGCCGCTGGACGTCGACGCGAGTGCAGGACGACGGGTTTGTCGTCACCACCGACGACGGCGAGTACCGCTGCCGCAGCGCAGTGCTCGCGATCGGCATGACCGAGCCGTGGGTGCCCGCGATCCCCGGCCTCGACCTCCCGCACCACTACGTCAACGTCGAGAACCGCCCCGGCCGCTATCGCGACCGCCGCGTGGTCATCGTCGGGAAGCGCAACTCAGCCTTCGAGATCGGCGAAGGTGTCGTCCGGCAGGGAGTCCGCGAGCTGACCCTCGTCTCGCCGCGCCCGCCCGACCTCGGCCGCCTCGCGCGCTCTCCGCTTCGCCCCTGGTACCTCACGCCGTACGACGAGCACGTGCGCGGCGCGCCAGGCCGGTTCGTCCTGAACGCCTCGGTCGAGCGCGTCGAGCGGATCGGTGATGCCTACCGCGTGCACACCCTCGACCCCACGAGAGCCGAGCCGCTCGTCCTCGAGGCGGACGACGTCATCGCCGCGACCGGCTTCGAGGCGCCGCTGCAGGATCTCCCGAAGCTCGGGGTGGCGACCGTGCTCGACGGCCGGCTGCCGGCGCTGACCCCGTACTTCGAGAGCGTCACCGTGCCGGGCGTCTTCTTCGCGGGGAACGTGACTCAGTCCGCGCTCGGCCTGCGCAAGCACGGGGTCGCGAGCGTGTCGAGCATGGTCTGCGGGTTCCGGTACAACGCGCGCATCCTCGCCCGGCACCTCGCCGAGACGCTGACGGGCGTGCGCTCGGAGCGGCCTGTCGTCGCTCCCGCTCGAGTCGTCCCCTACCTGCTCTCGGAGCTCGACGGCGCGCCCGAGCTCGCGATGCAGAAGGGCTACCTCGCTCGCGTGCTCTCGGCTCACGAGAGCGAGCTCCGCGACGAGGGGATCCTCCCGCTGGAGGTGTTCGTGGACGGCGAGCAGGACGGGGTCGCCGCGACCCTCGAGTTCGACGCCGACGAGGAGATCAGGCCGGTGCTCTACGTGCGCCGTGGTGGACTTCTTCGGGAGGCCGTGCTTCCGCCCCATCCCCTGCGACGGTACGACGCTCTCGTCTACCGCGAGGCGCTCGACGACCTCTTGCGGCCGCTCCTCCGCGGCTAGGCGGCAGCAGGCGCCGGATCTGCCGCAGGGCGGGCGACCATCGGCGGCAGCGTCTCGAGATACGCCTGGAGCGCGGAACGACTGCCCTCCACGTCGACCGCGTCGAGGTCGCGCTCGACCATGAGGTCGTAGAAGCCGCGAGCGTCCCCGGTCACGACGACGTCGGGCCGGTCGGCCGGACCGGCGACGACGGCGCCGTCGGCGAGCGAGGCGACCTCGTCGCCGATGCGGAACTCGATGCGGGTAGTCGTCGGCGGAAGCGCGATGCAGAGCGCGTCCTGGAGCCATCCTTCCGCGAGCTCGACGTCCGGCGTCGGTGGCCCCATCACCCGGGCGCCCCAGTGCGCGAGCTCACGCAGCACGGGGGAGAGGCCAGTGCCGTACTCGGTGAGCTCGTACACGGTCGACGCCGCGGGAGGCGGGAGCTTGCGGCGCCGCACCACGCCACCGCGCTCGAGGTCCTTGAGCCGCGCGGCGAGGATGTTCGTGCTGCAGCCCTCGAGGGCCGCGTGGAGGTCCGAGTAGCGCAGCTGGCCGTGCTGAAGGAGCTCGCGGACGAGGAGCAGCGACCAGCGCTCGCCGACCAGGTCGAGGGCGGAGGCGATGGGGCAGTACTGGTGGTAGCTCTTCATGGCTACTGGCGATTGTACAGCGATTTGTTGCGAGGTGGAAGTCTTAACTTTCGATTTGAAAGTTATTGTGCTAACGTCTGCCTTCTCGAAACCGGAACCAATGAGGCAAGGGGGACTCTCGGATGATTACCTCCGACAGAACGAAGTGGTATGCACTGGCGCTCCTCTGCGCCGTGCAGTTCATGGTCGTGCTCGACATCGCGATCGTGAACGTCGCCCTGCCGTCGATCCAGGTCGATCTCGGCTTCTCCGCGGAGAACCTGCAGTGGGTGATCAGCGCCTACGCGCTCGTCTTCGGCGGGTTCCTGCTGCTCGGGGGCCGCCTCGCGGACATCCTCGGGCGACGACGGGTGTTCATGGCAGGGCTCGTCATCTTCTCGGTCGGCTCGCTCCTCTGCGGGCTCGCCTGGAGCGACGAGTCGCTGATCGCCGCCCGCGCCCTCCAGGGCCTCGGGGCGGCCACGATCACGCCCTCCGCGCTCTCGATCCTGACGACGACCTTCCGGGAGGGCCGCGAGCGGAACATCGCCCTCGGCGCCTGGGGAGCGGTCGGCGGGTTCGGGGCAGCCGCCGGCGTGCTGATGGGCGGCATCCTCACCGACCTCCTCTCGTGGGAGTGGATCTTCTTCGTGAACGTGCCCGTCGGGCTCGCCGCCCTCGCGCTCGCGCCGGTCCTGCTCGCCGAGAGCAAGGACGCGCACGGCCAGAGCCACGACGTTCCGGGCGCCGTGCTCGTGACCGCGGGCCTCAGCCTGCTCGTCCTGGGCATCACCCAGGGTCAGCAGTGGGGCTGGGATTCGGCGCGGACGATCGGCGTCTTCATCGTCGCCGGCGCTCTCCTCCTCGCCTTCGCGGGGTGGGAGCAGCGGCAGCGCGATCCGCTCGTGCCGTTCTCGATCTTCCGGCTGCAGACGCTGACGGCGGCGAACATCGCCGGTTTCATCATGGGCACGGCGATGTTCTCGATGTTCCTCATGCTGACGCTGTACATGCAGGGGGTGCTCGGCTACTCGCCGCTCGAGACGGGCATCGCGTATCTCGCAGTCGCCGGGACGGCGGTGATCTGGGCGAATTTCGCCGCGGCGGCCGTGAACCGCGTGGGCGTCAAGCCGGCCCTCATCCTCGGGATGGGCCTCCTGACCGCCGGTCTCGTGTACTTCACGCAGGTGTCGGTCGACGGGTCGTACTGGACCGATCTCTTCCCCGGCTTCCTGATGCTCGGCGTCGCGATCCCGTTCGCGTTCGTCCCGATCACGATCGCCGCGCTGGCGGGGACGAAGCCGCACGAGGCCGGGCTCGCCTCGGGCCTGATCAACACGTCGCAGCAGATCGGCGGCGCGGTCGGCATCGCCGTCCTCTCCACGATCGCCGTGACGAAGACGAACGACGAGCTCGCGAGCGGGACTCAGGTCCCGGTCGCACTGACCGACGGCTTCGTGAACGCCTTCTGGGCGGGAGCCGCTATCGCCTTCGCGGGCCTGCTCGTCTCGATCTTCCTCGTGCGCGGGCGCGACGTGCGGCCGCAGGAGGCGACGGTCGGCGAGCCGGCGCTCGAGGGGGCGTCAGGCTAGGAGTCGAATGTGAGGGAGGGCCGGGCACGGCCCTCCCTCACACACACAACCGCGGGGCGAGCGCGCGCCCGACCCCCAACAGTTCGCTACTCCGCCGCGACGATCTCGCCGCAGGACGTGTACGTTGCGAGGTCGGCGTCGGACATGTGCAGGTTGATCGCGTAGGTCCCGCTCGTGAGCGTGTCGAGGGAGACGTCCACGGTCGACTCCGAGCGGCCGTCGACGACGTTCGGCAGCCCGAAGGCGGGCTCCGCGGTCAGGTTGTCGCACGTGCCCTCGTGGATGTGCGCGGGCTGGGACTCGGAGACCGGGCTGTCGACGTCGAGGACCACGCGGGTCTGCTCGCCCTCGGGGGTCAGCAGCGCCGTGCCGAACTGGCTCGCGTCTCCGACCGGCGAGAGGCTCACGCTGATCGCGTCGCCTCCTCCTCCTCCGTCGCCGTCGTCGCCGCCGCAGGCGGCGAGCGCAGTCGTCGCGAGCGCGAGTGCGAGCAGGCAGGTGATGGTCGTGAGCGTGCGCATTTCCGTGAGCCCCTTTCCTGGGTTCCGTCGGTGCCCTGTTCTTCGTCGCGTGCTGCGGATCGGATCGAATCACGTTGCGCATGGCAGGGCAACGTGCGCGCGGGCAGGGAAGCAGGGCTTGCCCCGCCCGCGCGAGCGCGCTCGAGCCGCTACTTGAGGTCGTTCGCCTTCAGGAAGGCGTCGGCGACCCTCGCCGGCGACCTCTTGGCGATCACGACCGCCTTGAGCATTGCCTGCACCGCCCTCACGGTGAGCAGCCTGCTGACCTTGTTCAGCGTGGACGTCAGGCGCGCGCCGTTCTCGCGCACGAGGTCGCGGTCGACGACCGGGGCGACGTGCTGGAACCCGAACATGTTCTTCGGGTCGCGCAGCTGCACGTACTTGTTCGAGAGCAGCTGCGGGTCGGTCGTGAACACGTCAGCGGCCTCGACGTTCCTCCGGTCGAGGAGCTGGTACGCGGAGATGCCCGCGAGCGGGACGAAGTCGAACCCTTGGACGCCGTAGAGGCGGCGGAGCGGTCCCCGCCAGCGCATGTCCCACTCCGGGAAGCCGGTGATCGTGAGGTTCGGCACCTTGCTCAGGTTGGCGATCGTCCGCAGGCCGTACCGGTTGGCCGTCGCCCGCGTGACCGCGAGGACGTCCTTGTCCTCGAACGGCGTTTGCCTCAGCAGGGTCTGCCCGCGTCGCTCGTACAGTCGCTTCGCGAGCGAATAGGTGGCGGCCGCTGTCTTCGGAACGGTCGTCCGTCGGAACGTGACCGACAGCATGGTTCCCGTGTACTCCGGATACAGCGTGACCTGCCCGCTCCGCAGGGAGGTGTCGATCAGCTCCGTCGAGCCGATGTTTTCCTTGTACTGCACGTCGAACCCCTCCGCGACGAGGGCCTGACGGTAGAGCTGGCCGAGCACGAACTGCTCGGGGAAGTTCTTCGTGCCGACGATGATCGGCGTCGCCTGGTTCTCCGCGGCCGGTGCCGCGGCGGCCCCACCGAGGATGAGCGCGACGCCGAGTGCGATCGTGAACGCGGCTTTGGCCGCACGCCGGTTGTGCTTGCGAATCACGGCAACTGCCCCCTTTCCGGGAGTCGGTCGAGGGTTGTCTCCGAGCTCCGACCCTACCTACGGGTGATACCCGTGCCGACGTCGGGTTCGAACATGGGAGCCCTCGTACGCAGTCCCGGAGGCGTCAACAGACGTTGGACGAGTCCGAGGAGGGCGTCCGCTGCGAGGGCGAGCACCGAGACGCAGATCGCCGCGCCGACGACCCCTTCGAGCCCGTATGCCGCCCGGTTGACGATGATGTCGCCGAGACCGCCGCCCCCGGCGACGGCGGCGATGGTCGCCGTCGCGACGACGAAGACGACGGCGGTGCGGATGCCGGCGAAGATCAGCGGCAGCGCGAGCGGGAGCTCCACCCGGCGGACGATCTGCCACCTCGTCATCCCCATGCCGCGCGCCGCCTCCACCGCGTCCGCCTCCACGCCGTCCACCGCGACGTAGGCGTTCGTGAGGATCGGCGGCACTGCGAGCACGACGAGCGCGAGCGCGACGCTCCAGAACCCGACGCCGAGGAGGACGAAGCCCACGGCGATGAGGGCGAGGCTCGGCAGGGCTCGCCCGAGGTTCGCCATGTTGATCGCGAGGAAGGAACCACGGTGAAGATGCCCGAGCCAGGCGCCGAGCGGCAGCGCGACGGCGAGGGCGATCGCCATCGCGGCCGCGGACAGCTCGAGGTGCTCCCACGTCTTCTCGAGAATCAGGCGTCGCTCGTCGACCACGAACTCGAGCGCGTCGGCGAAGACGCCGAGGTCGAAGGCGATCATGTCGCCCTCCGCGCGCCCGCCCAGGGCGTCAGCGCACGCTCCGCGAGCACGAGGAGCCCGTCGGCGACGAGCGCGAGCCCGATCGCGAGTGCCCCGGCGACGATGATCTCCGTCTTGAACGCATCGCGGAGCGCGAGGAAGATCGGGTAGCCGAGGCCCTCGGGGATGACGAGCGCGGCGACGGTGGCGAGCGCTATCGTCGACACGACGGCGACTCGCAGGCCCGCCATGATCGCGGGCACAGCGAGGGGGAGCTCGATGCGCCAGAGCGTCTGCCGCCGGGTGAGGCCCATGCCGCGGGCGGCCTCGAGCACCTCCGCGGGAACGCCGCGCAGGCCTTCGAGGATGTTGCGGTAGAGGATGAGCAGCGTGTAGCCGACGAGCGCGACCTCGACCGTCGTCACGGTCAAGCCGGTCACCGGAACGAGCAGCTGGAAGAGCGCGAGGCTCGGGATCGTGTACACGATCGCCGAGAAGACCACGAACGGCTTCTCGGCCAGCCGGAAGCGATGCGTGACGAGGGCCGCCACGAAGGCGATGGCGAACCCGACCGCGACCGCGATCAGCGTCAGCTTCACGTGCTCGAGGAGCGCGGGCTGGAGGACGCCGGCCCAGTTGTCGCGGACCCAGTCGGGACAGAAGAGGCGGTTCTCGACGACGCACTCGCTCCCTTCCCCGAAGTCCGGGATCACGGGCTCGCCGGGCTCCTGTGCGAGTGGCGTGCTCACTCGACGAGACCTGCCAGCGCGTCCAGGGTCACGACTCCGCGCGGCTCGCCGTTGCCGTCGACGACGACGAGCGAGCGCGAGCCCTCGGTGACCATCAGCGAGAGGGCGTCGCGGAGCGTGGTCGAACCGTCGGCTCGCGGCCCTTCGCTTCCGTCGAGCTGTGCGAGCTCGAGCTCGTCGAGCCTCCGCAGGGACAGGAGCTTCAGACCACGGTCCGCGCCCAGGAAACGCTCGACGAAGTCGTCGGCCGGGTGCGCGAGCAGATTCTCGGGCGTGTCGTACTGCGCGAGCACGCCTCCATCGCGCAGGATCGCGATGCGGTCGCCGAGCAGGATCGCCTCGTCGATGTCGTGCGTGACGAACACGATCGTCTTGCGGAGCTCGTGCTGGATGCGGAGGAGCTCCTGCTGGAGACGCGCGCGCGTGATCGGGTCGAGCGCGCCGAACGGCTCGTCCATGAGCATCACGGGCGGGTTCGCGGCGAGCGCCCGGGCGAGGCCGACACGCTGGCGCTCGCCGCCGGAGAGCTGGGAGGCAAAGCGCGCGCGGTAGTCGTCGGGTGGCAGGTCGACGAGGTGGAGCAGCTCGTCGACCTGAGCCGCGATCCGCGCCTTGGACCAACCGAGCAGCCGTGGCACGGTCGCGACGTTCTCCGCCACCGACATGTGTGGAAAGAGCCCGACCTGCTGGATGACGTAGCCGATCCCGCGGCGGAGCGCGGTGACGTCGAGCGAGCGCACGCTCGTGCCGCCGATCGTGATGTCGCCCTCGGTGATGTCGATCAGCCGGTTGACCATCTTCATGGCAGTCGTCTTCCCGGCGCCCGACGGGCCTACGAGGCAGCAGACCTCCCCCGCCGGCACGGTCAGCGTGAGCTCGCGCACGGCCGGCTCGGCGCGGCCGGGATAGCGCTTCGTCACGCGGTCGAAGGCGATCTCGGCGGCCTCGCCGCTCACGAGGGAAGCCTAGACGTCGTGTATCCGGATGGCGTCCAGGAGTATCGTGGCGCCGTCGGAGCGGATCGCGGATCGGGACGAAGCTGGTGGACTCGCCTGGGAACGGAGACGGGCCTCGCTCGTCTCGCCCTCGGGGTCATCGCTCTCCACGTCGCCGACGACAACTTCCTCCAGCCGCAGCCGGGGACGCGGGCGGGCGACCACCTCGTCAGCGGCCTCGTCCCGCTGGCCGTGCTCGGCCTCGCCGCCTGGGGCTACCCACGCCTGCGCGCCGGCTTCCGCGCGGCGATCGCGGTCGCACTCGGCGTGTTCGGCATCGCCACCGGCATCGAAGCCGCCTACTACACCGCGAAAGGGAACATCTCCGGCGACGACTTCACGGGCCTTCTCGCGATCCCGGCAGGCCTGACGCTCGTCGGCATCGGGATCGTGACGCTCTGGAAGTCCAGGCGCAGGGACGACAGTCGTCGCCGTCGCTACCTGCGCCGGTCCCTCCTCGCCGTGGGAACCCTCGTGGTCGCGTACGTGCTCGTCGTCCCGCTCGCGATGGCCTACGTGCTGACGCACGTCGCGCGGGGGTTCGTCCCCGACCCCGAGCTCGGTGCGCCGCACGAGGAGGTGTCTTTCACGACGGGCGACGGGCTCCGGCTCGAGGGCTGGTACGTGCCCTCGAAGAACCGCGCGGCAGTGATCGCGTTCCCCGGGCGACGGGGGCCTCAGCGCCAGACCCGCATGCTCGCGCAGCACGGCTACGGCGTCCTGCTCTTCGACCGCCGAGGCGAGGGCGAGAGCGAGGGCGACCCGAACATCTTCGGCTGGAAGGGAGAGCGGGACCTGCACGCCGCCGTCGACTACCTTCGTACCCGCCCCGACGTCGACCCGAGCCGCATCGGCGGCATCGGCCTCTCGGTCGGAGGCGAGATGATGATCGAGGCCGCCGCCGAGTCGGACGGCCTCCGCGCGATCGTCTCCGAGGGCGCGGGGATCCGCTCCATCCGCGAGAGCCTCGCGCTCTCCGGCACCGGTACCCGGCTTGCGGCGTCGCTGGTCCATGCCGTCGTCACACCGGGGGTCGCGCTCTTCTCGAACACGATGCCTCCGCCGAGCCTCGAGGACCTCGTGGGCCGGATCGCGCCGCGCCCCGTGTTCCTCATCTATGCGACGAAGGGCCAGGGCGGGGAGGAGCTCAACGCGATCTTCTACGACGCCGCGCGGGAGCCCAAGACGATCTGGGAGATGCCCGCGTCGCACACGGGCGGGATCGAGGCGGAGCCCGAGGAGTACGAGCGGCGCGTCGTCGGCTTCTT
>JBOHBB010000324.1:0-17176 GCA_050698135.1 Gaiellaceae bacterium
CTTCGTCCAGAACCTGTACGTGAACCAGACGAACGTCTGCCGCGTGAAGTGCAAGTTCTGTGCCTTCGCGGCGACGCAGAAGCAGCCGCAGGCGTACACGATCACCGCGGACGAGCTCGTCGAGGACGTGCTTCGCCAGCGCGAGGTCACCGGGTTCACCGAGATCCACATGGTGAACGGGGAGAACCCACACGTGGACTTCGCCTTCTATCGGGACACGATCGCCTCGTTGCACCACGCGCTCCCGGACGTGCACCTCAAGTGCTACACGGCGTCGGAGATCCACCACATGACGACGCTCTCCGGGCTGACGCACGAGGACGTGCTCCGCGAGCTGAAGGACGCCGGGCTCGGGTCGCTCCCCGGCGGCGGCGCCGAGGTCTTCGCAGAGCGCGTGCGGCGGCTCGTGGCGCCCGGCAAGGAGCATCCGGACATCTGGTTCCACGTCCACGACACCGCGCACCGACTCGGGATCCCGACGCACTGCACGATGCTCTACGGGCACGTCGAGACGTACGAGGAGCGCGTCGACCACGTCATCCGCCTCCGCGACCAGCAGGACCGCACAGGCGGGTTCCTCGCGTTCATCCCCCTCGCGTTCCATCCGGAGAACACCGTCTTCGAGCGTCGCGGGTGGCGTCACACGACGGGCGCCGACGACCTGAAGATGCTCGCGTTCTCGCGCCTGATGCTCGACAACGTCCCGAACGTCAAGGCGTACTGGATCATGATGGGCATGCCGCTCGCGGCGGTGGCGCTCCACTTCGGGGCCAACGACGTGCAGGGCACCGTCGTCCGCGAGGAGATCTTCCATGCAGCCGGCGCGCGCACGGAGACGGAGCAGAAGATCGGGGAGCTCGTCCGCTTCGTCCGCGAAGCGGGCAGGATCCCGGTCCAGCGCGACACGCTCTACAACGAAGTCCGGCGATGGTGACGGTCGAATGGGCGTTCACGTGAGCCGCTTCGCGAAGCCGAAGGAACCGCCCGTCTCCGGCGGCACCCCGATCTGGATCATCGTCGTCTACGTGCTCGGGCTCCTGGCCGGGGCGATCATCGTCCTCTCGCTCGCCTTCTCCGGGGTCGTCTACGCGTCCGGCGACTCGGAGTTCGACGTGAACGTCCCTGCGTTCGTGCTCTGGGGCGCAATCGTCTCGCTCGCGGCGGGAGTTCTCGTCTGGCGTCGGCGCGGGGGTGGGCGATGATCCGGCTCGGCCGCATCTCGTACGTCAACATGGCGCCGGTCTTCCACCGGCTCGAGGCCGAAGTCGAGGAGGTCACGGGCGTTCCGACCGACCTCAGCCGGATGCTCCTCGAGGGCGAGCTCGACATCGCGCCCATCCCGTCGATCGAGTACGCGCGAAACGCCGGCCGGCTCCGCATCCTGCCGAGGCTGTGCGTGTCGTCCGAGGGCGCGGTCGACTCGATCCAGCTCGTGACCCGCATGCCTTTCGGCCAGGTGCGCTCGGTCGCGGTGACGCCGGAGAGCGCCACCTCCGTGGTGCTCGTGCGCGTCCTCCTCCCGAAGGCGGAGATCTTCCCGCTCGGGATGGACGCCGACGCGACGCTGCTGATCGGCGACGCGGCGCTCCGCAGCGCCTTCGAGGACCCGACGCCGCACTTCGACCTCGGCCGCCTGTGGCTCGAGCGCACGGGGCTCCCGATGGTATTCGCCGTGTGGGCGGCACCCGAGCCGGTCGCGGAGGGACTGCTCGACCTCGAGCACGCGCTCGTCGCCTCCGTGCGCCTCGCGCGCTCGGAGCCCGAGCGCCTCGCACAGCAGGCGAGCGACACCTACGGCTACCCGCCGGGGTTCCTCGCCCGCTACTTCGAGAAGCTCCGCTACAGCTTCGGGCCGCGCGAGCGGGCCGGCCTGTACACGTTCCTCGAGATGGCCCGCGACGCCGGGGAGCTCGCCCATGTCCCCGAGCTCCGGTTCGTGCGCGAGGAGGTCCCCGCATGACCACCGTCTCCTCCGTCGAGTCGAGGGATTCCTCGCTCTCCGTCGACGACGTCCTCGAGAAGGCGCTCGGCGGCGAGCGCATCTCGGACGAGGATGCGATCTCGCTCCTCCGGTCGCGCGACCTCGTCGCGGTCGGGCGCGTCGCGCACGAGGTCCGCAACCGCGCGAACGACCCGTCCCGGATCACGTTCATCGTCGACCGGAACCTGAACTACACGAACGTCTGCGTCACCGACTGCGACTTCTGCGCGTTCTACCGCCGGCCGGGCGACCAGCGCGAGGGCTACCTGCTGCCGAAGCCGGTCATCTTCAAGAAGATCGAGGAGACGCTGGCGCTCGGAGGCACCGGGCTCCTCATGCAGGGCGGTCATCACCCCGATCTCGGGATCGACTACTACGAGGACCTCTTCCGCTCGATCAAGGCGCGCTACCGGATCCACCTGCACGCGCTCTCGCCGCCGGAGATCCAGCACATCTCGCGCCGCTCGAAGCTCACGATCCCGGAGACGCTCTCGCGGCTCCGCGACGCGGGCCTCGACTCGGTCCCCGGTGGCGGCGCCGAGATCCTGGTGGATCGGGTCCGGTCGATCATCGCGCCGAAGAAGACGAAGTCGGACGAGTGGCTCGAGGTCATGCGCCAGGCCCACCGCCTCGGCATGTCCACGACCGCGACGATGATGTACGGGCACGTCGAGACGCTCGAGGAGCGCGTCGAGCACATGCGGCGCATCCGCGACCTCCAGGACGAGACGCGGGGCTTCCGCGCCTTCATCTCGTGGACCTTCCAGCGGGACGGGAACCGCCTCGACGACCTCGTCCCCGAGGAGACCCGCCCGACCTCGTTCGACTATCTGCTGACCCAGGCGGTCTCCCGGATCTACCTCGACAACGTGCCGCACATCCAGTCCTCGTGGGTGACCCAGGGCATGAAGGTCGGGCAGGTGGCGCTCTCCTTCGGGGCCGACGACATGGGCTCGGTGATGATCGAGGAGAACGTCGTCTCGGCCGCGGGGACGACGCATCGCACGACGACGGACGAGCTCGTCCACCTGATCCGGTCGCTGGGGAAGATCCCGGTGCAGCGGGACACGCTGTACCGCGACGTCCGCGTGTTCGCCTAGTTGCTCCCTGGACCGCTCTGCAGACAGGCCGTTCACCGCCTGTTCGGATCCTGTAAGACGCTGCAAATCGGCGATTCCGGTTCGGGTACCCTCGACCGGGCCGTGCTTCGCCTCGCCGTCCTCGCCGCCGCGATCGCCGCCTCGAGCCTCGTGCTTGCGGGCGTCGCGTCCGCCCAGCCCACGCAGCTCCTGCCCGGGGTCACCTACGAGACGGGCGTCCAGTTCACGCCGCACGGGCCGGTCGCGATCCACATCGTGCGGGGCCCACGACCCGTCGGCCTCTACCGCCTGCGCCCGGTGCTGTCGAACGAGACGATCACCGGGCGGGAGACGCTGACCGCGATGCAGCGGCGGCTCTCGACCCAGGCCACGTCGGTCGGAGTCAACGGCGACCTCTTCGCGCTCGCGGACGGCCGGCCGAGCGGGATTTTGCTGCGCGACGGGATCCTCGCGAACCTCCCCAACCCCAACCGCTCGAGCGCCGGCGTCACGCTCGACGGGCTGCTCGACGTGCGGCGGGTGAAGTACTTCGGCACCTGGCGTGGCACGGGCCAGCGACGCACGCTGAACCGGCTCAACAAGGAGCCGGCGAAGAACGGCATCTCGCTGTTCACGCCCGACTGGGGCCGCCGTACCCCGAGCTACCCGGACTCGGTCGCCGTCGTGCTCGCGCCGTCGCCTGTGGCGACGCCGAACGTGGACCTGTCGGCGCCCGTCGCCAACGTGATCCGGGGCGGGGCGGCCCCGCTCGCCGCGGGAACGTCCGTCCTCGTCGCTCGAGGCACCGCGGCAGCGAACCTCCTGGCCGAGGCGCAGATCGGGGCAACGGTCGTGTACCGCCTGATCCTGCAGCCGGACTGGACGGCGGTCGCCGACGCGATCGGCGGCGGCCCGGTCCTCGTTCGCGACCGCCGGCCCGTGTACCGCTCGAACGAGGCGTTCACCACCTCGCAGATCGCGCCTCGGAATCCGCGCAGCGCGGTCGGTCAGCTCGCGGATGGCCGCGTCCTCCTCGTCGTCGTCGACGGCCGCCAGTCCGGGTACTCGGTGGGCATGACGACGTTCGAAATGGCGCAGACGCTCGTCCGGCTCGGGGCCGTCACCGGAATGGGCCTCGACAGCGGCGGGTCCTCGACGCTCGCGTTCGAGGGCACGCTCCTCAACCGCCCCTCCTCCGGAAGCGAGCGGGCGATCTCGACCGCGCTCATGCTGCAGTACTTCGGCGTCTACATCCCGCCGCCCGCGGAGGCCGTGGTCTCGCCCAACGGCGACGGCGCGGCCGAGGAGCAGCGGCTCGCGTTCAAGCTGGTCCGGCCGTCGACGGTGACGACGACGCTGACCGCCCCCGACGGCTCGGTCGCATTCCAGGAGAGCCTCCCGCGCGAGCCCGGGAGCTATGGCATCGCCTTTCCGCCGCCAACGACGACCCCGCCCTCCGTGCCGCCTACCGATCCGGCACCTACTGCGGAGGGGCGCTGGACGCTGACCGTCTCCGCGACCGACGACCAGGGCCTTCCGTCGTCGGCGACGCGGCGGTTTTGGGTCAACTCCACGCTCGGGTTCCTTCGGATCGCGCCGAAGCGCCTCCTCCTCCCTCCGGCGGGAGCGAGCGCGACGATCGGCTGGACGCAGACGCGATCGGCCCGCGTGCGCGTCACCGTCGAGACTCCGGAGGGGATCGTGATCCGATCCGTGGCCGCCCGGCGGTTCGAGCCGGGCACGCCCGCGGTCACCTGGACCGGGCGGCTCGCGAACGGCAAGCTGGCGCCCGGCGGGCGGTACGTCGTGCGCGTGACGGCGACGAACGAGGTCGGCACGGTCGACCTCGACGGGCTGCTCACGGTCCGCCGAACTGCTCGGCCAAAGCCGTGACGAGCACGCAGCGACCGCGAAGCGCTCGCCTTCAGGGATCTTCGCGCGACCCGGATCCGCGCTAGCGATCCGGGTCTTGCGCAAGGCACCACTCGCCAACGCCGTGACGAGCGCGCAGCGACCGCGAAGCGGTCGCCTTCAGGGATCTTCGCGCGACCCGGATCCGCGCTAGCGATCCGGGTCTTGCGCAAGGCATCAGTACAGTCTCCGCGTGCTCGTCGCGTCGATCCTGAGCGGGATCACGGAGGTCGTCACCTCCGTCGTCGGTGACTACGGCCTCTACGCCGTCTTCCTGCTGATGCTCGTGGACGCCGTCTTCCCGACGGCGAGCGAGCTCGTCATGGTCTACGGAGGCGCGCTCGCGGCCGGCGCATTCGCGGACCAGGACGTCGTGCTCTTCGGGCAGGCGATCGAAGAGGGCCTGCCCGCGTACCTCGCGATCGTGCTCGCGGGCACGATCGGGTACACGATCGGCGCAGTGATCGGCTGGGCGATCGGGCTCTATGGGGGGCGCCCCTACCTCGAGCGCCACGGGCGCTGGCTCCACCTCGACGCCGAGAAGCTCGACCGGGCCGAGCGTTGGTTCGAGCGCTGGGAGGACTGGGCCGTCTTCCTCGGGCGCCTCACCCCCGTCGTCCGGTCGTTCGTCTCCGTCCCGGCCGGCGTCCTCGAGGCGCGCTTCCTCCGCTACACGCTGCTCACGCTCGCCGGCTCGACGATCTGGTGCGTCACGTTCGCGGGAGCGGGTTACCTCGCCGGTGAGAACTGGGAGGACATCCACCACGCGTTCCGGTACCTCGACTACCTCGTCGGCGCGGCGATCGCGGGCGTCGTCGCCTGGCTCGTCGTGCGTCGCGTGCGCCGGCGAAGACGTCTCGCCGAGGAGACCCAGAGCGGCTGAGGAAAGAGAAGCGGGCACGCAGGCCCGAGCCGGGTCCGCGGGGAGGCCCGACCCGCCGGAGCTACACTCGCCCTCGTGACTCGAGACATCCCGCTCGTCGACATCAAGGCCCAGTACGCACCGCTGATCCCGGAGCTACGGGAGCGCTTCGACGCAGTCCTCGAGTCGGGCCGGTTCGTCTTCGGGCCCGAGGTCGATGCGTTCGAGCACGAGGCGGCCGCGTTTCTAGGGGTGCCGCATGCGATCGGGGTCGCGAACGGCACCGACGCGCTCGTCCTCTCGCTCGAGGCGCTCGGCGTCGGGTCTGGCGACGAGGTGGTCTGTCCGGCGTACACCTTCTACGCGACGGTGGAGGCGATCGCCCGCGTCGGCGCGACCCCCGTGTTCGCGGACATCGACCCGGCGACGCTCACTCTCGACCCCGAGGACGTCGCCACCAGGATCTCGCCCCGTACGAAGGCGATCGTCGCCGTCCACCTCTTCGGTCGCCCGGCCTCGCTCGCCGAGCTCTCCGCCTTCGGCGTGCCCCTCGTGGAGGACGCCGCCCAGGCGTTCGGCGCCGAGGGCGTCGCCACGACCGGCATCTGCTCGACGTTCAGCTTCTACCCCACGAAGAACCTCTTCGCGCTGGGAGACGGCGGCCTCGTGACGTCCCTCGACGACGAGGTCGCGGAGCGGGTGCGCATGCTCCGGTTTCACGGGTCCCGCGACAAGGTCACGTTCGAGCTCGTCGGCACGAACTCTCGGCTCGACGCGATCCAGGCGGCGGCACTCCGTGTCTTCCTCCCCCGCCTCACGGGCTGGAACGCCGCGCGGCGTGAGGCTGCGGCGCGGTACGCCGAGCTCGGGCTCGGCGACCTCGTCGAGCTCCCGCGCGACCAGCCCGGTCACGTCTACCACATGTACGTCGTCCGCTCCGGGCGGCGCGCCGAGATCTCGGCCGCCCTCGGTGCGGCCGGCATCGCGTCGGCGTCCTACTACGTGACGCCGCTCCACCTCCAGCCCGCTCTCGCGCATCTCGGCTGGGATCGCGGCTCGCTGCCGGAGACGGAGCAGGCAGCCCTCGAGAACCTCGCCCTCCCGATGTGGGGTGGCATCGGCCCCGAGGAGCAGGAGCGCGTCGTCGAGACGGTGCGCTCAGTGGTCGGCGTCCCCGCGTAGCCATGCGATCGCCGGTGACGCGACACAGGCTGTGGCAGATCGCCGTCGACGCGGTGCTCATCGCCGCTGCGTGGATCCTGGCCTGGTACGTGCGCTTCGACGGGGACACGGGGCCGGTCTACTACGAGCGGTACCTCGAGTGGGACGTCGTCGTCCTCGTCGTCGGGGTCATGCTCCCCGTCTTCGTCGCCTTCGGCTTCTACAACCGCTGGTGGCGGTACGTTTCGACACGCGACATGTGGGGCGCGCTCCGCGGCGTCTTCGTGGCGGTCGTCGCGACGTTCCTCGTCTTCACGCTGCTCGACTTCCATCCCGCATCCGTCCCGCGCGGAATCTGGGTGGTCGACGCCCTGCTCCTGCTCGCCTTCGTCACCGGCTCGCGCTTCCTCGCGCGCACGCTGATCGAGCGGCCGTCCGCCGGCGCGATCGTCGTCCGCGGCAAGGAGGTCGTGATCGTCGGGGCCGGCGACGCGGCGCAGCTGATCCTCAAGGAGATGCTCAAGAACCCGGCGCTCGGCTACACGCCCATCGGGCTCGTCGACGACGACCCGCGGAAGAAGAACCTCCGGCTGCACGGCGTCCGCGTGCTCGGAACGACGCGCGAGCTCCGGCATCTCCTGCGCGACCGTCGCCCCGACGAGTTGCTGATCGCGATCCCGTCCGCCGCAGGCGAGGTGCGCGAGCGCATCGTCGAGGTCGCCCGCGTGGAGAACGTCCCGGTCAAGACGCTGCCCGGGCTTCCCGAGCTGATCGCGGGCGACTACAACCTCGCGGGGCAGATCCGCCCGGTCGAGGTGGAGGATCTCCTCGGCCGCGAGCCCGTCGACGTCGACATCGACTCGATCGCCGGCTACGTGACCGGCCAGGTCGTCCTCGTCACCGGAGCGGGCGGCTCGATCGGCTCGGAGCTCTGCCGCCAGCTCGCGCGAGTCGGCCCGACCCGGCTCGTCCTCGTCGACAACGGCGAGCCCGGGCTGTTCGAGATCGAGCGCGAGCTCGTGGACGAGCGAGGCTTCCACGCGACCGCGGCCGTCCTCGCCGACGCCGGGAATGCGACGAAGATGCGCCAGGTCTTCGAGAAGTACCGGCCGGGGGTCGTCTTCCACGCCGCGGCGTACAAGCACGTGCCGCTGATGGAGGCGAACCCGCTCGAAGCGGTCCGCAACAACGCCCTCGTGACGAGGACGGTCGCGGACGTCGCCGTCGAGTACGGCGCGGAGCGGTTCGTCCTCGTGTCGACGGACAAGGCGGTGAACGCGAAGACGGTGATGGGACAGTCGAAGGCGCTCTGCGAGTGGATCGTCGAGGCCTGGGGCCAGCGCGAGAACACCGGGACGCGCTTCTGCGCCGTCCGCTTCGGCAACGTCCTCGGGTCGTCCGGGAGCGTGATCCCGATCTTCCGCAAGCAGATCGCGCGCGGCGGGCCGGTCACGGTGACCCATCCCGAGATGACGCGGTACTTCATGACGATCCCGGAGGCGGTGCAGCTCGTCATCCAGGCCGGCGCGATCGGCGGCCGCGGCCAGGTCTACGTCCTCGACATGGGCGAGCCGGTCCGGATCGTCGATCTCGCCGACACGATGATCCGACTGTCCGGCAAGGAGCCGGGCACGGACGTCGAGATCGAGTTCGTGGGCGCCCGGCCGGGCGAGAAGCTCCACGAGGAGCTCTGGTCGGAGGCGGAGACCGTGACGCCGACGAGCCACGAGGCGATCCTCCTCCTCACGCGCCCGCCGATCGACGCGCACTGGCTCGAGGAGGAGCTCGACGGGCTCCTGCGGCTCGTCGAGGCGGGCGAGACGCTCGACCTCGTCGGCAGACTGCACTCCCTCGTGGGCTCGCCTCGCCGCTCGGTCGTCACGCACGCCGGAGCGGGCGCCGTGGACACGGCGCCCGCACCCGAGAGCGTCTAGACCTACGTGCCCGGGATCGTGAGCAGCAGGAGCTGCCCACCGGCACGCTTGAACGTGAAGTCGGGCTGACCGTCGCCGTTGTTGTCGTCGCCCGGGGCCTGTTCGACCCAGAGCGAGCTCGCCTGGACGTCGATCAGGAACGAACCGGGCCCGAACGCCGCCGAGGCGTCGACGATCCCGCTCGTCTCCCACGCGCCCCAGTTGCCGGCAGGGCGTCCGTCGACGTCCGTCGGGCCGCCGTCGGCCGACTGATCGACCTTGACCACGACCTGCGGCTGCCCGGAGAAGGGGACCCACCACAGGCGCGCGGTCGTCGCACGCGGGTCGGAGATCTGCTGCGCAGCGTTGAACTGCTGGCTCGACCCTGGATCCTCCGTCACCAGCACGCCCGTCGGTGTGGACTCGATGTTGTCCGGCTGGTGGATCTCGGCAACGGTCTTCACCTCGCTCTCATCGCCTTCGACGAACACGGTGAGCGAGGTCACCGTCTTCGGGTCGTTCCGATCGAGCACCATCTTCCAGACCCGGCCGTTCGTCGAGACCCCGGCGCCCGGAGCGCCGGCCGTGCCGCGCCCCGAGTCGACGATGTAGACCACGTTCTCCATGCCGGGCCGCTTGTCGTAGGCGAGGTCCTCGACACGAACGAACTGGAAGACGTTGTTGAGCTGACTCCAGTACTCGAGCACCCACTGGGGCCCGTCGAGGCCCGTCGGGGTGGTTGTCCGGTTGTCACGCTGCCAGCTCCCGTTGGTCGGCGGCGCGGGAAACCCGACGTCGGAGGCCCTGATCTCCGTGCCGTCCTCGTCGAGTCCGGTGGCGATGTTCTTCGGCACCTTCACGAAGTGGCCGGTCACGACCTGGGCCGAGCCCGGGACGAAGTCGTAGTAGTCGTTGAACCCAGGGGTATCGGACACGAAGGCCCAGAGATCCCCGCGGTCGGCGAGCAGCGAGTCGGTGTCCGACGCGATGTACGAGTACAGCTGTGACTGCGCCGGCCTCGTACCCGCCGCGAGCGGGCCACCGGCAGGAATCGTCAGCGCGCCGTTCGTGAAGGTGTCGTCTCCGGACATCACGGCGAGGTCGTCGTATCCCGGGATGGCGACCGCGTTCTCGTGGTTGTGCCGGCCCATTCCGTGGATCGGCCTGTGCTTTCCCGTTTGGACGTCGAGCGCGACGACGAGGCCGATCTGCTTCTCGTTCGGGTCGCCGATGGGCGGCGGCCACGAGTCCTCCTGCCGGAAGACGTAGTCGATCGCTTCCTCGTTCGTGAAGAGAATGTCGCGATCGAATCCTTCCTTCGCCGTGGCGAGGTAGTTCGAGCAGAAGCGCTGGTAGCCAGCGCTGCTCGGGATGACGAACGAGCCGTTGAGGACTCCCGCGGAGTGTTGGTTGAGGATCAGGCGGCTGACCTGGGCGTTGTCGAAGTCGTTCTCCCCGTTCGCTGCCGTCGGTGCGGCCGTGTTGTAGGGGAACGGCACCTTGCTCGTCTCGTGGTTCACGAAGAGGTCCACCCGTCCCTGGCCCCGCGTGCGTACCGCGATCCCATCAGGAATCGCTTCGAACCGGAAGCCGCTCGGAAGCACGTCACCCACCGTGACCAGCGGCGTCGCGGTCACGTTTGCCATCACCGGCGTCAGCATCGACGGCCGTGCGGTCTTGAACCCGCTCTGGTTGTCGGCGGAGGCTGTGACCGCGGCGAACGCCGAAACCGCCACGAGGCCGGCCACCAGCACGCCGAGCTTGCGTCGTGTCATGTCTCCCCTTCCCTCGTCTGACTCGGGGACCCTAACCCGATGGACACATGCGTGCTAGCGCTCGAGCGCGGAGAGCATGAGGTCGAGGAGCAGCGCGGGATCGCGCTCGACCCTGCTGCCGTGCCCGTCCCGCTTTCGCAGCGGAAGGTCATCCGGCGACGTCAGGACCCCGAGTCGGCCTTGTTGGACGAGCGACTCGTCTACCGCGCCGAGGCGACCCGCAAACGTCGAGAAGACGGGCACGTCGAACGCGGCCGCCTCCCGGTTCATCGTGCCTCCCGCGGAGACGACGAGGTCCGACTGCGCCACCAGGCTGCGCCCGTCGACCGCGCGCTCTGGGACGACGAGGGAGGGGAGGCCGAGCTGCGAGACCTCCGCCCTCTGCTCCGCGGTCCGGGGGAGCACGACCGCCTGCGCCGCGGGGGCGGTCCCGAGGCGCTCGAGCACCTCGGCGAAGAGGGGGTTTCCGTGGCGGTGGTAGAGGGAGACGTCGGGAGGCGTGCGGACGACGACGAGCACGCGGTCCCGGTCGAGCTCGAGCTCGTCGAGTGCCGCCGGGTCCGGCGCGTAGCCCGCGAGGTAGTACTCCTCCTTCAGCCCCGGGTAGCGCCGGACCTTGCGGGCGCCCGCGCCGAGTGCGTCCAGCCGCCCCTGCGGGATCGCCTCCGGGACGACCACGTGATTCGCCGCGCGGCAGCCGAGCCCGTGCTGCGCTCGCGCGAACTCGTAGTCGAAGGCATATGCGGACGGGATTCCGAGCGACCGCGCCGCGAGCGGGAGCTCGTGCGACGCGTGGGAGAGCGCGATGTCGAAGCCGCGACCGCGGGCGTGCCGCCGCAGTGCCCGCAGCCGCCCGGCCATCGCCCGCACCTTGCCGGCTGCGCCCGCGCCGCCGTGCCGGGGACCGACGACCTCGTGGGCGATGCCGTGCAGGTCGAGGAGCTCGAGTGTCTGCGCGTAGGCGCGCGTCGTGACCTCGACCTCGTGGCCCCGCCGCTCGAGGAGCGCGATCAGCGGCCGGAAGTACAGCACCTGGGGCGAGTTCGAGACGTCGATCCAGACGCGCACCCGGCGAGCGTACCAGAGCGGTTCTGCACGATGCAGACCGATTGGGCTACTTCATGTAGACAAAAACCACTCTTTGATGCAGACTGAGACCATGCCGGACTCCGATCCCAATCCGTTTCGGATCGCCGGCCAGCTCCTGCCGGGCGAGATGATCGACCGTGAGGAGGAGGCGAGGAGGCTCTTCTCGCTCGCGGTCGGAGGCCACGCCTCGCGGCTCGTCGCGCCCCGCCGGTACGGGAAGACGAGCCTGCTGCGGCGCGTGCTCGCGGACGCGGCCGAGGCGGGGTGGGCGACGGCGCTCGTCGACCTCGAGGGCGTCCTCTCCCTCTCGAGCATGGTCGTGCGGATCGAGCGCGCGTACGACCGCGAGCTCCGGGGTGCGATCCGGAGGACGGTCGACGGCCTCTTCCGCGCCTGGCAGGTCGGGCTCTCGCTCGGCGCGGGCGGGTTCACCGCGTCGCTGCAGTCCAACCCCCGCATCGACGTCGAGAGCGTCCTCCTGCGGCTCCTCGACCTGCCGGCGAAGCTGCACGAGCGGACCGACGTGCGCAGTCTCGTCGCGTTCGACGAGTTCCAGGATCTGCTTCGGGTGGACGGGGCCGACGGGATCCTCCGCAGCGTGCTCCAGCACCAGACGGCCGTTGCGTCGTACGCCTTCTCCGGGTCCGCGCCGACCCTGATGGAGCGCCTGTTCGAGGACCCGTCCCGGCCCCTGCTCGAGCATGCGGTCTCGGTCGAGCTCCGGCCACTCCCGCCGGGGCCGACGGCCGCGTACCTCGACGAGCGGTTCCTCCGCACCGGCAGGGACATCGGCAACGCGCTCGACCCGCTCCTCGCGTTCGCGCGCGGGCACCCGCAGCGGACGATGCTGCTCGCGCACCACCTGTGGGAGCTCGTGCCGCGCGGCTCCGTGGCCGACGAATCGGCCTGGGTCGACGCCCGTGACCGTGCCCTGGCCCAGGCCGAGCCCGCCCTGCGCGCGCGCTGGCAGTCGCTCGCGGTGAACGAGCAGCGCGTGAGCCTCGCACTCGCGACGCGTGCCAGGAACCTGTACGCGGAGGAGACCGTGCGCTTCCTCGGGTTGAAGAAAGGCAGCGTCGACCGCGCTCTCGCGGGCCTCGTTGGGAAAGCCGAGGCGCACCTCACTCCGTCAGGCCCCGAGCTCACCGACCCGATGCTCGAGCACTGGCTCGCCGAACGCGGTCTCTTCTAGGTTCCAACGTATAAGCTTCGCTTATGGACACGCGGCAGCTCGCGGCGTTCTGCGCGGTCGTCGAGCGGAAGAGCTTCTCGCAGGCGGCGGAGCGGCTCGGTGTGACGCAGCCGGCGGTCTCGCTGCAGGTACGGGCGCTCGAGAAGCGACTCGGGACGCAGCTGCTCGATCGCTCGGGCCGTCGCGTCGAGCCGACCGAGGCCGGGCTGCGCCTGTACCGGGGGGCCCAGCGCATGCTGTCGCTCGAGGACCAGATCATGGCGGACGTCTCCGCGTCGGCCGAGGGGGAGCTCGCGGGCGACCTCGTGCTCGGGGCGTCGACGGGCCCGGCGGCCATCGCCGTGCCGCTCCTGCTGTGCGAGTTCCAGCGGGAGAGCCCCGGTGTGCGCGTCTTCCTGACGGTGTCGGACACGCACGCGGTCGTGGAGCGGGTCGCGACCAGGGAGCTCGAGCTCGGGATCGTCGGCGCCGCGCGGCGTCACCGCGGCGTCCGCTTCGAGCCGTTCTTCTCCGACGAGGTCATCCTCGCCTGCCCTCCGGGCCATCGCTTCGCCGGCCGTACGATCTCACTCGACGAGCTGCGCGAGGAGTCGATCGTCCTCATGCAGGAGGGCGCCGGCGTCCGGCAGGTCGTCGAGGACGCGCTGCGACGCCAGGGCGTTCGGCTTCGCGATCTCGACGTGCGCCTCGAGCTCGGCCTGCAGGAGTCGGTGCGGGCGGCCGTCGAAGCCGGGTACGGCGTCACGTTCATCTCGAGGACGGCGGTGGAGGCGGGTCTCGAGGCGGGGACCCTCGCCGAGGCGCACGTCGAGGGCATGGCCGCTTCCCGGGAGATCTCGCTCGCCTCGGCGACGGGGCGGGCTCGATCGCGGGTGGCGGATGCGTTCGTGGAGTTCGCCCGCAGCAGGCTGTCGTCGTGATCGTCCGCTGGGGGATCGACGAGCTCGGCGCGCTTCTGCGCGAGCTCGGGATCGAGCGGCCCCTGCTCGTCACGAGCGAGCGCTTCGGGAGCCTCGAGCTCCCCGTCGCCGCGCGCTTCACCGGCGTGCGCAGGCACTCGCCGCTCGAGACGGTCGCGGCGGCGACGTCGGCCGCGGCCGGCTCCGACGGGCTCGTGGGCGTGGGGGGTGGGAGCGCAATCGACACGGCGAAGGCCGTGTCGGCCCGCACGGGCCTCCGTCTCGTCGCAGTCCCGACGACGTACTCCGGCGCAGAGTGGACTCCGTACTTCGGCACGCGCGACGAGGTACGCGGCCTGAAGACCGGCGGCTCGGGCGCGCGGACGGCAGCGGCGGTGTACGAGCCGAGCCTCACCCTCGACCTCCCGCTGGGTGAGACGGTCGGAACGGCGCTGAACGCGCTCGCGCACGCGGCCGAAGCGCTCTACGCGGGTGACTGCGAGGACGCGACGTCCGGCGCGCGCCTGATCGGCAGCAGCCTCGAGCCCGTCGTCCGGGACGGTCATGACCTGGACGCGCGAACGGCGCTGCTCGAGGGCGCGATGCATGCGGGCCGCGCCCTAGGCGAGCGCGGGCTCTTTCTCGGGCACGCGCTGGCGCAAGCGCTCGGCGGGCGCTACGGACTCCCCCACGGAGCGATGAACGCGCTCTCGCTTCCGCCTGCCCTTCGCTTCAACGAGCCCGCTGTTCCGGACGCCCTCGCCGCGCTCGCGGGCGCGCTCGGGACGGACGACCCGGCCGGGCGGGTCGAGGAGCTCGCCCGCCTGGGAGGCTTCGGGCGGCTGCGTGACTTCGGCGTCCCGGAGGAGGACCTGCCGTCGCTCGCGGAGGAGGCCGCCGCGCGACCGGGCTCGCGCGCCAATCCCAGGCCGGTCACTGCCGCGGACGCCGAGTCGCTCCTGCGCTCGATCTGGTGACCTCGATTGACGGATCGCCGTCGCGGGCGGACGATATGACCCGTGATCGTCGAGTACGCGGGCATCGTCGCCGGGCTGGCGCTCCTCGCCTCGACCCTGAGCGGCGCGTACGGCCAGAACGTCGCGGCGGTCTTCGCGTCGAGCGGCGCCGGGGTTGCCGCGGTCGGGAAGGCCGCTCGCGCGCAACACGTGTCTGTGCCGGGGGCGAAGGCCGCGTACAAGCGCGCGCCGTACGCCAAGCCAGTGTTGAAGTACCTCTACGCGATGGGCTGGATCGGCGGGACGCGGAAGCAGGGGCAGTGTGGGCTCACGCTGATCGGCCAGGACGCGGCGCGGCAGCAGGCGAAGACCGAGATCCTCGGGAACCGCAAGCTGCTCGTGCAGCTCGAGAAGCGCGGGGTCACGGCGGTGACGGCGGCGAGGGCCCTCGTCGCCGGCGTGGTCTCGGCCTGCGACTGAGCGGCTAGGCGGCTTCGGGCGCGGGCCGACGCCGGCCGCCGAGCACGCGGCGAAGGCTGACGACGCCGAGCACGTTCGAGCCGTCCGTCACCGGGAGGTGCCGGAACCCGTGGTCGAGCATGACCTTGGCCGCCTCGTCGAGCGGCATGTCGGGAGCAGCGGTGACCGGGTCGGGCGTCATCCACTGGCGGACCCGCGCCTCGCTCGTGTGCATGCGCGCGGCCATCGCCCGCAGCATGTCGCGCTCGGTGAGGATGCCGATCAGGCGGCCGAAGTCCTTCACCACGACGGCGCCGACGTTCTGGCTCATCATCTTCTCCGCCACCTCCCCGAGCGTGTCCTCGGGGGCGACGGTGATGAAGTTCGGCTTCAGGATGTCGGCGAGCGTGGCCACCGGCCGAGTCTAGCCACTTCGCCCTCCTGCCGCTCCCCGCCCCGCACCGGGCGCACAGATAACGATGAATAATGACAGCGATAAGGATCTGTGCCTAGAATGATGTCCGTGCGCGCCGGCGTCCACTTCGACGTGCTCGTCATCGGCAGCGGCGCCTCCGGGCTGGCCGCGGCCGTGTCCGCGGAGCGGGCGGGCGCCCGCGTCGGCCTGGCGACGAAGACGACGCTCCAGGCCTGCAACTCCGCCAAGGCGCAGGGCGGTATCCAGGCCGCCTTCGGCAGGGACGACTCCCCCGAGATCCACGCCGAGGACGTCATGCGGAGCTCACACGACACGGCCGATCCGGGCCTCGTCCGCACGCTGACGAGCGAGGCGCCGTCGGCGATCCACTGGCTCGAGGAGCTCGGGGTCGAGTTCACGAGGTCGAACGGCGGATACCGGCTCGCGCGCTGCGGGGGAGCGACGCGGCAGCGACTTCTCCAGGTCGGTGATCGGACTGGCCACGCGATCACGAAGGCGCTGCGGCAGACCTTCGAGGCGGAGTCGGGCGTCGAGCTCCCACACCACGCACTCACCGAGCTTCGTCCGGGCGAGAACGGCTGGACTGCGACGTTCGAGGTGAAGGGCCAACAGGCCGAGATCGACGCGGGCGCGATCGTGCTCGCCGCCGGGGGGCGCTGCTTCGCGGAGGCCGAGTCGCGCGGCGAGCTCTCGACCAACCACCCGAACGCGACCGGCGAGGCGACGCGGATCGCCCTCGAAGCCGGCGCGGAGAGCCGCGACCTCGACGCCCTCCAGTACCACCCGAACGGCGGCGCCTGGCCCGCGACCATGCAGGGGTACTCGATCCCGGAGACGACGCGCGCGTACGGGGCGGTCCTCCTGAACGTCGACGGCCAGGAGTTCACGGACTCGCTGGGACCGCGGGACGCAGTTTCGCAGGCGATCTTCGACGAGGTCGAGCGCGGGAAGGGGATCCTCACACCGGATGGTCGCCCAGCCGTGTGGCTGGACACGACGAGGATCTCAGCCGAGGACGCCGAGATCTCGCTGCCGTACATGCTTCGGCGCTACCGGGGCGCGGGCATCGACCCGCTCGCCGAGCCGATCTACACGTACCCGGTGCTCCACTACCAGAACGGCGGGCTCGTGATCGACGAGCACGCCTCCACGACGCTCGAGGGCGTCTTCGCCTGCGGCGAGATCGCGGGCGGGACGCACGGGAGGAATCGCATGATGGGCAACAGCCTTCTGGAATGCACGGTGTTCGGACGCCGGGCGGGTCGCGCTGCGGCGGAGAGGGCTCGCGCATGAGCGACCGCCCACCTGCACTCGACCCTGCGATCGTCGAGTCCTTCGTCGCGAAGGCGCACGGCGACCTCGACGGCGTCCGCGCGCTGCTCGAGGAGGAGCCCGCGCTCGTGATTGCCACGTGGGACTGGGGCGGCGGCGACTGGGAGACCGCTCTCGGCGCCGCCGCGCAC
>JBOHBB010000325.1:0-14453 GCA_050698135.1 Gaiellaceae bacterium
GCTCGGGGGAGAGGGGCGGGCCGTGGCTCGCCCCTCTCCCCGCCACGCCTACTCCGTCCCCTCGTTCCAGCTGTCCAGGTACCTCTGCTGCTCCTCGGTGAGCCGGTCGATGTCGATACCCATCGTCGCGAGCTTGAGGCGGGCGATCTCGTCGTCGATGTCCTTCGGGACGTCGTACACGCGCCGCTCGAGGGTTGCGCCGTTCGCGACCACCCACTCGGCCGAGAGGGCCTGGTTCGCGAACGACATGTCCATGACGATCGCGGGATGTCCCTCGGCCGCGGCGAGGTTGACGAGGCGGCCGTCCCCGATCAGGTACAGGCGCCTGCCGTCCGAGAGCGTGAACTCGTCGACGAGCGCACGGGCCTCCCGGGTCTCGACCGCGAGCTCGCGGAGCGCGGGGACCTCGATCTCGACGTTGAAGTGGCCGGTGTTGGCGAGGATCGCGCCGTCCTTCATCCGCTCCATGTGCGCACGGGTGACGACGCCCTTGTCCCCGGTGGCGGTGCAGAAGATGTCGCCCACCTCGGCGGCCTTCTCCATCGGCAGCACCTCGAAGCCGTCCATCACGGCCTCGAGAGCGCGCACCGGGTCGACCTCGGTGACGATGACGTGCGCGCCCATGCCGCGGGCCCGCTGCGCGACGCCTCGGCCGACCCAGCCGTAGCCTGCGACGACGAAGCGACCGCCCGCGAGCAGCACGTTCGTCGCCCGCACGATCCCGTCGATCGTGCTCTGGCCCGTGCCGTAGCGGTTGTCGAACAGGTGCTTCGTCTGCGCCTCGTTGACCGCGATCACCGGGAAGCCGAGCTTCCCCTCGCGCTCGAGCGCCTTCAGGCGGATGACCCCCGTCGTCGTCTCCTCGGTGCCGGCGATCACGTCGCCGAGCTGCTCGCGCCGGTGCGAGTGGAGGACGCCGATCACGTCGGCGCCGTCGTCCATGGTCAGGTGCGGGCGGTGGTCGACGGCCGCCTCGATGTGGCGGTAGTAGGTGTCGTTGTCCTCGTCCTTGATGGCGAAGACGGCGATGCCGTACTCGTCGACGAGCGCGGCCGCGACGTCGTCCTGGGTCGAGAGCGGGTTCGAGGCGCAGAGCACCACGTCGGCGCCGCCGGCCTTGAGCGTGCGGACGAGGTTCGCCGTCTCCGTCGTCACGTGGAGGCACGCCGAGACGCGATGCCCGGCGAGCGGCTGCTCGCGCTCGAAGCGCTCGCGGATCGCGGCGAGCACCGGCATCTGCCGGTCCGCCCACTCGATCCGCCGAATGCCCTCCGAGGCGAGCGCGAGGTCCTTCACGTCGTGTCGCTGTGTCGCTGCCATCCGTTCCTCTCTTCGTCGTGTTCGGTCGATCAGGTCAGGCCGCGGCCGCCCGGGCGGCGAGCAGGCGTTCGTGCTTGCGCTGCTCCCACTCGACCCAGGCCGGAGCTGCGGTGTCGACGGCGGGAACGTCCGTCCCCGCGAGCCAGGTGTCGACGACGCGGCGAAGCTCGGGCTCGCGGCGCAGGCGAATCGCGAAGGCGAGCTCGTCGAGCTCGACGCCGAAGCCCGTGCGGAGCGCCCCGAGCGCCCGGAGCTGGTTCAGCTCGCGGATGCCGTAACGGCGGTACCCGGCCGGGGTGCGGCCCGGGACGACGAGCCCTGCGCCTTCGAGGTAGCGGAGCATGCGGGGCGACCAGCCCGAACGTGCGCTGGTCTCCCCGATCGAGAACGTCTCCACGGCACAACCCTACCACAACCGTGTGAAGGTTCTCTACGGGGCGGAGGTCCCTTCTCGCCCGTAGCGGTCCTCGACGCGCACGACGTCGTCGAGCTGCGGCGTCGAGACCTCGACGACCAGCGTGTCCTCGAGCGCGGTCACGCGATGGACGGTGCCGGGAGGGAAGCGAAACGCGTCCCCGGCCCGGATCTCGAGGGCCTCGAGCTCACCCCCGACCTCGCCGAGCTCGAGGCGCGCGCGTCCCTCCCGAACGAGCCAGGACTCGTCCTTCCGCTCGTGGTACTGGAGGCTGAGCGCCTCACCTCGGCGGACGAAGAGAAGCTTCCCGACGTACTGCTCCGTCTCCGCCCAGACGAGCTCCCAGCCCCACGGCTTCTCGACCCTCCGCGGCGTTGCGCCGTGGCGTTCGAGGGCTCCGCTCACGAGAAGCGGACCGCGTTGTCGGGGATCGTCTGGCCGGCGCCGACCCGGAGGCCGTGGTCGAGCTCGTTGCCGACCCCGAGCGTCGCGCCCGAGCCGACGACGGCGAGATTCCGCACCTCGCAGCCCGCGCCGAGCGCCGCGTCGTCGCCGACGATCGACCCGGCGACGAGCGTGGACTGCCCGATGATCGTCCGCGCCCCGACGACGGCGTTCTCGACGACCGACCCCGTACCGAGGCGCGATCCCGAGCCGAGAACGGCGAGGCTCCCAACACGAGCTCCGGATTCGACGACGGCGCCGGGGCCGACGTACACCGGAGGCACGAGGCGGGCACCCGCGTGGACCTCGGCGCTCGGGTCGACGAGCGTGAAGTCCGCACCGAGCGCGTCGCCGACGTCCGTCGGGAACGAGCGCTCGAGGACGTCGCGATGCGCCTGCAGGTAGGACTCGGGCGTCCCGACGTCGAGCCAGTAGCCCTCGAGCGCGGTGCCGTACACGGCGCCCTCGGCGGCGAGCCGGGGGAACACCTCCCGCTCGATCGAGACCGCCTGCCCGTCCGAGACGCCGGCGAGGGCCTCGGGCTCGAGCACGTAGAGACCCGCGTTGATGAGGTCGGTGTCGATCTCCTCGGGGCGGGGCTTCTCGAGGAAGGACTCGACCCGGCCGTCGTCTGCGATCCGCACGAGCCCGTAGCGGCTCGGGTCCGCGACGGGCGTGAGCAGGATCGTCGCCTTCGCTCCCGTCGAGCGGTGCAGGCGGACGAGCTCGGAGAGGTCCGCCTCGCGCAGCGAGTCGCCGTTCAGCGCGAAGAAACTCCCCTCGAGGCCGCGCGCCGCGAACGCGATCGCACCCCCCGTGCCGAGCGGCTCCGGCTCGACGGCGTACTCGAGGGCGACGTCGCCGTAGCGGTCTCCGAACGTCCCCCGGATCTGGTCGGGGAGGTATCCGCACGAGACGATCGCCCGCTCGACGCCGTGTCGCGCGAGATGCTCGAACGTGTAGGCGAGAAGCGGCCGGTCGACGAGCGGCAGCATGTCCTTCCTCGTCGTGTCCGTGAGGGGCCGCAGGCGGGTTCCCTGGCCGCCGACGAGGATGACCGCCGGCAGGCTCACCCGCGACCAACGCCCTCGTACTCGAACCCGAGAGCCCGCATCTCGTCGGCATCGAGCATGTTGCGCCCGTCCACGAGGACCTTGCTCCTCATTCGCCCGCCCACCTCGGCCCAGTCGACCTCGCGGAGCTCGGGCCACTCGGTGACGACGACCGCGGCGTCCGCACCGTCGAGGGCTGCGCGCACCGACGCGGCGATCTCGACGCCGTCGAGGTGCATCCCGCCGTCGGCGACGGGGTCCCACGCGCTGACGTGAGCGCCCTCGGCGAGCAGGCGGCCCGCGAGCACGAGGCTCGGCGCCTCGCGCATGTCGTCCGTGCCGGGCTTGAACGCGAGGCCGAGGAGCGCGACCTTCTTACCCCGGAGCGTGCCGAGCAGGCGCTCCAGCTTGCCGATGACGCGGCGCTTCTGGAGCTCGTTCACCTCGATGACGGCGTTCAGCAGCTGGAAGTTGTAGCCCGAGTTCGCCGCGAGCTGCTTGAGCGCGAGGGAGTCCTTCGGGAAGCAGCTGCCTCCGAACCCGATCCCGGCGCGCAGGAACGACGGGCCGATGCGGTGGTCGAGGCCGATCCCCTCCGCGACGGTGAGGACGTCGGCGCCCGTCGCCTCGCAGACGTTCGCGATCTCGTTGATGAACGAGATCCGCGTGACGAGAGCGGCGTTCGCCGCGAGCTTGATCATCTCCGCCGAGGCCACGTCGCAGCGGACGATCGGCGCGTCGATGCCCGTGTGCAGACGCTCGACGACGTCGCCGTCGGCCGGTTCGAAGGCGCCGACGACGATGCGGTCCGGGTGCATGAAGTCGTGCACCGCCGCGCCCTCGGCGGTGAACTCGGGGTTCGAGACGTAGCCGACGTTCGTGAGGCCGCGCTCGTCGAGCCGGTGCCGGACGGCCGCGCCCGTGCCGACCGGAACCGTGCTCTTCATCGCGACGACGATGCGGCGGTCGACCGGGGGAAGCTCGTCCACCACCGTCCAGACCGCGGAGAGATCGGCGTCGCCCGAGTACGTCGGCGGCGTGCCGACAGCGACGTAGAGGACCTCGGTCCCGTCGAGGGCCTCCGCGACCTCGGTCGTGAAGCGGAGGCGCTCCCGGTTCCGCTCGAGCAGCTCGAGGAGGCCTTCCTCGTGGATCGGGACCTCACCCCGGCGGAGAGCGTCGATCTTCTCGGGGAGGACGTCCCGGACGACGACCTCGTGGCCGAGGTCGGCGAAGCACGCACCGGTGACGAGCCCGACGTACCCGGCGCCGAAGACCGCGATCCTCACGCGGCTACCGCGCTTTCCCGAGCGGCCTGAGGCCCTTCGCGATGGCGATCATCGTCTCGTTCGAGAGCCGGTCGAGGAGCGTGTTGACCACCCAGTAGCGCGCCTTGGGCGTTCGCAGGACGACCATGTGCAGCTTCGGGCCGTCGTAGTAGAGGTCGTACGTGCGACCTCCGATCCGACGCGTGAGGCTCTTGTCCGCGAGGGCCGGGGCGTCGTCCCAGTTCGTCATCTGGATGCCCCAGTACTCGTTCGAGCCCATCCGGTACACGAGCCGGACGGCCTGGTGGCCGTCGTCGACCTTGTACACGCGTGCCGGCATCTCCTGATCGACCCACGAGCTGCGCTCGATCACGCTCGGGAGCAGGAGCGGGAACGAGACCTTCCGTCGGAGCCCGCGCAGGAGGTCCCGCGACGCGCTCGCGCCGGAGACGACGTTCGGGCGCTCCCGCCGCGGGGTCTGGTCGATCGGCGCCGCCGCGAGGCTGCCGTGGAACGTCTGCCCCACGACGACCGTCAGCAGCGCCCCGTTCGCGAGCTGGGAGATCTCCGCCGGGAGCGCCTCCACCTCGGCCGACGCGAACAGGTTCCCGACCTTCGTTGCCGCCTCGCGAGCACGGCGTGCCGAGGCGTCGTAGTAGACCTTCGTCCGGAAATAGTCGAACCGGGGTGCGTTGGCGGGCAGGCCGTTCGGCGGCGTGAGGACCTGGTAGCCGCGCTGGCCGAGCAGGTAGCCGGCCGTGGTCGCCGAGCCGTCGACCCCGTTCCCGTTCAGCACCGTGACCGTGGTCTCGCGAGGAGCGAGCGCGGTGCGCTTCGACTTCTCGCCGAGCGCGACGGCGGTCGCCTTCTCCGACGACTCGACGTCCGGATGGGCGAACGTGTCGACGGCGCGCTGGACGTTCTCCTGCGCCGTCGTGAGCTCTGCGAAGCCCTCGAGCCCTTCGATCTTCGTCTGGAACACGCTGCCCGGCGGCAGCCCGTACGCGAACAGCGCGTAGGAGAGGACGGTGCCGCCCTCCACGTCGTCGCCGCCGCCCTGCGCGACCTCGACGTTGTTCGTGATAGCGTTGACGACCTTCGGCAGCGCCGTCGGGCCGAAACTCTCCTGCACCTGGGCCTTGAAGGCCTTCACGAACTGCTGCTGCCGCGCGACCCGGTAGAGGTCGGAGTCCGTGTGCCGGTAGCGCACGTAGTCGAGCGCCCTCCGCCCGCTCAGCTTCTGGTAGCCCGGGCGGAGGTCGATCTTCGCGTACCCGGACGGCCCGCCGCGGTCGTTGAAGTAGCGCCGGTCGACGTCGATCCAGGCGCCGCCCAGCCGGTCCACGATCTGCCGGAAGCCGCGGAAGTTCACGGTGATGAGGTAGTTGACCGGGATGTCGGTGAGCGCCTTCACCGTCTCGAGCGAGCCCTGCGGGCCGCAGTTCGCGTACGCCACGTTGATCCGGTCGACGTACGGCGTGCGTCCGGGGCATCTGACCTCGACCCGCATGTCGCGCGGGAAGGAGAGGAGCGAGATCGAGTCGGTGGCCGGGTCGGCGCGCACGAGCATCAGCGTGTCCGAGCGCGACGGGGCACCCTTCCCGTCCTCGAGCCGGTGGTCGTACCCGATCACGAGCGCGACCGCGGGTTGCCCGGGCAGCGGCACGTCGAGCTGCCGCGCCGCGCGGCGCACTTCCGGGGTCTTCGCGGCGACCGCAGCGACCGACTCGTGGAAGTACAGGTAGGCCCCTCCGGCCGCGCCGACGACGAGGACGAGCGACGCGGCGCCCAGCCACAGCGCGATCTGGCCGATGAGCGCGATGCGCGAGCGACGCCCCCGTGCAGGTTGCCGGTAGACGTTGACGGGCGAGTGGGCACCGGGCGGGAGAACGGGCTTCCCGTTTCCGTCCGGCGCCGCTGCGCGCCCCAGGCCTCTCTTCAGGGTGGTTCGCATACGGGCGACGAGCGCCGCACGGGCGCCCGTCGGAGGAGGATAGCTGGGCCGGCTGATGCGCAAGGCCGGGAGTCCGCTGATGAGGACGTCCCGCCCGCGCGCGAAGACCCGGAAGAGCGTCCGCTTCGCAGCGGCTGGTCCCCGCGCCTTCTCAGACGTCGCGGAACGACGGGCCGAGGGCGGCGAGAGCCTGGGCGAGGAATGCGATCTCGTCCGGAGTGCCCGCGGTGATGCGGACCGCGTCCGCGGCACCGAACGGGCCGAGCGGCCGGACGATCACGCCGTGCCGGAGGAGCGCGTCGCCGAACGCCGCCCCGTCTCCGACGCGCGCGAACAGGAAGTTCGCGACGGCCGGGCCGGCGAACGCGAGCCCGTTGTCCTCGAGCGCACGCCGGAGGAGGCCCATCGCCTCGCGGTTCGCGAGCCGGCGGCGCTCGACCTCCGCACCCTCCTCGAGGCTCGCGAGGGCGGCTTCCTGGCCCGCCGTCGTCACGTCGAAGGCGCGGCGCACCTTCCCGATCGCCGTGATCACGTCCTCCGGCCCCACTCCGTACCCGACGCGGAGGCCCGCGAGGCCGTAGATCTTCGAGAACGTGCGCAGGACGAGTGCCCGGTGCCCTGCCTTCGCGTACTCCTCGACGGCGTCGGGGTAGTCGGGCTCGGCGAGGTACTCGAAGTACGCCTGGTCGACGACCGTCAACACGTGCGGCGGCACTCTCGCGAAGTACTCGTCGAGCTCGCGCCGCGTGCTCGTCGTGCCCGTGGGGTTGTTCGGCGCGGCGATGAACACGAGCTTCGTCCTCGCGGTGACCGCCTCGAGCATCGCGTCGAGGTGGAGCCGATCGTCGCGGAGCGGGATGCGCACGGGGACGGCGCCCAGCTTCAGCGGGTCGAGGACGTAGCTCGGGAACGACGGCCAGCCGGTGACCACCTCGTCCCCCGGGTCGAGCAGCGCGAGCGAGACGAAGCCGATCACGGCGTCGGCGCCGGCACAGACCGTGACCTCGTCGAAGCGGGCTCCGTGCTTCGCGGCGAGCGCCTGCCGGAGCCGGTATGCACCACCGTCGGGATAGCGGTTGAGCTCCGCGGACGCCCGCCCGAGCGCCTCCAGCGCGGCGGGGAACGGTCCGTACGGGCCCTCGTTCGACGCGAGCTTGACCACGCGTTCGAGGCCGAGCTCTCGCTGCACCTCCTCGACCGGCTTGCCCGGCTCGTACGGGACGAGCCCGTCGAGAGCGGGACGGATCGGCGACGACGCGACGTCGACCGGTCGGGGGCTCACGTGGCCGGGATCGGCTCCGCGGCCGCCGCGTCGAGCTCGGCGGCGATCTCCTCGACCGCCTCCTCGGCGGCAGCGTCGGCGTCCTCGAGGAGCTCTCCCACGTCGCCGCGGCGGCGCAGGAACGCGGCCGCGATCCCGGCGAGGATGCCGACCGACACGATGCCGGCGACGACGAGGAGCGCGACCTTGAGGCCGCGACCGGCGCGCTCGCGGCGACGGCGACGCTTGAGCGCGCGGGAGGCCTTCCTGAGCGTGATGAAACCAAAGCCGATGAGGGCGTTTCTCCGGGTGAAGACGTTCATGCCTGGAGCGTAACGGAGGACCCCCCCGGTCCGCCGACTCGACCTATCGGCGACGGGCCGCGACGTGGATCGGCCGGCCGAGAGCGACGAGGCCGGCCTCCTTGAACGCCTCCGAGAGCGTCGGGTGCGGCGCCATCCCGTCGGCGACCGTCTCGACGGTCGCCTCGGCGTCGAGGGCGACGACCGCCGCCTCGATGAGGTCGGTCGCGTGCGGCCCCACCATCACGACCCCGAGGAGCTCGCCGTACGTCGTCTCGTGGATCGACTTGACCCAGCCCGTGGTCTCGCCGGACATCACGGCACGCGCGTTTGCGACGAACGGGAAGCGCCCGACGGCGACGTAGTCTCCGTGCTGCTCGCGCGCCTCCGCCTCGGTGAGCCCCACGCCGGCGATCTCGGGGTCCGTGTAGATCGGTCGCGGCACGGCGGGCTCGCCGATGTCGAGGTCGTGGCCGGTCGCGTTCTCGGCGGCGACCTCGCCTTCCCGGAACGACGTGTGCGCGAGCTGCCAGTACCCCGCGACGTCACCGGCGGCGTAGATGTGCTGGACCGACGTCCGGCGGCTGCCGTCGGTCTGGATGCCCGCCGTCTTGTCGAACGCCACTCCTGCCTGCTCGAGCCCGATGCCCTCGACGAGCGGTGCGCGCCCCACCGAGACGAGCATGAGGTCGCACTCGACCGTCTCCCCCTCACCGAAGTGCACGAGCAGGCCCGACTCCGAGTCCTCGACCTTCGTGCACTGCTTGCCGAGGTGGACCACGATCCCGCGCTTCGCGAACGCCTTGCGGAGCTCGCTCGTTGCGTCGGCGTCCTCCTGCGGGATGAGCGCGTCGAGCATCTCGACGATCGTCACTTCGGTGCCGAAGCGCTCGAAGATCGAGGCGAACTCGCAGCCGATGATCCCGCCCCCGAGGACGACGAGGCGGCGCGGGATCTCGGTCTGCGCCAGCAGCCCCGTCGAGTCGACGCAGCGCGGAGAGTCGAGCCCGGGGATCGGCGGACGGATCGCGTACGAGCCGCTCGCGACGATCGCGCTCTTGAAGCTGAAGCCGACGTCGCCCTGCTCGAACGCGAACGAGCGAGCGTCCTCGAAACGGCCGACCCCCTGGAACACGGTGACGCCGTAGTGCTTGAGGAGGGTCGCGACCCCTCCGGTCATCTGCTTGACGACCGCGGCCTTCCACTCGTTCGCCTGCGCGAAGTCGAGGGTGGGCTCCGAGATCACGCCGAGCCGCGGGTTGACCTCCCGGGAGGCGTGGAGGGCATGGGCGGTCTGCACCCACGCCTTCGTCGGGATGCAGCCCACGCGCAGGCAGGTCCCGCCGAGCTCCGACTCTTTCTCGATGCAGGCCACGTTGGCGCCGAGCTGGGCCGCGCGGATCGCTGCGGTGTAGCCGGCCGGGCCGCCGCCGAGGACGGCTACGTCGAACTCCATGGCCGCCGATCCTAGCCTGCGGCCTACAGCTCCCGCCGCATGGTCACGCTGTCGCCGCCGTCCTCGTGCACGCGCGCGAACCCGTGCCTCTCGTAGAACGAGAGGAGCGCTTCGTCGTCGCGACCGACACTGAGGCTGAGGGCGCGATGACCCTCTGCCTGCGCGCGCTCGAAGAGCGCGCTCAGGAGGGCCTCGCCGATGCCGCGGCCGCGGCGGCTCGGGACGACGGCGATCGCGAGCTCGGGGGTCTCCTCGTCCACGAACCCGTAGCCGGGCTGGTCGCGCCGGAACATGCGGTACCAGGCCGCTCCGACCGGGAACGCCTCCTCGACGGCGATCACGGCGGTGTCCCCGGGCCTCCCCCAGCCCTTCACGTAGAGCGCGACCGGCCCCGCGCCCTCGCCGGGCTCCCGCTCGCGCCAGTAGTACGCGTGGTGGAGCATGTCGCGGAGGAAGCGGACGTCCTGGCGGCCGCCGCGGCGGATGAGCATGGTCGGCAGCTTAGAGCGCCAGCGACGGCGACTCGACGAACGCCTTCAGGTCGCGGAGGAACTCGGCGCCCTCGGAGCCGTCGATCGCGCGATGGTCGCAGGTGAGCGTCATCGTCATCGTCGGCGCGACGACGAGCTCGCCGTCCGCGACGCGGGGCCGATCCTCGATCGAGCCGACGGCGAGGATGGCCACCTGCGGCGGGTTCAGGACCGCGATGAACTGCTCGATCGCGTACATGCCGAGGTTCGAGATCGTGAACGTCCCGTCCTCGAGGTCCACGAGCTGGAGCTTCCCCTCCCGAGCCCGGCTGACCAGGTCCGCGCGGACGGCGGCGATCTCCTGCACGGACAGCCTGTCCGCGTCGCGGATCACGGGCACGACGAGCCCGTTCGGCGTCGCGACTGCGATGCCCACGTTCGCGCCCGGGTAGCGGTGGATCCTGCCGTCCACGAAATGCGCGTTCACGGGGCGATGCCGCATCAGCGCCGCCGCGGCGAGCCGCGTGAGGACGTCGTTCACCGTCGGCTTCGCGTCGCCCTCTCGCATGAGCTCGACCATTCGCTCGCGCGTCGCAGCCAGCTCGGAGGCGTCCGCGGTGACGGAGAGCTGAAACACGGGGGCCTCCCAGGCCTCCGTGAGCCGGCGCGCGATCGTCCGCCGGATCGAGGTCAGCTCGACGACCTCCACCTCCCCCGGCGGAGCGGCCGGCGCGGCCGGAGCCGCGGCAGGAGCCGGCGGCGGCGCGCCCCGCTCGACGTCCTCCGCGATCACCCGGCCCTCCGGGCCCGTGCCGGCGATAGACGCGAGGTCCACTCCCAGCTCGCGGGCGATCCGCCGGGCGAGCGGGCTCGCCTTCACGCGCTCGCCGGCGCCGGCGGGAACCTGCGTGCTGGCGGACGCGGGAGCCTGCTCCTCGGCGGTGGCGGACGCAGGCGCCCGTTCCTCCCCGATCGCTGCCGTCTCGGGAGCCTCGACCGCCGGCGCCGCCGGCTGGGGCGGGGCGCCGTTGCCGTCGCCGACGCCTGAGACGTCCTCGCCCTCGGCGCCGATCACGCCGACCGTCGTGCCGACATCGACCTCCCCGTCCCGAATCACGATCTTCAGCAGGACGCCGTCGGCATCCGCCTCGACCTCCTGCGTCACCTTGTCCGTGTCGAGCTCGTAAAGAGGCTCTCCTTTGGCGACGGCGTCGCCCTCCGACTTGAGCCAGCGGACGATCGTGCCCGCCTCCATGCCCTGGCCCAGACGCGGGAGCTTGACCTCGACGGCCACGCTACGCCTTGGCGACGGTGCGCCTGATCGCGTCGAGGACGTCCGCGGCATGCGGGACGACCCACTGCTCCAGCGCCGGGGCGAACGGGAGCGGCGCGAACCTCGCCCCGACACGCTCGATGGGCGCGTCGAGCCAGTCGAAGGCGCCGTGCTGAACGACCGCGGCGAGCTCGGCGCCGAACCCGCCCCGGGTCACCGCCTCGTGCGCGGTCACGCAGCGCGTCGTCTTGCGCACGGAGGCGACGATCGCCTCCTCGTCGAGCGGGAGCAGCGTGCGCGGGTCGACGACCTCGACCGAGATCCCGTCCTTCTCGGCCTCCTCGGCCGCCTTCAGCGCCTCGTGGACGAGCCGGCCAGTCGCGACGACGGTGACGTCCGTGCCCTCGCGGTGGATCCGCGCCTTGCCGAGCGGGATCGGCTCCAGCTCGTCCGGCACCTCGCCCTTCAGCGGATACAGCGTCCGGTGCTCGAAGAAGACGACGGGGTTGTCGTCGTAGATGGACGACCAGAGGAGCCCGCGCACGTCCTCCGGCGTCGAGGCGAAGACGACCTTGAGCCCCGGAACGTGCACGAACCACGCCTCCAGCTGCTGCGCGTGCTGCGCGCCCGGCGACCAGCCCGCGCCTCCCTGGGTGCGGATCGTCAGCGGGACCTTCAGCTGGCCGCCCGACATCGTCCGGTGCTTGGCCGCCTGGTTGACGAGCTGCTCCATCGAGAGCGTGAGGAAGTCCTCGTACATGATCTCGACGATCGGGCGCATCCCCTGCATCGCGGCGCCGATGCCGCTGCCGACGATCGCCATCTCGGAGATCGGTGTGTTGCGGACGCGCTTCGGCCCGAACTCGTCGAGCAGGCCCTGCGTGACGGCCATCGACCCGCCCATCTCGGCGATGTCCTCGCCCATGAGGAAGACGCTGTCGTCTTCGCGGAGCGCGCGCGAGAGGGCGTCGCGCACCGCCTCCCTGTAGGTCACCTCAGGCATAGACGAACTTGAGCGCGTCCTCGGGATCGGGATCGGTGCCCGCCTTCGCGAACTCGACCGACGCCTCGACCTCGGCCGTCACCTCCGCGTCGAGCGCCGAGAAGCCCTCGTCGGACAGCTCGAGCCGCGCCCTGAGGAGCTCGATCGGGTCCCTCGTCTCGCGCTCGCGCTTCAGCTCGTCCTTGTCGCGGTAGATCTGAGGGTCGCCGATGTAGTGCCCGCTGAGGCGGTTCGTCCGGAGGTGCAGCAGGACCGGCCCCTTGCCCGACAGCGCGTGCTCGCGGGAGGCGAGCGCGGCGAGGTATACGAGCTCGACGTCCTGCCCGTCCACCTCGATGAGCTTCATCCCGTACGCGACGGCGCGCTTGCCGAGCTCGTCCACCGGAAGCGGCGAATGCTGCACGGCCGGAGTGGACTCCGCCCAGCCGTTGTTCTCGAGGACGAAGATCGCCGGCACCTTCCACAGCTGCGCGAGGTTCAGCGACTCGTGGAACGTGCCCGCGTTCGTCGCTCCGTCCCCGAAGAACGCGACGGCGACACGCTGCTCGCCCTTCAGCTGGAAGGCGAGCGCCGAGCCCACGATCCCGGGGATGCCACCCGCGACGACCGCGTTGGCGCCCAGCAGGCCGACCTCGACGTCGTACAGGTGCATCGAGCCGCCGAACCCGCCCGAGCAGCCCTCCTTCTTCCCGTACAGCTCGGCCATGATCCGGTCGACGGACGTGCCCTTGGCGATTGCGTGCCCGTGCGCCCGGTGGGTAGAGGCGATCACGTCCTCTCGCTCGAGCGCGGCGCACACACCGCTAGCCGTCGCCTCCTGCCCGATCGCGACGTGCAGGAAGCCGGGAAGCTCGCCGGCGCGGAATCGCTCCTCGACCTTCTCCTCGAACCGGCGGATCAGGAGCATCTCGCGGAAGAACGCACGCAGCATCTCGTCCGAGACGCCGCTGCCCCCCGATTCCGCCCTCTCCTCGACGGTGGCCATGAACCGGCCATTATGGCGACAAGCGTTCGCGTGCCGTGTCCGGGTGCCGTTTGTCCGAGGCAGGCGAAGGGTACGCCGCCCGCGTGGCGCGAAGCGACCAGCCGTTGGCTGCTCCGTGGCGCGGGCAGCGCTGACGATGGACGCGTCCGCGCACGGTCAGACGGGAGAGAGCGAAGCGCCGACCCCGCAGCCGGAGCATTCGGAGCCCAGGATCTCCGACCCGTCGCTTCGCGACCTCACGCTGCGGGACTGGGTTGCCATCTTCCAGCGGGCGGGGAAAGAGACCGTGGACGACGATCTGCCGGTGGCGGCATCCGCGCTCGCCTACAGCTCCTTCTTCGCGATCCCGTCCACGCTACTCCTCGCCGTCGGGGCGTTCTCGCTCGTTGCGACGCCCGACACGATCTCCGAACTCATGGACCGATTCGGGACCTTCATGCCGAGCGAGGCGACCGAGCTCCTCGGTGGGAGCCTGCAGCGCCTCGAGCAGCGGTCCTCGACGGGGATCCTGATGACGATCGTGGGGCTCCTGCTTGCCCTGTGGGGCTCGACGAGCGCGATGACGACGTACATGAAGGCACTGAACACCGCCTACGACCGCACGGACGGGCGCTCCTTCGTGAGGAAGCGGCTCATCGCACTGTCGATGGTCGTGGCGATCGGCGCCGCGACGGTGCTCGTGGGGCTCCTCCTCGTCTTCGGCCCCTACCTCGAGCGCTGGCTCGGACGTGAACTCGGGCTCGAGGGCGCGGTCCCCTGGGTCTGGTGGACCGTCCAGTGGCCACTCCTCGTCGCGGGGCTGTTGACCGCGTTCGCCGTGCTCCACTACTTCGCGCCCGACGTCGAGCATCGACATTGGCGGTTCGTGACACCCGGAGCGCTGGTTGCGGTCGTCGTCTGGCTCGTCGCCTCGGGAGGGTTCTCCGTCTACGCGAGCATGTTCGGCTCGTACAACAAGGCGTGGGGTTCGTTCTCCGCGGTCATCGTCACGCTCACGTGGCTGTGGCTCACCGGCCTCGCGCTCCTCTTCGGCGGCGAGGTGAACGCCGAGGTGGAGCGAAGCCGCGAGCTCCGGACGGGCACGCCTGCGTCCTCCCAGGTACTCGCACCGCGGCGATCGGAGCAGCCCGAGTAAGCTGCACGGCCCATGCTGGCCGCCGATCAGTGGAGCGCGATCGAGGAGGGCCTCGGGCCTGCCTGGGACGCGGTGAAGCTCTCGTTCTCGGCCGAGGAGGCGCACGCCGTGCCGG
>JBOHBB010000326.1:0-4169 GCA_050698135.1 Gaiellaceae bacterium
GACGAAGGCGGTCGTGAGCTCGAACTACGCCGAGGACCACGACATCTCGGTGGGCGACACGCTCACCCTCCGCTCCACCGCCGACCGCGCAGCGGAGATCACGGTGGCGGGGACCTTCGAGCCGCCTCCCTTCTACCCGCTGCTCGAGAGCGTGAACGTCTCGACCGAGCTCTTCGACTCGCTCTACGACCGCCCGCGGAACCGCTGGACGTGGGCGAACGTCCCCGGCGAGCCGACCGCAGAAGGCCGTGCGCAGATGGAGGAGGCGATCGCGGGCTTCCCGGACACGCAGCTCGAGACGCGCGAGGAGTGGATCCAGCGCGAGGACGCCGACTTCAACCAGTTCATCTCGTTCCTCTACGTGATGCTGACCCTCGCGGTCTTCGTGAGCGTCTTCGGGATGATCAACACGCTCGTCCTCACCGTTTACGAGCGCACGCGCGAGATCGGGATGCTGCGGGCGATCGGCATGACGCGCCGGCAGGTCCGCCGGATGATCCGCCAGGAGAGCATCATCACGGCGCTCATCGGCGCGGCGATCGGGCTCCCGCTCGGGATCTTCCTCGCCGCGCTCGTGAACCGGGCGCTCTCGGAGTACGACGTTCGCTTCGCGATCCCGTGGGTGCAGCTCGTCATCCTCACGATCGTCGCGATCGTCATCGGGATCCTGGCCGCGATCATGCCCGCCCGGCGCGCGGCGAAGCTCGACCCGCTCGAGGCGATCGCCTACGAGTAGGCTCGCGCCGTGACCCGCTTCGCGCTCCGCGGCCTCCTGAGCCGCAAGCTGCGCACAGCACTGACCGCGTTGGCGATCGTGCTCGGCGTCGCCATGATCAGCGGCACGTACGTTCTGACCGACTCGATCGACCAGGCGTTCGACAAGATCTTCACCGACATCCGACAGGGCTCGAACGCAGTCATCTCGGGCAAGTCGGCGTTCGACCTCGGCGAGGACAGCGGCGTCAGCGCACCCACGTTCGACGAGTCGCTCCTGCCCGAGGTGAGGAAGCTCCCCGGTGTCGCCGCGGCGGAGGCGAGCGTCGACAGCGATGCGACGCAGCTCATCGGCGACGACGGGAAGGCCGTCGTGTACGGAGGCGCCCCGAACCTCGGTTTCTCGATAGCGAACGGCGACTCCGTCTTCAACCCGCTCACGCTGGTCGACGGGGCCTGGCCGCGGGAGAACGAGCTCGTCGTCGACAAGGAGACGGCGGGCAAGGAGGACTTCGAGATCGGGGAGACGATCGGCGTGCAGGTGGAGGGGCCGGTGCAGCGGCTCCGCATCTCGGGGATCGTCCAGTTCAGCTCCGGCCTTACGATCGGCGGGGCGACCCTCGCGGGCTTCGACCTCTCGACCGCACAGCGGCTGATGAAGAAGCAGGGACAGCTGGACGAGATCGCCGTGGCCGCGAAGCAGGGGGTGACGGACGCACAGCTCGTGCGCGAGATCGACGCGATTCTTCCGGAGGGGACGCAGGTGAAGACGTCCCAGGAGCAGGTCGCCTCCGACGCGGAAGGGACGGACGAGTTCATCTCCTTCTTCCGCGGGTTCCTGCTCGCGTTCGGGGGCATCGCTCTCTTCGTCGGCGCGTTCGTGATCGCGAACTCGCTTTCGATCACGATCGCCCAGCGGACGCGCGAGTTGGCGACCCTGCGCATGCTCGGCGCGTCGCGACGCCAGATCCTCCGCTCGATCGTCGTCGAAGCTCTCGTCATGGGGGTCGTCGCCTCGGTCGTCGGGCTCTTCCTCGGGCTCCTGCTCGCCGAGGGCCTCTTCAGCCTGTTCAACGCGGTCGGCTTCACGCTCCCGAACACGGGTCTCGTGTTCCTCGCCCGGACGGTCGTCGTGGCCCTCCTCGTCGGGATCCTCGTCACGCTCCTCGCCAGCCTGCGCCCCGCGGTCCGCGCGACGCGCGTCCCTCCCGTGGCGGCCGTTCGCGAGGGCGGCACCCTCCCGGAGCCCAGGTTCCGGCGGCTTCGCAGCGTCGGCGCCGCGGTCCTGGCGCTGCTCGGGTTCGCGGCGCTCGCGTACGGCATCTTCCGTAGTGGGCTCGGGACGACGCAAGTCCTGATCTGGATGGGCGTCGGCACGCTCTGCATCTTCCTCGGCGTCGCCTTCTTCTCGTCGCGACTCGTCCGCCCGCTCGCCCAGCTGCTCGGCTGGTTCCCCGCGCGGTTCTTCGGCGTCGCGGGAGGGCTCGCCCGCGACAACGCCCGCCGGAACCCGCAGCGGACTGCGTCGACGGCGGCGGCACTGATGATCGGGCTCGCGCTCGTCACCCTCGTCGCTACGCTCGCCTCCGGCCTCATCGCCTCCTTCCGCGGAGCGGTCAACGACCTCTTCACGGGCGACTACGCAATCACCGCGCAGAACAACTTCTCGCCGATCCCGATCGACGCCGCCGAGGCGGCGGCGAAGACACCGGGCGTCACCGCGGTCGGGAACGTCCGGACGGGGGAGGCGCTCGTCGACGGCAACGTTCACTTCGTGACCGCAGTCGACCCGGGGATGGCGCAGGTGATCGACATGACGTGGAAGGAGGGCTCGCAGGAGATCTTCTCGACCCTCGGCGACGACGGCGCGTTCATCGACGACGGCTTCGCGAAGGACGAGAACCTCGGCGTCGGGGACGGGATCCAGGTCACCTTCCCGAACGGGAACAACCGGGTCTTCGAGATCGACGGCATCTTCGACCCTCCGACGGGCGGCTCGCCGTTCGGGAACGTGACGATCTCGGCGGCGGTCTGGGACTCCGAGGTGCCCCAGCCGCGGAACCTCTACTCGTTCGTGAAGATGGGGGGCGGGGAGACGGACGCGAACCAGGCGGCTCTCGACAGGTCTCTGGAGGACTTCCCGAACGCGAAGGCGCAGACCCGCCAGCAGTTCATCGACAACCAGATCTCGGGGCTGAGCTCCGTTCTCAACATCCTCTACGTCCTGCTCGCCCTCTCGGTCATCGTGAGCCTGTTCGGGATCGTGAACACGCTCGTCCTCACCGTCTTCGAGCGGACGCGCGAGATCGGAATGCTGCGCGCGATCGGGATGACCCGCCGCCAGGTGCGGCGCATGATCCGCCACGAGAGCATCATCACCGCGCTCATCGGCGCCGCGATCGGCATCGTGCTCGGGCTCGTCCTCGCGGCGCTGCTCATCGTGCGCGTGGACTTCCTCGTCTTCTCCTTCCCGACCGCCCAGGTGATCGTGTTCGTGATCGCCGCGATCGTCGTCGGGATCATCGCCGCGGTGTTCCCAGCCCGCCGGGCGGCGAAGCTCGACCCGCTACGGGCGATCGCGTACGAGTAGGGCGGGGCGCGCCTCGAGGCCTGGCGCGCGCGTCTACCGCAGCTCGACGCGGATGTTCCCGATCCCGACGTCGAGCTCGAGGTCGAGCTCCTGTGAGCCGGAGGTCCCCGTGATGCCACTCAGATCCACGTCGACCCCGTTCTCCTCCTCGCCGAACGCCTGGATGTTTCCGACGCCGACATGGGCGTCGAGCGACACGTCGGTGTCCCGCGGGACGAGGACGAGGAGGTCCCCGATCCCGAGGCTCGCCTCGACCGACGCGTCGTCGAGCGGCAGGCCGGGGGTCGTGAGGTCGACCGTCAGCTTCCCGATGCCGTGCTCGAAGGGCTCGAGATCGGCACGCGATGCCGGCGCCTCGACCGCGTCCCCGATCCCGTCCGACCACACGTCCGAGTCGACGAAGAGCGCAGGGATCCCCGCGAGCACGACGAGGATGCCGACGAGGACGAGCAGCGCGCGCCGCCCGCGGCTCACCATGATCACGACGCCGATGACGACGAGCAGCGCCCCGACGGCAACGCGATACGACACGTCGACGACGTCCGCGGCGGCGAGCAGCCAGAGGACTCCGGCCGCGAGCAGGACGATGCCGAGCCCTGCGCGGCCGCTCATTGTCGCGCTCGAAGGAGGACGACCGCCCCGACGGCGATCAGCGCGATCGGCCAGATGTACTTCCAGGCGAGGAAGTCGGACCAGATCTCGTCGACGAGGAAGAACGCGCCGAGGACGACGAAGATCAGGCCGAGGACGACCGCTCCGGCCGTCCCGGTCGGGGGCTGGTCGGCGAGCGGCGCGTCCGCGGCTCGCACGGCGCCGGGCTCCGCTTCCGGCATCGCGAGCCAGCCGATCGCGTACAGGAGGAGGC